>CAXMOC010000292.1:0-7875 GCA_964194865.1 uncultured Opitutales bacterium | reverse complement strand
CGATCCAAGACCGCTGACCGCTACCGACCCTCAACCCGACCACCCGTTCCAGCGACTCTGTTGGGTCGATGGTGCGATCGTTCCCGCTTCGAGCGCCGTGGTTCGCGCCGACGACAGCGCCTTCTCTCAGGGGCGCGGCTGCTTCACCACCGCGCGCATCTCGAGGGGCCAGGTGCAATGGGAAAATCGCCATGTTGCGAGACTGCAGGCCGGCGCGCGTGCCCTGCGGTTGGGCGAGCTGGACGCCGCGACGGTTCTCCGCGCCCTGCGCGAGCTGGCGAACGCGGCCTTCGCAGGAGGGGACGGCATCGTTCGACTCCAGGCGAGTCGGACCGACGATGGTTCGATCCACCTGGTCGGGACGGTTCGCGGCCTCGGAATCGACCGTCCCGAGTGGTCTGCGAGACTGGTGAGCCTGACCCACCAAGGCGCCTCCTTCTCCGACGGCCCAAAGACCACCAGCCGATTGACATTGGCCTTGGCGGCCGACGATGCGCGGGCGGCTGGGGTGGACGAAGCCGTGCTGCTCGATGGATCCGGCCTGGTTGTCGAGGGGGCTTCCAGCAACCTCTTCGTCGCCCTGTCCGGCGGTTCGCTCTGTACACCCAGGGTTGCGAGCGGCGCGGTCGCGGGAATCGCGCGAACCCTGGTGCTCGAGCGAATCGAGGAGGCCGAAGAGCGAGACATTTCGAAAGGCGAGCTGCTGGACGCATCGGAACTCATTGCCGTCAATGCCGTCCGCGGTGCCCGGCCCATCACGCGTCTCGACGGAAAGCCGGTCGGTGACGGTCGGCCAGGACCTTGGAGCCGACGCCTCGCAGCTGCGCTCACGGGTGATTGAGGGGGGAGCTTGGGTTCCGCCTCGAATGCGACTGGATGAACCTCGCCACAATCCGCGCCGCCCGTTCGATGAGTCGCCGGAGCGCATGGGGGTATTCAGTATGATGTATGCGCTTGGACGTGAGATGGAGGGGACATGAACATCGAGGGCATCGGAGCGATCGTCACCGGTGGCGGCTCCGGCCTGGGGGAGGCGACCGCGCGGGCACTCGCGGAGCGCGGAGCGTCCGTCGGGTTGCTGGACCTGGCCCGCTCACGCGGCGCAGCCATTGCAGCGGAAATCGGAGGCGGAGCCCGATTCTTCGAAACCGACGTGACGAGCGAGGAGCAGGTAGTCGCGGCGCTCGACCAGGCCGTGACCGCATTCGGCGGGGTTCGCGCGCTGGTGAACTGCGCGGGAATCGGTAGCGCGGCGCGCACGGTCGGCAAGAACAACACCCCGTTCAACCTCGACGTGTTCAAGCGAACCGTCGAAGTCAATCTGGTCGGTAGCTTCAACGTCATTCGTTTGACCGCCGCCCGCATGGTGGACAATGAGCCCGATTCGGGCGGTGAGCGCGGAGCGATCGTCAACACCGCTTCAGTGGCAGCCTTCGAGGGCCAGATCGGACAAGCGGCCTATTCCGCTTCGAAAGGCGGTGTGGTCGGGATGACCCTGCCGATCGCCCGGGACCTGGCCCGACACGGCATCCGATGCTGCACGATCGCGCCCGGTCTATTCGCAACACCCATGCTGATGGGCATGCCCGAACCCGCCCGCGACGCACTCGGAGCCACCATTCCGTTTCCTTCACGCCTAGGCGATCCGAGCGAGTATGCCGGCCTCGCCTGCCACATCGTGCAGAATCCGATGCTCAACGGAGAAACCATTCGCCTCGACGGCGCCCTCCGGATGGCGCCGCGGTAACGGCGGAATCGGCATGAACCTCGGAAAACTCGCAATCTCGATCCCCGTACCCTTCGCCAACGCGAGCCAGTGCGTCGCGTTGGCGCGGCGCGCCGAGCGAGAGTGGGGCTACGATGCGATCTGGCTGGCGGAGACCAACGGCCCGGATTCATTCGCCTTGGCGGGTGCCATCGCGACAGCCACCGAGCGCGTTGCGATCGGGACCGCCATCGTGCCCGTCTACAACCGAACTCCCGCGGTGCTCGCGATGGGCGCGGGAACCCTGGCACAGCTCTCCGACAATCGATTCATTCTGGGCGTCGGCTCCTCCAGCCACGCGATCATCCGAGACTGGAACGGAGTTCCGTTCGAGCTGCCGGTGACGCGGGTTCGAGACTCGGTTGCCGTGCTGCGGCAAGCGCTCGCGGGTGAGAAGACGGACTTCAAGGGCAACACCCTGCAGTCGCGGGGCTTTCGGCTGGGAAGCCTGCCCTCGAAGCCGGTCCCGATCTACCTCGCCGCGCTGAGAGAGAAGATGCTCCAGACCGCCGGCAAGATCGGTGACGGCCTCATCGTCAATCTCTTTCCACTCACAGCCGTTCCGCAGATCCTGGCCGCCTACCGGGACGGTGCGACCCAGGCGGGACGCGACGCGTCCTCAGACGAGGTCGTATGCCGCTTCCAGGTCGCCGTCACCGATGACGTGCCCGCTGCGCGAAACCTGGTGCGGATGGCTTTCGGCTCCTACGTGGCGGCCCCCGTCTACAACAAGTTCTTTGCCTGGTGCGGATTCGAATCCGAGGCGAAGTCCGTGGCGGAGGCGTTTGGCCACCGCGACCGCAAAGCTACCGCAGCCGCGATGTCCGACAATCTGGTCGATCGCGTCACCATTCTCGGCAGCGCCCAGCAATGTCGCGAGCAGGTCGCCGCGTTCGTGGAAGCAGGCATTACTACGCCGGTGATTGCTCCATTGACCGCGAACCCGGCCGAGGTGAACGCCACCTTGGAGGCGTTCGCGCCTGCCCTCCTCCGCTAGCGGGCCGGGAGTCCAGGTGGGAGATCTCATTCTCGTCACCGGCGGTACCGGCCTGATTGGCGCCAAGCTGATCGAAGCGCTTCGACGCTCGGGGTCGCGCGTTCGCATGCTCACCCGCAGCCCCAGCGTGAATCCCACCACACCCGGGATCGAGGTGGTCGGTTGGAACGGAAGGCAGCTCCCGGCCGGAGCCTTGTCCGGCTGCGCGTCGGTCGTTCATCTCGCCGGTGAACCGATCTTTGGAGGCCTTCTCACGGCGGCGCGCCGGCGACGCATACTCGAGAGCCGGATCGACTCCACGCAATCGATCGCCGAAGCGGCTCGCGCGGCTCCCTCCTCGGATCGACCCTCCACCCTCATTTGCGCCTCGGCGGTGGGCTTCTACGGCTCGCGCGGCGACGAGCTGCTCGACGAATCTGCCTCGCCGGGCTCGGGGTTCCTGGCCGATGTCTGCCGGCAGTGGGAGGCCGCCGCCGAGACGGCGACGGGCCTACGCGTAGTCTCCCTGCGAACCGGGATCGTATTGGCCCGGGCCGGGGGGGCGCTGCCGCTGATGGCCCTGCCCTTTCGTCTGGGCCTCGGGGGTCGAATCGGAAGCGGCAAACAGTGGGTTCCGTGGATCCAGATCGATGACGTGGTGGCACTGATTCACACCATTCTGGAGAACGCCGAGCTTCGCGGCCCGGTCAACGCGGTGGCGCCCAACCCGGTTCGCAACCGCGAGCTGACGATCGCACTCGCCAAGACTCTGCGGCGGCCGGCTCTGCTACCGGTGCCCGGCTTCGCGCTGCGAGCTGCGTTGGGGGAACTCAGCGACGAGCTGCTGGGAAGCCGTCGCTGCGTTGCCGGGCGCGCCCTCGACGGCGGGTTCGAGTTCACTCACACGGAAATCGAGACAGCCCTGGAGGCCGAGCTGGGGCGAAATTCCAGCTAGAGCAAGACTCGAAACCCTGGCGCGCCGGCGGCGGCCTACCAGGCGCCAGGACTGACGAGCGTCTAGTGGCTTTCCGGGGGCGGGGCAAAAAGCGCGGGAAGGATGTCCTTGAGCGTAAGGTTCTTCATGCCCGGTGTGACCTCGAAATAGGAGAGCGACAGATCCGGCTGATCGGCGGGTGCGAATCGCTCGCGGAAGCCATTGATGACGCGCTCCATGATCTCCGCAGCACGAGTGGGGTCGATATCTGCAATGAAGAAGATTGCTCGGTTGCGGGTCATCCGGAATATCGAGTCATCGGCGCGCAGCGCGCTGCCGACGAAATCCACCACCTCCGGAAACAGCAAGTCGTCTGCGAGGCCCGACATTCCCACCACCACCGACGTCAGCTGGTGATCTCCAGCCAGGTCGAGAGCCTTGCTGAGAAGACCTCGCAGCTTTCGCGGGTCGTCGTTTCGAGGCTGGTCGACGGGCATTGCTACCATGGTGCCAGGATTATCGACGAAACGGGATGCCATCTGAAGCGCGGCGCGCGAGTTGTTGGCTCCCGTGCTTGTGGCTGGCACCCGCCGATTCGCCTTCGGACCGAGGGAACCTGATGTCCGAGAATACCGACGAGGAAGCGATCCTCTCCCCGCCAGCCATCGAGCGCCTGGCACTCGGCTTTGGCGCACTGGTGATGTTGACCTTCGGTTTGATCGTGCTCGGCGCCCTCGTTCGCGCCAACGGTGCCGGGCTCGCGTGTCCGGATTGGCCACTTTGCTTTGGCGACTTCGTCCCGCGGATGGATCTGAAGATTGCGTTCGAGTGGACGCACCGCGTCGTCGCGGGTGCTGTGGCGCTGATCTTCCTCACCCTGGGGAAGCTGGCCTGGAGGGCAGCGCGCCACGACGCCGCGCTGTTCAAACTACTGAGCGTCGCGGCTGCCCTGCTACTGGTACAGATCCTGCTGGGGGCGCTCACGGTGTGGCTCAAGCTGGCGCCGTGGACGGTCACCGCGCATCTGATCCTGGGCAACGGATTCGCCGCCACTGTCCTGATCATCGCCCTCACCCTCCGTGATCGCGTCGATGCCCGCGGCACAGCGGCAGCAGCTTCGGATGCGGGCCGGCGCTGGATCACCTGCGTCGGCTTGTTGTTGCTGCTCCAGATGATCCTTGGCGGCCTGGTTTCGTCACGCTATGCCGGGCTGGCCTGCACAGAATGGCCGACTTGCAACGCTGGACTATGGTTCCCCAGCTGGAACGGCAACGTTGGCTTGCAGCTGCTCCATCGGCTCAACGCCTATGCGCTCGTGGGGTGTCTGGGAATCACAGCGTGGGTCGTCCGGCGAGAACCGCGCCTGCGAACCGTGGGCGCATCGGCATTCGCGCTCGGCGTCGGGCAGCTCGGCGTCGGGGTTGCCAACGTGCTGATGGGGATCCCTGCCGACCTCACGGGGCTGCATTCAGCACTCGCCGCTGGGCTGGTTCTGTCGGTTGCCTTCGCGTTGCGTGCGGCGTGGTCGGCCCGGCCCGCCCCGTCCTAGATGCGGCGCCGTTGGATCGCAACCGCGGCACTCATCGCAGCGGCCTGTGCGGGCGAACCACGAGGCCCATGCGATCCGAACCCACCGATCGGCGAGCTGGGTTCGATCTGCGGGTTGCGAAATCCCGAAGACGTCGAGGCGATTCCATCACTCGGAATCCTGGTCGTCAGCCAGATGCAACATCAAGATGGGCCTGGCGGAGGTTCGTTGGCGCTCATCGATCTCGGAGAAGCCAACCCGACGCCCCGGCTGCTGTGGCCGACGAAAACCATCGAGCGGAGCGCGGGTCGACCGCTGACACCGCCGTTCGATCCAGACTGCGCCAATCCCCCGAACGCCGGTTTCGCACCTCACGGCATCACCGCCGCTGTGGGGCGAAGTGGCGGGGTCACTCTCGCCGTCGTCGCTCACGGTGCGCGCGAAGCGATCGAATTCTTCGAACTTTCGGGTCCAGGCGCAGGCGTGGCGGCTCGTTGGGTTGGCTGTATACGCTTGCCGCCCGACAGCGTCGGAAACGACGTGGTATTCGGTGTGGGCGGTGCCGTGTTGGTATCCAACTTCCAGCCAGCTTGGCGAGGCTTGGCGGCAGCCTATTACGCGGTCGTCGCGGGACTCGGCGGTGTCACGGGCGATCTGCTCGAGAAGAGACCCGGGGAACCCTGGCGAAGACTCGCCGCCACCGGCGGTCCGAACCCCAATGGATTGCTGCAGTCACCCGGCGGTGGGCGGGTGTTCTTCGCCCAGACGGGTTCGGGTGAAGTCTCAGCGATGTCGACGGATGACGCAGCGTCGGAGCGGCGCGATATCACGATCGGCGGGCATCCAGACAATCTGGCTTGGAGTGCGCGCGGGACCATCCTCGCCATCACCCATACGGATGGGCTGGCGTTGCTCCCCTGCGTTTTTGGACGAAGGCCCTGCCGCACGGGCTGGTCGCTCTTCGAAATCGATCCCCAATCGCTGCAAGCGCTGGAGCTCCTGCATCACGACGGAGGGGAGATCGGCGCAGTGGCCTCGATTGCCGAAATTGGCGGACGCTACTATTTCGGCGCGGTATACGACGATCGCATCGGTGTCTGGACACCACCGTAGTTCGTGCGATCGCATTGCCCCGGGGATGTGCTCGGGCTACAAACCGATGGATTCAGCGGGAGTGAACATGCGCTCTTATCAGGTCTTCGCCGCGATGTCGCCGGAGTGCGCGCAGTCGTTGATGAGCGGGCTCTCGGAAAAAGCTCCCCAGATGTATAAGCAGGCCCTAATCGCGGCGAGTGCGGCCATGAACGCGCGGCCCGTCTATTTTCAGCGCCAGCCCTTCGAGAAACAAGTCATGGCGGTGCGACGAGCGCTCTCTCGTGTGGCCGCCAACGGAGTCGCCGAGGAAATTCTGGCCATCTACTTTCTCGAGTGTCGCAAAGAGCTTCTGATCGAGTGGCTCGATGCGCTAGGGCTCGAGCACGACGAGGGAACGCTCAGCGACGACCAACCGGTAGCCCCGGACAGGGCCGCCCTGGGCAAGGCGCGCGACGCGTTCTGCGCCGTCGACGACGATGTCGATCGAGAACTTCTGCTGAACGCGTTCGCGGCGCAAACGGCAATCGACTGGCCGGATCTCGAAGCGTTGCTGGGCGAGAAGACCTGACGCCAGTTGTCCGCCTGGGAAGGATGACAGCCGCCGTGAAGACGAGGGGAGGAGACCCCCGCCACGCGCACCCGTATCGGTGGCGCATCGAGGCTGCCGCGATGGGCTCGGCAGCCGCTGGCCTGCGAATCCTGCCCGAACCTTCGGCTCTGGCGCTCGGCGCCACGCTGGGCTCCGGCTTCGCAGGGATCGATAGTCACTACCGCCGGCTGGCGCGCGCCAACCTTCAGCTCGTTTTTCCGAGTTGGAGCGACAATGAACGCGGGGACCTACTGCGCCGGAGCTTCGAGGAGCTCGGCCGAAGCGCCACGGAATGGGCACGCCTCCCTTCGCTGTCTTCGCACGAGGTGACGACGCGGGCCGACCTTCACGGACTCCAGCACCTGGAGGAGGCCCTCGGCGAGGGCCGAGGTGCCTTGGTTGTCACCGCTCACTACGGCTATTGGGAGTTGATCCCGCGAGCGCTGAGCGTTGCGTTGCCCGCCTCGGAGCTCACTGCGGTGGGACGTGCGCAGCCGAACCCCTTTCTGGACAAGATGGTGACGCGACGCCGTAGTCTGGGTGGAGTTTCGCCTCTTGCTCAGAACGCTCAGGCAATCCTGCGCGCCCTGCGTCGCAACGCAGCCGTCGGTCTACTCGCGGACCACTACCTTTCCAAGCGCCACGGCGGCATTCTGGTGCCCTTCCTGGGAACGCCAGCCTGGTCCAACCCAGGACCGGCTACGCTGGCCCTGCGCGTGCGTTGCCCAGTGCTCGTGGCCCACGCTCGTCGGATCGCCGGCAACCATCACCGAATCGAGGTGGAGTCGAGGCTCGAGCTGCCCAGCGGCGGCGACCGGCAAGCAGACATCGCCGAGCTCACGGGCCGGATCAACGAGGCAATCGGCAGGCTCGTGCGACGCCATCCGGAGTTGTGGCTCTGGTGCACACATCGCTGGCGTGCCAGCCCGGACGTGGCGTCGGATCTCTATCCAAGCCGTCGGCGCGGGCGAGCGTCGCGCTAGGAGTT
>CAXMOC010000291.1:0-2668 GCA_964194865.1 uncultured Opitutales bacterium | reverse complement strand
CGGTTCCGCGTGACGGCCAGTCTTTTTTGGCCGTTGCAACCTTCGGGCTGGCACGCGGATGCGATCGCGCTCGGTCTGGGTTCCAGGTCCTGGCGATCGGATTCAGCTCCCGGGTGATTCCAACTCGTCATCGCGAGTCGGAGTGATCGCGTCCATTGGATAGACGGCCATCCCCTCGGCGGCGAGTTCGAAGAACTCCGGGCCGAAGGGGTTCATGCCGCGGATCGGCATCGAGCCGCGCCGGATCGTCCAGTCGAGGGGTGCGAGTTCGCCCGCGCGCACGAAGTGGCGCTCGGCGGCTTCGGTCTCGCCCATGCCGTGGAGTGCCCAGGCGAGCGTGCGCTCGGCACGCGCGGCCTGGCTCTCGTCACTCGGCGGCAGCATGAGCTGCTTCGCTTCGCCCGCGACGATGACGCCTTCGCCATTGCGCACCCACCTGCGGATCATCTCGAGATACGGCGCGGAACGCTTGTGATGAAACTGGGTGAACGTGTCGGTGCCGAACTGCTGGTCGTGGGGACGGCAGATGCGGCCCTCTTCGTCGATCCAGATGATCGTGGGCACGTTGACGATGTGGTAGAGCTCCGCGATCCGGTGCTCGGTATCGATCAGGCTCGGGTGCTCGGGCGCGGCGCCTTCGATGAAGGGCCGCGGATCATCGGCGCATCGGTCGAGTGCGACGGTAATCGGGACGAAGCCTTCGGAGCCGAGCTCCTGGTACAACGCCTGCCAGCCCGGCAGGTCCTCGCGGCAGCCTCACCACGACGCGTAGGCGATGAGCAGGACTTTCTTTCCCCGGTGCTGCGACAGGCGATGCATCTTTCCACTGAGGTCCGGCAGCTCGAAATCCGGGGCTTCCAGGGTCGCGAGCTGCGAAGCGCGCTCCGCCGCTGCGACGCCGAGGGCGGCGACACGCGCATCGGGCTCCACGGCGAGCGGTCGCCCCAGCGCCGAAGCAAACGCCGCCAGGTCGACGGAGTGCTCCTCGGCATTCGGGATGAGCGCGCCTCGGTCGCGGACCGGGACGCAGACCTCGTCCTTGCAGAGACCCTCGGGATTCAACTCCCACCCGAGCCCGCTCTTCAGAGCGTCGGGGGCGATCAGGACCCGACCGTCGCGGACATCCGCTGCAACGGTCACGTCGTGACCGTCATCGATCAAACGAAATGCTTCAGCGGACGCGGACATCGGCGGACCTCCCGGGCTGCGGGTCACGGCCTGCGCAGCGATCGCCGATGATAGGGAATCGCGGAGCTGTCCGTCGGGAACCCGCTGCCGTGCGGGCCAGCCGGAAGCGTGACTACCAGAAACTTTTGAGAATCTGTTCCTCGGGAATCTGATCTCGGATCTTCTCGTGCAGCTCGGGCAAGAGCGACCAATGCAAGCCGGGGCGTTTGTGGTGGGCGGTGTGCAGCCCGAGGTTGCCGGTCAGCACGTTGTAGGCGCGATTGACGCGGTTGCGACTGGCATCGAGGTGGTCATTTACTGGACAACCCGCGTGATGCTCGTAGGTGGCCCAGATGGTGTGGAAGAGCGTGAGGAAACCAGGCAGTAGAAACACCAGCGCGGTCTGCAGCGGGCGAAACCAGAGCCCGACGCCGATCAAGCCCAGCAGCGGTAGCTGCATCAGCAGGAAGCGGCGGAATACCTTCGGATGGCGCAGCCCCACGCGGACGATGTCGATCTGATGATGCAGCAGCAGATCGATGGAGTACTCGACGCGACCCATTTGTGTGCCGTCGGCTCGCGTCCAACGCGATTCGTCGGGGCTTTGGTGCGGACGCTGATTCAGATAGTTGGCGTGATGCCCGAGATTGTGATGCAGCACCCAGCCATAGGGCCCGATGCCGGCCTGCAGACTGAGCACCAGTTCGTAGAGCCGGTTCAGCCAGGCCGAGCGGAACGAGTTGACGTGCTGATGGTGGTGGTTGATGGGGGCGATGAACATGCCGAGCAGCGTCAGCGGAAGCACGCTGAGCGCGCAGATCAGGGGCGTCGCCAGGGTCCAGAGGGCCAGGCGGAGGGCGAAGACTCCCAGCACGTAGGCGATCGGGCCGCGGTCGGCCTTGTACTTCAAGATGGTTCCCCGGCGATCGGGGGCGGCGGCGATCGGACGGATTGCCTCGATGCTGCTGGGCTCGCGATGGGCTTTCATGTCGAATTTCCAACTCGCTACCATGGCGAACTCCCGATTCCTTCTAGGGGAACTGCAATTCCCTCTTGGTGTGCGGATCACCCGCGCGGGCCGGGCCGGGTGATCTCGGCGGCCGGCGAGCGCCGTCGGATCAGCACGCTTCACGCTCTCTCATCTGGGGGGGTGGATGGGGGAGTCTATGGAAGGAATCGGCCCAGCGGTCCGCGAGGAATGTAAAAGTCTCGTCATATCGCGAGTCGACGAGTGCGCGGCGTCAGCAGGGGGGAGAAGGCCCCGAGCTGCCGGAACGGACGTCAGCGCGGGATCACGTAGTCCTGCGGCAGGCCGGTCATGATCGTCTGCTCGCAGACCCGAGCCTGGATGCGCCAGCCGGCCTGCGTTCTCACCAGCTCGTCGTGGTAATAGCCGGCATTGGTGGTCATCGTCTGACTGCCATCCGGCTCCTCGCGCCCCATCGGCGCCATGAAATAACAGCTCGATCGGGCTGCATCGCCGTCGGTTCGGATGTTGAAG
>CAXMOC010000290.1:0-4281 GCA_964194865.1 uncultured Opitutales bacterium | reverse complement strand
ATCAACAGGGCGTTCTCGATCGCGTCCACAGCGCCGCCCTCTGCGTTGCTGCGGACGACGCGATCGGCGGCGGCCTTGACCTCGGGGTTGGAGTTCCCCATCGCCATCCCGAAGCCCGCCTGGCGGATCATCTCGATGTCGTTGTTGTCGTCCCCGACGGCGATGATCTCCTGAGCCCCGATCTGGAGCTGTGCGGCGAAGGCCTGGAGCGCGGACCACTTCCCCGATTTGGGCGAGAGAAACTCGAGAATTCCACCCCGATAGTTCTTGTTGATCAGGATGTGCGTGTGGACCCGGCTGCCGAGCTCGGCGTTCGCCTCTGCACGCAGGGACAGCAGCGTTGCCTCGTCGGCCATCGTGCTCACCATGATGACGTCGGGTCGCTCTCGCTCGTGCAAATCGTCGACGGTCTGGACGTATTCCTCGTTGTCGGCCAGATACTCGCGCTGAAACGGATGCACGTTCGAGCCGCGCTCGGTGATGACGTCGACCTGCTCGTGATAGCTGTCGACATAGACCAACGGACAGCCGTGGCGGCGTACGCAGCCGATGACTTCCGGGTATTCGTCGGCCGCCAGGTAGTTGTGGCGGAGCGTTTTACCCGAGTCGATGTCTTTGACGAGGGCGCCGTTGTTCACGACGATGGCGCCCGAAAGGCCGAGCTCGCGCGCCCAGGGGAGTGCCGTTCGGAAGCGACGGCCGGTGCAGAGGATCACCAGCAATCCGCGACGGCGCGCGGCGGTAACCGCCTCGCGTACTCCGCTGGTGAGGTTTCCGTAGGGGTCGAGGAGGGTTCCGTCGATGTCGAGGGCGAGAATCCGGTATCCCATCGAACGAAGTGTAGCGCTCGGACCTACTCCTGAATGCCGCTCCGGCGCGCCTCGAGCTCTTCGAGCGAGCGGGGCCAGTCTTTCTTGAGCAGCTGCGAGAGTGCCCGGTCTGCGAGCAACTTGCCCCCGGTCTGACACCGAGCGCAGTAATTGGTTTCATTCGCCGCGTAGACGATGCGTTGCACCGGCGCTCCACACACCGGACAGGGCTTGCGGTGCCTGCCGTGGACCGCCATCTCGGGACGAAAGGCGGTCACCTTGTCCGGAAATCCATCGCCAGTCTGCGCGCGAAGCCGGTCAGTCCATTCTTCCAAGACGTCGCGGGAAGCGGTGTAGAGCCGCTGCATCTCGTCGCGATCGAGCCTGCTCGTCCACTTGATGGGTGAAAGCTGCGCGCGGTGGAGGATCTCGTCCGAGTAGGCGTTGCCGATCCCGCTAAAGAGGTGGGGATCGCATAGGGCGCGCTTGACCGTATGGTTTTCCAGGCGGAGCCGCTCGCCGAAGGCTTCCGCATCGGACTCGAGCACTTCGAGGCCCCCCGGGTCGTGGTCTGCGAGCGCTTCTCGCCCGCGCAGGAGGTAGAGCGAGGCGCGCTTCTTTGGGCTGGCCTCGGTGAGGAGCAATGTCCCGCGGTCGAAGTCGAAGGCGGCCAGGCCGAGCTTGCGGGAGAGCTTGGCGCCTGCCGGTCGCCAGCGCAGACGTCCCGCGATCATCAGGTGGAGCAGCAGGAAGAGATCGTCCTCCAGCTCAAACACGATGCGCTTGCCGATGCGGCGGAACCCCACCACCCGCTTGCCTGCGGCCTCGGAAATGGGCGGGTCGACGGTTTGCAGCAGCGCCGGCCCGGAAACCCGAACGCCCGTCAGTGCTTGGCCGAGACAGCGGGCTTCCAGGCATTCGATGTAGACCACGATATCCGGCAGCTCGGGCACTCCACCAGCATGTCATGTTCCCCGTCCGGTTGCCCACGTACCCACAAAAGGCCCTCCGAAGCGGCACCGGGGAGACGGCGAGGTGGTAAAATCCACGCCAATCGAGGAGGGGGAACCGATGTCGATTCAGAGTTTGTTTTCCACCGGCGTCCGGTCGGCCGCCGTCGCGGGATGCATCGCGTCGATCGGGATCGCCGGGTACGCGAGTGCGGATGAGACCTGCCAATCTCCCTACCTGCCCAAGATCACGGGCCAGGAGGACTTCGTCTACATCTGGACCCTGGGCATCGAGGGCGTGGGTGATGGCTCCGACAAGCTCGTCACGGTGGGCGCCAACCCGGCGCGCGCCGACTACGGCAAGGTGGTTGCGACGCTCTCGGTCGGAGGTCGGCACGAGGCCCACCACGGCGGCTTTACGGACGACCGCCGCCAGCTGTGGATGGGGGGTCTCGACGACAGCATGATCTACATCTTCGACGTGGCGAGCGATCCCGCCAAGCCCGCGTTGATCAAGACCATCGACGACTTCGTGGAGAAGACCGGGGGGGTGGTCGGACCGCATACCTTTTACGCGCTGCCGGGACGGATGTTGATCACCGCCCTGTCGAACCGGGACGGAGGCGGCAAGACCGCCTATGTCGAGTACAACAACGACGGCGAGTTCATTCGCACCGTATGGATGCCGAAGGGCGCGGTTTACGGCTACGACATTCGGGTGAAGAAGGAACTCAACCGGATGCTCACCTCGTCGTTCACCGGCCACGACAACTATATGCGAAACCTGCCCGATCTACTCGGAGATGCCGAGGCGATGAAGAACTTCGGCAACACGATGGTCGTCTGGGATTATCACACCCGCGAACCGCTCCAGACACTCGAGGTCCCAGGGGCTCCGCTCGAGATTCGCTGGGCGCTAGCCCCCGAACATCACTACGCGTTTACCACCACCGCGCTCACCTCGAAACTGTGGGGTGTCTTTCGCAAGGACGACGGAAGTTTCGAGGCCGTCGAGCTGGCGGACATCGGCGACCCGGCAAAGGTGCCGCTGCCCGTCGACATCTCGATCTCTGCGGACGATCGCTTCTTGTTCGTCGATAGCTTCATGGATGGAATGCTTCGCGTGTTTGACGTGTCGGAGCCGCGCAAGCCACATCAAGTCTACGAGCAGAAGATCGGCGCACAGGTCAACATGGTCTCCCAATCCTGGGACGGCAAGCGCCTCTACT
This sequence comes from uncultured Opitutales bacterium, assembly GCA_964194865.1. Lineage (GTDB taxonomy): Bacteria > Myxococcota_A > UBA9160 > UBA9160 > SMWR01 > CAXMOC01. The sequence goes on along the minus strand of CAXMOC010000290.1, from coordinate 1,293 downwards.
TCACGGCCTCGCTGCTGGGCAACTGGGACGGCACGCCGGGCGAAGACCCGCAGTTCCTGAAGGTCTTCGGTTGGGATGGAGCCAAGCTCACTCCCGCTTTCGAGATCGATTTCCGGGCCGAGGGGCTCGGGCGACCGCACATCATGAACTTTGGCCAGATCGACTTCTACAAGGGACGGGTCGCTCGGGCAGACACCAGCGGGCGTCCTTGAAGGGCAGCTCGGGCCTGACGGGCACGGCTGCCCTGCTGCTGTGGGCGGCCGTCCTCTGGCTCGTCCCAGCGCCCTCTCTCGGAGCCGAACCCGAGCGCCTCTACGAGCTTCCACGGCCGGGTAGCTACCAGCTGCCTGTGATCGATCGGGTCTCGCCCCATCAGCTCCTCGACGAATCGGGTGAGACCCGCCCGGCACTCGATCTCGAGCCCGGTCAGTGCGCTGTCGTGTCCTTCGTGTACGCGAGCTGTCCGGATGCCGGGGGCTGTCCGTTGGTGCTGGCGACGCTGCGAAAGATCGACCGTGCGGTTGCGGTCCGCTCTGACCTCGCGAATCGCGTCCAGCTCGTGACCGTCTCGTTCGATCCCGAGCGCGACACTCCGGAGCGTCTGGCGATGCTTCGCAGCCACCTCGATCCGAGCGGCGAGTGGCGCTTTCTCACCGCTGAATCACGGGCGAAAATCGATCCAGTGCTCGAAGACTTCGGACAAGATGCGCTCCCTCTGGTCGCAGCGGACGACGGCGAATCCTTGGGGATCATCCGTCACATCGCCAAGGTCTTCCTGATCGACTCGGATCTCGGGATTCGCAACATCTACACCACCAGCATGCTCGATTACGAGATCCTCTTGCGCGACATCGAGACAATCTTGCTGCCAGGGGCGGGCGACTGAGCCCGAATGCGTAACGGCTTCTTCAAGGCCCACTGTCTCGGCAACGACTACCTGGTTGTAGACCGCGAAGAGCTGGACTTCCGACTCACACCGCGTCGGATTCGTCTGCTCTGCGACCGCCGGCGTGGAGTTGGCGCCGACGGTGTGCTCGCGCCGTGTTCGACCCGTCGGGCTGATTTCGGACTGCGAATCTTCAATCCGGACGGCAGCGAGGCGGAGCGCTCCGGTAACGGCCTGCGAATCTTCGCCTGCTACCTCTTCGCAACGCGCCGCACCCGGCGGACTGCGTTTCGGATCGACACAAGGGGTGGCGTCGTAGCCGCGGAGCTGGAGCTCTCTGGGAGCGGAGATGTGATCCGGGCGACGATCGAGATGGGTCGCGCGAGCTTCTCGCCGAAGCGGCTTCC
>CAXMOC010000289.1:0-6687 GCA_964194865.1 uncultured Opitutales bacterium | reverse complement strand
AGAATCTGCGCGCGGATGCCCGGGCGTCGCTACTGATGGCACAGGGAGGGGCGGACGATCCCCTGGCCAATTCCAGGGTCACCCTGGTCGGCGATTGCACCCTCGTGGCCGACCCCGAAACTGCCCGGGCCACCTATCTAGAGCGCCATCCGAATGCCGGGTATTACGCTGACTTTGTGGATTTTAACTTTTGGCGGCTAGAGGTGGCGGCCGTTCGGTACATCGGCGGGTACGGGCGCATGTCGTGGGTCGGTGTCGGGGATTGGCTCGCCGCACAGTCGGATCCGGTGGCTCCGTTTGCAGAAGGGATCCTTGCGCATATGAACGAGGATCATGCGGACGCGTTGCCGCTTTATTGTCGCGCGTTCTCGCGAGCTACAGAGTTCACCACGGTTACGATGACCGGGATCGATCGCTATGGCTTTGAGATGTCAGCCGTGACGCCCGACGGACCGCGGCCTATCCGTGTGGCGTTCGCCGAACAGATCTCGACGAGGGGAGAGGCTCGAACGGCACTGGTGGCGATGCTCGGGGACGCGCGCGCCAAGCTGGGCGTGACCTAGAACCTCAGGCTGTCATTGCAGTACCGCGCCGACGGATCGAGAACGGTTGATAGGGCATTCAAGCCGGGGCATCGTGGCTAATGCTGCGGAGTGCATTGGAAGCACGGTGGCGTTGCCCCCGGCAGACATTGCGACCGCTCACAGACGCCGAGCGGACCTTCCGGAAGCTGACATCGTGCACCCGACTCTGTGCAGGTGGCGGACGGACCGGTGGAGAAAGAGCTGGGGTCGCAGGCCAAGAGAAGAAGGGCCGAAATCGCCGCGAGCGTGTTGAAGAGCGGGAGCCATCGCGGACTGCCAGGCGGATCGAATATCGAGATGCGATTCATTTCGGATCTTCATACTGGCGGCATCGTCGATCAGACTATGACTTGCCGCCGAGCCGAATTACGACGTTGGCGTCGTCTGGAGGCGTCGCTGGACCGTAGACTACGGAATAGGTGCCGAGAGCATCGCCTGCCGGCGATCGGAGTGCGAACAGGACAGCTTGCTCGTCGGGGTCAGAGTCGCCTTCGAACCGGAGGGTCTCCTCGATTCGGAGAAGTTCCGGCTCATAGGTCTTGCCCGTTTCGAGATCCTGTAGACGACCGTGTTGTGCGCACAGGCTGTGGCGAAAGCCACGCTTTACGAGCCTATCGATAGCTTCGGAAAGGGATTCCTGGGGCACGAAGAGATCCAGGGTGTTGTCGCTGCCGCCTTTTATGTGGGGGCCACTGTCAAGCCCCGACGTTCGGAAGGATTCTACATCGTGTTGGCTCCCATGCGGAGAGCGGAGCTGGCACCCGTGTAGCCTATCGACTGGCTACACGGGTGCCTCCTCGAAATCTGAATCTTGACGGCGCGTTGCATCCCGCCAACCCCAACGTCGGTCGGTCCACGGTCGAAGGCGCGGCCTGAAAATCAAGGTGTCGGCAGTTCGATTCTCCCCTGGGCCACCAGGTAACTCTCTCTGTTCCGGGCTGGAGAGCTGTGGAGTGCTGCGTCTGGCGTAGGGAGGGGAATGCCGCGAAGTCTACGCGGGGCTGACGCCGCGCCGGAGATCAGGCCGCTGTGGTCGGGTCCCGCAAGTACAGCGAGAACATCGTGCGCAAGTCCCGTCGCCGGTCGGGGGTCTCGGGTGAGGCGATCAGGTAGCCGAACATGGCGGTGAGAGCGAGGAGCGGCGCAGTCGCGGGGTCGAGACCCTGCCGCAGCTCGCCCCGCGCCGCCGATTCGACAAAACGTTTCTCGATCAGGCGAGCCAGTGGGTACGGCTGTTCGTCGAGCGGCAACCACTCCGGCCGGCGCGCATAGATCAACATCATGTCGCGCGCCAGGCCCGGGCCCTCGATGCTTTCAAGGCCTGTAACGACCTCGTCCGCGAGGGTCATCAGTGTGTCGGCCAGCGTCTCGCAGCCGTCGAGTGTGTCGACGAGCGATCGCTCATGGTGCCACTGCAGCTCGAGGAGGACGTGCTCTTTCGTAGGGAAGTGGAAGTAGAAAGCCGGCCGCGAGACGCCCGCCGCTCGGGCGATCTCCGCCACGCTCGCCGCACCGAAGCCCACCCGCGAGAACTCGGCGAGCGCCTCCCCGTAGAGTCGTGCACGCGTTCGCTGACGCTTCTGCTCGCGTGCGCCAGTTCGATCGAAGGGGGAGGCAGCGGTGCTCACGGCTCGAGGGTCACCGGCATGTGGACGTAGCCATTCATGAGGCTCGACATCAAAGGCTCCGGATCGCCCGCGAGCGCGAAGTGCGGCCAGCGCGCGAACAGCTCCTCGAACATCACGCGGCCTTCGAGGCGCGCAAGTGACGCGCCGAGGCAGAGGTGCTCCCCGAAGCCGAACGCGATGTGGCGCCGAGCCGTCTCGCGACAGATGTCGAAAGAGTCCGCGTCGGGCCCGAAAACCTCCTCATCGCGGTTCGCGGAGCTGTAGAAGAACACGAGGTAGTCGTCCTTGCGCACCTGGCGGCCGTGGAGCTCCGTGTCCTGCGTCGCGATGCGCGCGAAGTTCCGAATCGGCGAAACGTAGCGGAGCATCTCTTCCACCGCGTTGGCGAGAAGCGCCGGATCCGCGATCAACGCCTCTTGCTGATCGGGATTGCGCATGAGCGCGAGCGCGCCGCCCGACACGAGGTTGCGCGTCGTCTCGTTGCCCGCGACGAGCAGTGTCAAGCAGAACATGCCGACCTCGCCGTCCGTCAGCTTCTCACCCTCTACGTCAGCGGCGAGCAGCAGCGAGATGAGGTCGTCCTTCGGTGCGCGGCGGCGCTCTTGCGCAACCTGCGCGATGTAGGTGATGAGCTCCCCCACAGCCGATGCCGTCTCGGGACCGACCACGCCGGCGCCCGCCTCGACGATCGCGTCAGACCAGCGTCTGAAGTGGGAGTAGTCCTCCTCGGGTACGCCGAGCATGTCGGCGATCACGAACATCGGCGTCGGCACGGCCACCTGCTCGACGAAGTCGATGGGCCCGCGTGGATCGATCGCGTCGAGGCTGCGCTTCGCAATCGCGCGCACGAACGGCTCCATGGCGGCAATGCGGGCTGGGGTGAACGAGCCCATCACGAGCTTGCGATGAAGGTTGTGCCGGGGTGGGTCCATGCGAATGATGTTCTCGGGGACATCGGACCGATCGGCCGCCTGAGGCCCGCCCTGTAACACTTCGAAGAGTTGTGTCCCACGCGCTGAAGAGAAGAGGCGCGGTCGGCGCGCCACTTCTTGAATATCGGCGTGGCGGGTGACACACCAGAAGCGCCCGGCATCGTGCCAGTGGAGCGGATCCTCCGCCCGCAGTCTTGCGAACGCGGTGTCGGGATCGCCCTGGTAGAAGGCCGCATCTTCGGGGTGAAAGTCGGCAACGGGAGTGGGGGGAGTCGAAATGGTGTGACCTCATCTGAATGCCACCGGGCTGAGCCCGAGGTTCACGGAGCACTATGTGCCGCTTTCTGACACCTGTCAATGATTTTGGACGCATGTCAGTATAAACTTGTAACAACTTGATTTTGCGCGATAAATCTCTGGAACCCAGGTACCGCGGCCCGCAGCGGCTGCGTCGACAGATCGCAGGGGTGCGCGCCCGATCGACCGTGTCGGGTCCGCTACTCGGCGCGCTCCGGCTGGGCGAGCTTCTCTCCGACCCGCGTGAACGTGTTGACGTAATCGATCATCAGCTGCTCATGGCCCCTTCCATTGTTCGAACAACTCGGTGCCCGGCTTGCCGATGCGGCGCTTGATCGTGCTGGGCGTCATCCGCTGGAAGGATTCTTCCGCGCGTTCTCGTAGGGGGTAATCATCGTGAACCCCTCGACGCTGGCGGCGGCGATGTGGCGGATGTGGATGAAGTCCGCCCAGTCTCGAACGCCTGGGCGCCAGAGGGCGTCTTCGGGCTCACCAGAACCAGCTCGAGCCCGAGCGTCGGCTTGCCGCTGAGGTTGCCTTGACCCGGGCGCGGCGTGCGGCGGAAGTGATGCCCGGTGTGTTGGAGAACCGTGCGAGTCGCGCAATGCCGAAGCCGGGTCACCCGGTGTACGCTCCCGTCTTCCCCGAGCGCCCACCCATCCTGGAGGCCCCCGAAATGAAACCTGTCTGTCTGGTCATCGGCGCCGGTGCCGGCATCGGAGGCACGGTCGGCACGCGATTCGCCCGAGAGGGCTACCACGCCGTCCTCTGTCGGCGCAGCGACGAGGACGGGCTGCGCAAGCTCGTGGAGGGCATCGAGGGGGAAGGCGGGTCGGCGACCGGCTTCCTGCTCAACGCCGTGGAGCCCGACAGCATCGAAGACCGGGTCGCCGCCATCGAAGCGGAGATCGGCCCGATCGAGGTCGTGCTCTTCAACCTCGGCGCGCAGATCGGCGATCGATCGCTTGCGGAGACGCCTTACAAGGCGTTCGAGATGGGCTGGCGGCTCGCGACCTTCGGGCTGTTCCGCGCCGCGACGTCGGTGTGTCCCCAGATGGAGAAGAGGGGCAAAGGCACGATCCTCGTGACCTCCGCCACGGCCGCGGTGCGCGGAAACGCGGGCCAGCACTCGCACGCGGCCGCGATGGGCGGCCGGCGCATGCTCTGCCAGACGCTGAACGCGGAGTTTGCGCCCAAGGGTATCCACGTCGCCCACATCATTATCGACGGTGCGGTCGATGCTCCCGATACGCTCGGCAAGATGCTCGGGCCGGAGCGGTTCCAACAGCTGCGCGAGACCCGCGGGATGGAACACGATGGGCTGCTCGTGCCCACGGAGATCGCAGAAACCTACTACCACCTCTCCCAACAGCATCGTTCGGCCTGGACCCACGAGATCGATCTGCGGGCGTTCTCCGACCGTCCGTGGTGGAACCACTGATGGCCGGGACGAAGCCGCGGTCCATCGCGACGACGCTCGTGGCGCTTCTGACCGGGATCGCCGGGCTCGCCGCGTTCTTGATTCCGCTCCAGCATGCGGGGCCGTACGGAATCCCCGGTCGGGGTCTGGCGGGCGGTCTGCTGTGCTTCGCGATCTCGGGCGTAGTGCTTGCACGTGGCATCCCGACGTTCGCTCGCGTGATTGCCCTCGCCGCATCGCCGATCGTGCTGTTCTTCGCGCTTTACGGCGCCCTCGCAGAGCTCGAAGAGGTCGTGGTCCTCTACGCCGAAGATGCGGACCTGCGTCTGTGGATCGTCGACCACGAAGGGGCCGAGTGGGTTTCGATGCCTCGCTCGAAGGCGGACCAACACGCTCTCGACGGCGCGAAGGTCGAGCGGCTGCGCGCTGGGGTGACACGCTGTGTGGTTCCCCGAATCGTGGACGATCCCGTCGCGAACCGCCGGACCTTCGACCTGCGCCAGGAGAAATACGCCGTGCAGCGACTCGGCGGCCTGCTCGGCATGTTCGGGGACGGACCCGGCCCTCAGACCATCACGCTGCGTTTCGATACCTGTGAGTGAGCCGACTCGACGGCCGCGGAACAAACGTACGCCGGTGGACGCTAGTGGACGTATCAACGGATTTGTGATGTGTGCTGGTCTTTCCTGGCGATCCACTCCGGTGCAAGAATCGCTGATAGGGGCTTGTGCAATCCGCCGACTTGGTTGAGCAGTTCCATTGCTGCAGCGTCTTGCTGAGCCACTCCGCTGAGGTACACCAACATTTCGATCGCAGCAGCCTCTTCTGACGGGAAGTCGCCAGTGCACATGGGGCTCTGAAAATCGGCGAGGCAGGCAAATAGCCAGGGCGCCCTGGTTTCTTCGAAAGCCAATGGAAAGAATTCAAGGGCTACGCCATCTAGACCGCTGCCTGATTCAGCTCTTCTGGCGAGCACACTCGCGAGTTGTTGGGCTTGTCTCGCCGACGCGGACATGCCTTGGCCATACAAGGGGTTGTAATGGCAAATGGCATCACCGACTGGAATGATGCCATTGGGAAAGGTGGGCAGTCTTTCGTAGTGGCGACGACGCCCGCTCGGAAATCGGAAATGGGCAGGATCTGCGACCGGTTTAGCATCCGCGATCAGGTCGAGAACTTTCCGGTTGCTCTGTGTCCGAAGCCATTGCAGCATGCCCTCCCAATCTCGCGGCGGGTAATCACCATGTCGACCGCCACAGGAGGCAAGCCATATCCCGTTTTCCATCTTGACGAGTGCCGAGCCGCGCAATGGGTGTTTACCGTCCGGATCTGGGAATACGAAGAAGCCGGAACCATCGAATGCATCGAAGTCGTTGGGGCTCACGAATACGCTGGTGTAGGCGAAATCACAGTTGACCACAGATTCGTCAGGTACCTGACAACCCGTCTGTGTTAGCCATTGCTGCATGCGACTACCTCGCCCAGCAGCGTCGATGACGAGATCTGCGTCAATCTGCCTCTGCTCCTTGGCGTGCTCGGCAACCACGCCAACAATGCGATCCGATTGGCAGATCGGGTTTCTAACGGTGGTTTCGTACTCGACCTGGACATTCGGAATCTCTTCGACACGCTCGCGGATGCAAAAATCCAGGAGCACACGAGTCTGGATGTAGAACAGGGGGCCGTCAGTGGGATCCGGCACAAAGGATCCCAAGCTATAGGACAAGCCTTGTGGTTGGAAGAAATGGAAGTCGCGACCGCCCACTGTGGGGATTGCTCCCCTTGTTGCCAGCGTCTTTGTAAGGCCTGGGAATAGTCTCTCTACG
>CAXMOC010000288.1:0-1731 GCA_964194865.1 uncultured Opitutales bacterium | reverse complement strand
TCGCACAGCTCGGCGGCGCTGGGCAGCTCGAGCCCCGGTTGCGTGATCATCGCGCCCGTCGGTGTTGCGGTAATCGACCCGACGACTGCGGTCTTGTCGGGGTCCGCGGCGAACAGGCCGCTCGGAGAGGCTGCGCCCAGTGCGTCGAATGCCAGGATCAGATCGGCCTGGCCGCGCCCGAGTCGGTTGGTTTGGGCGGGGCGTTCTCGGCCCAGACGCAGGTCGCCGACGACCGGCCCCGCCTTTTGGGACAGGCCGATCTGATCGAGACCGCGGACCTCGTAGCCGTCGAAGCCAGCGGCGGTTCCCAGGACCTGTGTCACCGTGACGACCCCGGTGCCGCCGATACCCGTGATCCGCACCGCGAAGTCGTCCGAGGAGACGACGAGAACAGGCTCCGGAAGGTTGGAAGGGGGTTCCGGAATCTCGCTCTTCGTGACGGACACTTCCAGATCGGGTTGCAGCCGCCGTCGCCAGGCGCGTCGAAGCGCCTGCTGCCAGGCGGGCGGCTCCGAGACCGTCATGAACGAAGGGCAGTCGCCCTCGAGGCAGGAGAGGTCCAGGTTGCAGCTGGTCGCGTCGATGGTCGTCTTGCGCCCGAAAGGTGTGTCGAGGGGCTGCACCGACAGGCAGCCGCTCACCCTCCCGCAATCGCCGCAGCCCTCGCAGATGCGCGGATTGATCGCGATGCGCAGATTGGGAGTCGGGGCGAGGTTGCGCCTACGCGCCCTGCGGGTCTCGGCCGCGCAGGCTTGATCGTGGATGAGGACGGTCACGCCCTTGATTTCCGCGAGCCGCTGCTGGGCTTCCAGCAGTCGTGTGCGATCCCAGACCTCGACGTCGCGGGGAAGGCCGTCACCGCGTGTCCGACTGACATCGTCGGATGTGACGAGCACCGCGGCGACACCCTGGGCTCGCAGCGTCAGCACGACGGCGGCGATCGAAGTTCGCCCCTGGGCGTGCTGCCCCCCTGTCATGGCGACAGCTTCGTTCCACAACAGCTTGTAGGTCATGTGGACCCCGGCCGCGATCGCGGCCTGGATCGCGAGCTGCCCGCTGTGAAAATAGGTGCCGTCGCCGAGGTTCTGGATCAGGTGACGTCTCTCCACGAACTCCGACATCCCGATCCACTGGGTGCCCTCGTTGCCCATGCAGGTCAATCCAGCGATGTCGCCCACGCGGCGCGGGTCCATCAACATCGCCATCGTGTGACAGCCGATGCCAGCACCCACGAGCGCACCCTCCGGAACCCGGGTGCTCCGGTTGTGGGGGCAGCCCGAGCAGTAGAACGGTGTGCGCCGTACGCTGAGGGGCACGGCGTCCGGTTGCCGGGCGGGCGGTTCCGGGCTGATCTGGTCTCCGAGCCGAGCTACGAGACGCCGACGCAGCACCGGAAGGACGTCGTCGGCGCACAGACTTCCGTGACCGGGAAGTAGCGGCCGGTTTTGTTCGTCGAACTTCCCGATCACCAGCGGATGCTCGACGTGGTTGTAGAGTGCGTCCTTCACAAGAGACTCGATGTTCCCCTCTTTCTCCTCGATCACCAGCAGCTCGTGGAGGCCGCGGGCGAATCGGCGCAGCGTCACGGGATTGAAGGGAAGCGGCATCTGTAGCTTCAGCAAACGGATGCCGGCGCGCTCTATGGCGGCATCGCTTTCCAGCCCCAAGCGCAGCAACGCCTCGCGAACTTCTCGATAGGTGATTCCCGACGCCACGATGCCGATCCACGCG
>CAXMOC010000287.1:0-14305 GCA_964194865.1 uncultured Opitutales bacterium | reverse complement strand
CGTCGCTGCAGTTGTCCGCGCAGTCGTCGATGAGGTCACCGTCCGAATCCGGTCCTACACACCCGGGCGGTCCCGCGAATACGGGCGCTGCGCCCCACAGCAAAAACGCGAGCGATGCTGCGAAAACTGTCAACTTCATTGTGCTCTCCTCGTGGGTCGCGCCGACCATCTCAGGTTTCCTTCCTCGACCATCAATTCACTTGCTCCGAACTGGCCTCATTAGAGCCGAAACCACCCCAAGATGTCCAGCCCAAATGTGGCTTGACTCCCGAGAAATCTGTTGCGATCACAGTCGAAGTCTCTCCTGCCATTTCCCTATGTGCCCAGCTGCCCAAGCGACTTCCGGCGGACCGTGAAGCCCCCCCGCTTACGCGCTGCTGCCGAATACTGCAAACCTGATGCCAGACGAGGGATACCACCTAACTACTGGATTTTGTTTGGATTACCTCCGGGGCAGGATAGCTCCGGGGAGAATGCTCTTTCCTACATCGGGAAAATCTTTTCCGCCCCGGCTGTACTACCCCCGCGGGTAGCCGAGCTGATCGAGTCTGGGGCGGATGGCGGAGTAGAACCCGCGCAGACGCGCCTCGGCCACCTGGTGGACCCGTTCCGTCGAATCCCGAAGCCGTGTGCTCAGGCGAAGGGCGACCCCTTCACGGGGCCGTTCCCAGAAGCTGGTGTTCAGCCCCAGTGCAGCGCGGGCAACTTCGTCGGGCAGGCCTCGGGTGCCCTCGTTCCAGTCCAACACCAGCTTGCGCCGCGCGCCCTTGCCCCACCGCACGATCCGCGCGCGAACCCTGCGACCATCGGGCTCCAGAGTCAGCTCGCTCGACGCCTCGACCCACCAGCCGCTCCCCGGCAGGCCCGTCTTGGGAGAGAACGGGCTCACGGAGCGTTTTTCGTGCCCCCCCACCCCCGCAAACAGGCGGATCGCTTCGCCGCGCCGTTCGTAGCGGCGGTCGACCCAGGCCCGGAAGCCGACGATCCCCATGAACTGCCGATCCGTTTCGACCGGGCTGGACTTCCACTCACCCACCTGCTTGGGAATCTGCGAATCGGGAAACGGTAGTGAGCCCCGCGAGGGGGGCTCCCAGCGCGGTAGGGCCACCGACAGGATCACCAGCACGGCGAGCACCGCGTTTCCGATCAGCAGCCCCTGGTGGCCCGAGGGGGAGGGGCGGATGGCATCCGAACCAGCGCCTCTCCCGCCGTCGCGACCGCCCAGGAGGCGCTCGAGGGCCCCATCGATCAGATAGATCGCCACCAGCCCCGCCAACAGAATCGAGACCCCCTGCAGGTTGTGGATTGCAACGATCTCGGAGTGTGGATTCATGATCAGCGTGAGCGCCCGGAAGCCGTTCAACCCAAAGGCAACTACGGGTGCCAAGATCGTCAGCAGCACCGCGTGGAGGCCGTGCCGTCGAAACAGGTCGACCATCAGCAGAGTCAACATCGTCAGCGACTCGACGGAGCGCAGGCCGCTGCAGGACTCGATGATTGCGAAGTTCTGGTCTGCCCGGATGATCTGCTCGCCGCTGATGAGGTGCGACATCCCAAGGCTGCTCAGCAGAAAACCCGTGTATTCAGTCGTCCAGATCTGGAGATTCCAGAGGATCTGATTGAGCAGTGGAGGGGGCGTCGACAGAGCGAAGACCAGGAAACCAACGGGCAGAGACAGGGGCCGCAGGCCGGGTTTGCCCCACAACAGCAATCCGAAACCCAGGAGGTTGAGCATCAGGGCGACCACAAAGAGGTTTCGGTCTCCGGTATGCGTCCCCCACGCGTAGAGCAGCAGGCACGGCGTCAGGAGGGCGATGGCTGGGCCTAGTGAAGTCTGGCGTGGGAGCGCCCGGAGCCGGGGCCAACGGCGGTAGAGGAGCCAGCCAGCCAGCAGCAGCACGATCGGCGGCCCGGTGGCCGTCGTGCTGAACAGCATGACCTCGATCTCGCGATCCAGGCTCCGCTGGCTGGCGAACTCCACGAGTGGGCGATAGGCGATCATCGCCAGCAGCAGGGCCAGACCGATCAGGCCGGCGCTGCGCGGGTCAACGATCCGGCGACTCGTCACTTGGCGCTCCCCAGGCTCCGTGCGTACGCGGCGGCTCGCCCCCGGCGGGATGGGGGACAACCAACGGTAGGTCGATCGCGTTATAGGACACCGCAAGCGCCCCAGGCGGGCAGCTCACGATCCGGGGACGTCCTCGAAGCCGAAAAAGAGATCATCGAAGAAGACCTCTGCCCTCACGGCCGCCCCAGCCTCTTTGTCGTCGAAACGCGCATCGAAATAGATGCGCAGGTGGTCGTAGCCGGCGGGCAAGGTCCCCCAGAGCTCCTGGAAGTCGGTCTTGACCGGAAGCTCGAAACGCACCCAGCGACTGAGCTCTGGCGAACTGGTCCCGACTAGCTTCGGCCGCCCATTGACCGTCACGATCGGTGACTCTGGAGACCCCGCGAGCTGATACCGGAGCTGGTAGTTGTCGAGCTTCGGGTAGCGGTCCGGATCTTCGGGAGTGACGATCGAGCGCGTGCGCGGATCGCCCACGACGATCAGCGCCACTTCCAGCGTGAGGTCAGTCTGCTCGGAGGCGTTCTCCCATCGGTCCACGCGGTACCAACCCGCCAGGAGATCTGGGAATCGAGTGGGGGAGATTTCCTGAGAGGGGCCCATGACCCGGACGGCCTGCTCGGGCTGGCCGGGCTGCCACGAGAGTCCGATCCGCGCGGCTGCCCGGCCGGAGTGGGTCTTGTCCGTCACGATCTCGAAGCCAAGGCCATCGTTCGTCCTGAGCCAGCCCTGACTTCCCCCCTCGAAGCCGGGATTGGCGAGCTGGTTTCCGGCCAACACGACGAGCGGGGTCGCAGCGAGCTCTTGCCCCGCCCCTTCCGGCACCGGAGCGGGCGGCGCGCTCGACTCACTGCAGGCGAGGACCAAGACGAGTAGCGACACGAACCCTGGGCGGCGCCCGCCAAGGCCGGCGCCCGCCCTCGGGCGCGGCAGGTCGAGCTCGAGCCTGCCACCCAGCATCAATCGAATGGCCAGTTCGTGGACTCCGTACCGCCATCCACCTCGAGCACCTTTCCGGTGACCCAGCTCGAGGCCGCCGAGGCGAGATAGAGCACGGCAATCGAAATATCCTCGACCGTTCCGATCCGCCGCATGGGAGTCCGCTGCTCCATGGCGGCGCGGGTGTCGTCGTTCAGGAACGGAAGCAGCGAGGATGTGGCCGTGGCGCCCACCGCAACGGCGTTGACCCGCACCAGCGGTGCGAATTCGGCTGCCAGCTGGCGGGTCATGAACGAGAGGGCGGCCTTGGCCGTCCCGTAGGCGACGAACTGGGCCTGGGGCAGCCGCCCGGCGGCGGAGGAAATGTTGACGATCGACCCGCCGTGCCCTTCCTGCATGTGCGGGATCACCAAGCGACTCATCAGAAACGCGCTCGTCACGTTGAAGCGCAGAGCGGCCTCGAACATCTTCTCGCTGGTGCGCAGGGCGGGCATCGGCGGCGAGCCCCCCGCGTTGTTGACGAGCACGTCGATGCGGCCAAATTCCTCCATGGTTCGGCTCACGACCGCTTCGATCTGAGAGCGTTCGTTGACGTCACACGGGACCGCGAGCGCTCGGCGTCCGAGTCCGCGGACGCGTTCGGCCACGGCCTCGATCTGTTCGGTCGTGCGCGCGGCGACGACCAGATCGGCTCCCATCTCGGCCATCGCCATGGCGGCACCCTCACCGATTCCTCGGCCGGCACCCGTCACGATGGCCACCCTGCCGTCCATTCGGAAGCGATCGAGAATCATGGGCGGACTCCTCCTCCGAATTACTGCGCTCTGAAACGATGCGCCGGATCGCGACGGCCCGGCGGGGCGCGAGTATAGAGGAGGGGAGGCGAAAGCGATTCGACACCAGCGCCCCCAACCGCCGTAGAGTCTGGGGCTTCCCGCCAGTACCTTGAGGCGCGGTCCAATGACTGTGCGGGCGCCACGTTGCAGAGCCCGCGCCGCCGAGCCCAAGGCCTGGCGGCTACCGGGAGGAGCCATGGAGATCAACGGCATTGCCCATTTGATGTTGACGGTCAGCGACTTCGAGCGCTGTCGGCCCTTCTACGCAGAGCTACTTCGGTTCCTCGGCCTCAAGCCCGTCATCGAGGGTGACGGCATGCTCTATTGCGTGGGCGGACGAACGGCGGTGGGCATCATGCGAGCCGATGAAACCCACGCGAATGAACGGTTCGTGCAGCGACGCGTCGGCTTGCATCACGTATGTTTTCGGGCGCGCGAGCGCTCCGATGTGGATGCCGTCTTCGAGTTCGTTCGAAACGGCGGCGCGACCATCATTCGCCCGCCCGAGGAGGGCTCGTACGCTCCGGGCTATTACTCGGTGCTGTTCGAAGACCCCGATGGGATCCGGCTGGAGGTCAACCACGTTCCCGGGAAGGGGCTGCTCGCGGCACCGGAGGCCGCCAGTTGAGATTTGGCGCAGGCCGCGCGATCGATTTCACACGAGCCACTGCCCGCCCACCGTTTTCGAGACCGGATCCGCGGCACCTGCAGGAATGTCACCCATCCACCAGCTGACGACCGAGCTGCACTTCCCTCACCCGGAGGAGGCCGAGCCGAGCGGATTGCTCGCGGTGGGTGGGAACTTGGCACCGGAGCGTCTGCTGCTGGCGTATGCGTCGGGGATCTTTCCGTGGTACGAAGAGGGTCTTCCGATCCTCTGGCACAGTCCCGATCCCCGGATGGCGCTTCATCCGTCGCAGCTGCGCGTTTCTCGCAGCCTGCGCCGAATGCTGCTCGCGCCGCCGTTCGAGATCCGGCTGGACACCGCATTCGAGGCGGTGATTCACGCCTGTGCGCGGGCTCCGCGCAGCCAGGGCGATGGCACCTGGATCACCGAGGACATGATCGGCGCATATCAGCAGCTCTTCGCACTCGGCTACGCCCACTCCGCTGAAGCCTGGCTCGGCCAGGAGCTGGTGGGTGGCCTCTACGGGGTCTCGCTCGGCGGCTGCTTCTTCGGCGAGTCGATGTTCGCGCTGCGTTCGAACGCCTCGAAGGTCGCCTTCGCCACCCTGGCCGCACAGCTCGTGCGTTGGGAGTTCGACCTGATCGACTGCCAGGTCTATACCGACCACCTGGCGCGCTTCGGCGCCACCGAATGGCCGCGCCAACATTTCCTGGCGGCACTGGAGATCTCCCTCGCCGCGCCGACCCGCCGCGGGCGCTGGCAGCTGGACGCCGACCCAGCCTGAGGGGATTCGGGGAAGGCACCGAGCGAGAGTTAGACTCCCGCCCGCTGCGCCGCTGAACGGCGAAGCCAGAGCCGGAGAATCCCATGCCCCCCCTCGCCGCCAGCGGACCGAACGCCGAGCAGATTCAATATTGGAACGAGGCTTCCGGTGAAAAATGGGTCGCCGCCCAGGAGTCGATCGATCGGCAGATCGAGCCGCTCGGTCTCGCGGCGCTCGAGCGTGCTCGAGTCGGGGAGGGGGAGCGCGTCGTCGATGTGGGCTGCGGGTGCGGCCAGACGACTCTCGAACTCGCCCGCCGGGTTGGCACCGGTGGCTCCGTCACCGGGCTCGACCTGTCGGCCCCGATGCTGGCGCGCGCTCGCGAGCGCGCCCAATCGCAAGGGCTGTCCAACCTGGCCTTCGAACAAGCGGACGTCCAGACCCACAAATTCGAGCAGCTGGCCGACCTGATCTTCTCGCGCTTCGGCGTGATGTTCTTTGCCGATCCCATCGCGGCGTTCGCAAACCTCGCCGCAGGACTGAAACCTACTGGGCGTTTGACGTTCGTGTGTTGGCAGGCGGCGCGAGAGAATCCCTGGGTTTCCGTGCCGCTTCAGGCCGTGGCCGACCTGGTCGAGCTCCCCACGCCGACCCCGGGAGCGCCCGGACCCTTCTCGCTGGCCGATGCTGCGCGGGTGGAAGACATCCTCGCGCAGGCCGGATTCTCGGACATCGCGGTGGAAGCACTCGAGCGCGATCTCGCCGTGGGTGGTGGCAGTCTCGAAGGAGCAGTCGAATTCCTGCAGAAAATCGGGCCTTCGGGCCGCGCGCTGGCAGAGGCCGATGCGGCCACACGCGCGCGTGCCGCGGATGCGCTTCGCCGCGCCATTGAACCCATCGCTGTCGACGGCAGCGTGCGGATGGGCTCGGCGAGCTGGATCGTCTCTGCGAGGCGCCCGTGATCACGGCTCGAAGCCGAGAGCTAGGCTAGAGATGATGGGGATCTCGCTCGAAGTTCAGCGATGCTGAAACGCACCCACATCACCCCCTCCCAACCAGGAACCCACTCAGCAGCTCACTCCGACGCCGCAGATTGGGGAGCCGCCAGTGAGCTCGAGCCGTTGACGGGCGACGTTGCCATCGTCGGAGTCGGTGAGGCCGATCACACCAAGGCGTCGGGGCGATCCGCCCAACAGATCGCCGGCCAGGCGGTCGAGCGAGCGGTGGCAGACGCGGGGCTGCAGCCCTCGGACATCGACGGGATCCTCTTCAGCGGCGGCATGCCGGAGGCGTTCGACGCAGCCGCGTTTCATCGCCATTTCGGCACGCGGCACGAAATCTGGTCGTCTGGTGCCGGAGGCGGAATGGTCTGGGCCGCAACCGCGCCCGAGAAGGCAGGGCGCGCGCTGCGCAGTGGAAAGGCGCGTCACATCGTCAACGTCTTCTCGGTCGCCTGGGCGACCGAGCGATCCAACATGTTTGGCGGCCCTGGGGCGCTTCACGCCCAGGACCCCTTGAAGGCAAACCTCGAGGTTCCCTTCGGCTGGTTTCCGCAGCCCGTCTACTTCGCGACGATCGCACGACGACACATGAGTGAGTTTGGAACCACGCCCGAGCAGCTGGGCGCGATCGCTGTCGCGTGTCGGCGCCACGCCAACCTCCATCCGGGCGCCGTCCTGCACGACAAGACACTGACTCTCGAGGAGTACCTCGAGCGCCCAATGCTCGTCGACCCTCTGCGCGTCGAGGACTGTTGTCTCATCTCCGACGGCGGTGCCGCCTACGTGATGACCACGACGGAACGCGCGCGCGACCTGCAGCAGAAGCCGGTGTTGGCACTGGGGGTGGGTGAGGGCCTGTCGAGCTCGGGTACCTATTGGAGTCAACAGTCAGCCTTCACCAGCACACCACAGGTCTTCTCCGCACCGGCTGCCTTCGAGATGGCTGGAATTCGCCCATCGGACGTCGACGTGCTCACGCTCTACGACCCCTTCACGATCGTCGCGTTGATGCAAATCGAGGACATGGGATTCTGCGAGAAAGGTGGTGCCGGAAGCTTCGTCGAGGGGAGCGGCCTGTACCACGACGGCGGCGGCCTTCCCTACAACACCCACGGCGGCCTGCTCTCACACGCCTACGTGCTCGGCATCGCCCACGTGGTGGAAGTGGTGAGGCAACTTCGGGGCGAGGCGGCGGCCCAGGTTCGAGACGCCGAGATCGGCGTCTACGGCGGCTACACGGGTCACATGGCGAGCACTCTGGTCTTGGGGCGCGCGCCGTGAAGAGCGACTTCCCGCTGCCGGATACCGAGTTCGAGAGCACGCGCGGGTTTTGGGAGGCGGCATCCCGCGACGTGCTCGCGATTCCCCGCTGTGGGAGCTGCGGGCGCTTTCAGTGGTATCCCCGGGAGCGTTGTCCCGCCTGCGAAGGAGTCGATTGGTCGTGGACGCCGATGAGCGGTAGCGGGAGCCTCCACTCCTGGGCGGTAGTCCGACGCGCTCTGGCGCGACCCTTCGCAGACAAGGTGCCCTACGTGCCCGGACTGGTCGCGCTGGAAGAGGATCCGGCGGTCCGGATCGTCACGAACCTCGTGGATTGCGAACCCGACGACCTTCAGGTGGACATGCCCGTACGCGTCGTCTTCCGCGCACTCTCGTTTCCCGGCAGCCCACGCGAAGTCAGGGCTCCGATGTTCACGCCGACTGGTTGACCCAGAGTTCAAGGAGACCGCCCATGTCTGAGCCCTTTCGAGATGCAGCGAGCATCGATTATCCGATCGTCGACTGCGACTCCCACGTGAACGAGCCCCCCGATCTCTGGCAGGAACGCGTACCCAAGAAGCTGCGCGAGCGAGCACCGCGAGTCGAGCACACCAGCAAGGGCGATCTCTGGCTCTTCGACGGTGGTCGGGAGAAGTGGCCCGTCGGTCTGACCGCGGTGGCCGGGCTGAGTTACTTCGACTTCCGGCCCATGGGCATCACCTACGAGACAATGCGGCCCGGAAGCTTCGACACCAAGGCGCGTCTCGCCGACATGGATGCCGATGGAATTCACGCACAGATCCTCTACCCGAGCGTCACCTTGCGCGGCGCCAAGATCTACAGCGACGATCCAGAACTCCAGCTCGCCTGCGTGCAGGCCTACAACCAATGGCTGCTGGAGTTCTGCGAGGGCTCGGGAGGAAGGCTCCTCGGTCAGGCCATCATGCCCACCACCGGCCTCGACGACTGCGTGGCCGCCCTGGAGGCGGCCATGGGAACGGGCCATCGCGGCGCCGTCATCTCGTCGTTCCCCAATGGCAGCCTCGACCCCAAGCCCGAGGACGACCGCTTCTGGGCGGTCGCCCAGGAGGCGGGCTTTCCGATCGCGGTTCACATCGGGAGCTTCGTGCGCGGCGACCTGGCTGGACGGCGCGAGAGTTGGTCGTCACTCGCCTTCGTCGGAATGGCCGCGTTGACGAAGGCCGGCGGTCAGACACTACCGGTAGTGTGCGACATCCTCTTCTCGGGAATCTTCGAACGCTTTCCGCTGCTCAAGATCGTGCTGGTCGAAGCCAATATCGGCTGGATACCGACGTTGCTCGAGCAGAGCGACGACATGTTCCGACGCTATCGCTGGTACACCAATGCAGTCGCCCAGCAGACGGAGATGCCGAGCGACATCTTCTTTCGCAACTTCTGGGCGACCTTCATGGTCGACACGGTCGGAATGGACCTGCGCCACCGGATGAACGTCGACCACTTGATGTGGTCGACCGACTATCCGCACAGCGGCTCGGACTGGCCGAACTCGCGCGTCACGATCGAACGGGTCTTCCGCGACGTTCGTCAAGATCAGGTCAAGAAGATGCTTCACACGAATTGCATCGAGCTCTACGGGCTCGATCACATCCCCGATCGGCTGCCGGGGCGTTGAGCGCCGGCCGCAACTCCGTTCCGCCAGGGGCTCGCTACAACTCGGCGAGAATGCGCTCTCGGTCCGCGTCGAGTTCCGGGGCGGCTTCGCGAACCGTGGGATCTTCATAGCCGGACAACTTGATCGGATTTCCGGCCATCCGCACACGAGCGTCGGACTCTCCGGCCGTGACCACCATGTTGCGAGCGATCACCTGGGGGTCCCCGGTGACCTGGGCGATGTCGTTGAGTGGTCCACACGGAAGCCCGGCCCGTTGGAGAGCGGTGAGCCATTCGAGTGTCGTCCGCTCCGCCAAGGTGGCCTCGAGCAGATGCTTGAGCGCCTCGGCGTTCTGTGTGCGGAGTGCGTTGCTCGCGAACCGCTCGTCGCGGGCCAGCCCCGGTACATCGAGCGCCTCACACAAGGTCCCGAAAAGCTCGTCGTTGCCCGCGGCCACGACCACGAAGCCGTCACGCGTCGCGAAGGCGTCAAACGGGGTGATCGAGGGATGGCGCGCGCCCAGCGGCCCCGGAACCTCGCCGGTTGCCGAGAAACGGGCGATGGCGTTCTCCAAAATGGCGACCTGGCAGTCGAGCAGTCCCACGTCCACCCGCATCCCCACGCCGCTTCGATTGCGGTCTACGAGTGCCGCCTGGATGCCGATCGCGGTGAAGAGCCCGGCGGTGATGTCACCAATCGACGTTCCGACTCGCGTGGGTGCGCCACCCGGATGCCCGGTGAGGCTCATGACGCCCCCCATCGCTTGTACCACCACGTCGTAGGCCGGGCGCTGCGCGTAGGGTCCCGTCTGTCCGAAGCCCGAGGTGCTGGCGAAGATCAGTCGCGGAAGACGCGCGTGCAGCTGTTCCCAGCCGTATCCCAGCCGCTCCATCACGCCGGGGCGAAAGTTCTCGACCAACACGTCCGCCCGCTGGAGTAGGGCGTCGAAGACGTCGCGGTCAGCGGCGTTCTTCAGATCGAGGGCGATGCTCTGCTTGCCGCGGTTGAGAGACATGAAGTAGGCGGAGCGTTCACCCACGAAAGGCCCGATCGCGCGCGCGTCGTCACCTCGACCGGGAGCCTCGATCTTGATCACTCGAGCACCCAGATCCGCCAACACCATGGTGCAGTAGGGACCCGCGAGCACCCGGGTGAGATCGATCACCAGCAGGTCCGAGAGCGGCCCGGTGGCGGTCAAGCGGGTCGAAGCCTTGCCCCGCCCATCAGGTCTTGGCGGCTTGGAGGCGATCTCTCATGGCTGCGAGTTCGTCGGGCAACTCTCGGGGTAGATGACTTCCGAACTGCGCGTAGTACTTCTCGATCAAGGGGAGCTCCGCCAGCCAACCCTCGACGTCCACGCGAAGCAGCTCCTTCAAGTCTTCACGGGAGATCTCGTCCAGATGCGCCAGGTCGAGCTCGCCCTCGGCGGGGAGATTCCCGATGGGTGTCTCGACCGCCTTGGCTGTGCCTTCACAGCGCCCGAAGACCCATTTGAGGACTCGGCCGTTCTCCCCGAAGCCTGGCCACAGAAAGTCTCCTCCATCGCTCTTCCTGAACCAGTTGACGTAGTAGATCCTCGGTAGCTCGGCGCCCGAGCGTTGGCCGATCGACAGCCAGTGCGCCCAGTAGTCACCCATGTTGTATCCGCAGAAGGGCAACATGGCCATTGGATCGCGCCGCAGCTCGCCGACCTTGCCGGCAGCGGCGGCGGTCTTCTCGCTGCTGATGATCGACCCGAGAAAAGTGCCGTGCTGCCAATTGCGCGCCTCGTTGACGAGCGGCACGACCGTGGCGCGGCGGCCGCCGAAGAGGATCGCGCTGATCGGAACCCCCTTGGGATCCTCCCACTCCGGGGCGATCACCGGGCACTGGCGCGCAGGCGCCGTGAAGCGAGCGTTCGGGTGTGCGGCTGGCGTGCCACTCGCCGGAGTCCATGGCTCGCCGTGCCAGTCGGTGAGCTGGGGTGGCGTCTCGTCGGTCATCTCTTCCCACCAGACGTCTCCATCGGGCGTGAGCGCGCAGTTGGTGAAGAAAGCATTCTCGCGCAGGCTCAGCATCGCATTCGGATTGGACTTCATGCTGGTGCCGGGTGCGACGCCGAAGAAGCCGTGCTCTGGGTTGATGGCGTACAGCCGGCCGTCGTCACCGAACTTCATCCACGCGATGTCGTCACCGATCGTCTCGACCTTCCAACCCTCGATCGTGGGGTTCAACATGGCGAGATTCGTCTTGCCGCAAGCACTGGGAAACGCTCCGCACACGAAGTGAACGCGGCCCTCGGGCGAGGTCAGCTTGAGGATCAGCATGTGCTCGGCCAACCAGCCCTCATCACGCGCCATCGAGGAGGCGATGCGCAGCGCGAAGCACTTCTTGCCGAGCAGTGCGTTGCCGCCGTAGCCCGAGCCGTAGGACCAGATCTCGCGGGCCTCGGGAAAGTGGACGATGTACTTGTTCTCTGCGTTGCACGGCCAGGGGACGTCTTGCTCGCCTTTGGCGAGCGGCGCTCCCACCGAATGCAGGCACGGAACGAACCCGCCGTCCCCGAGGGTGTCGAGGACCTGCTGGCCGATACGCGTCATCACACGCATGCTCGCCACGACGTAGGGGGAATCCGTGATCTGAACACCGATGTGCGCAATCGGCGATCCGATCGGCCCCATGCTGAAGGGAATCACGTACATCGTGCGGCCCGTCATCGAGCCGCGAAACAGGCCGCGCAGCCGCTCCTTCATCTCGGCGGGATCGCTCCAGTTGTTGGTCGGGCCCGCATCTTCCTCGCGGGCCGAGCAGATGAAGGTGCGATCCTCGACCCGCGCCACATCGGCAGGGTCTGACCAGACCAGGTAGCTGTTGGGGCGCTTGCTCTCGTCCAGCTTGCGCGCGGTACCCGCATCCAGCATCAGCTGGATCAGCTTCGAGTTCTCTGCGTCCGAGCCATCACACCAGGTGACGGCATCGGGCTGACACAGAGCCTCGATTTCCCGGACCCAGGCCTTCAGTTTCTGATTCGCGGTCATCGCGGCGCTTCCTCGAGATTGGTTCGATTCGGGGAGGTCCCGAAAAGGGGAGTAGTCTAGCCAACTCCCGCCGTTCGGGTGTTCCCAGCCTACGGCGGCGGGCTGCGGAGATTGGGAGCCTCGGGTACCTCAGAGATAGGCGATCAGCGCTCCGATCAGCCCCCCGAGCGTCAGCACCAGATTCGAGAGAATCGTGAGGCCGAAGCCGGGCCCTCGCTTGGCCGGATCTTGGTAGTAGCCGCGCGCGTAGAGTGCCCGGCCCAGGATGAATACCAGCCCGAGGCCCGCGCCGATTGAGGCGCTGACGTAGGTGCCGAAGAGCACCATTGCAGGTAGAAAGATGACCAGCTGCTCGACGGTGTTCTGTTGAACGCGGAAGTAGCGCTCGAAGGTCAGATCACCGGTGGTCGACGGGGCGGCAACCCCATGGCGCGCCCGCGCCTGACCACAGAGAAAGACGATGACGATGTACTCCAGCAGGGCCAGCGCGACGACGATTCCGACCAGACTCATTCTCCCCTCCCGCGCGGGAGCCTCCCGCGCCGCGGCGTCCCCAGAGCGGCACCCTGGCTCCGTCTTACCATTCCCAACCCGCGCTTGACAACGAACGACTCATCGAGGCTCCACGCGAGCTGGCCGAATCAAACCCTCTTGCACGACGGAGACCACAAGTCGTCCCTCGCGCGTAAACATGCGGCCCGTGCTATAGCCACGCGCGCCCCCCGCCGCGGGACTCTGCTGATCGTAGAGAAGCCATTGATCGGCCCGAAATTCTCGGTGGAACCACATCGCGTGGTCCAGGCTGGCAATCATGTAGCCGTCGTCGGTCCAGCCGATGCCATGGGGCATCGCGGCGGCGTCGAGGAGCGTCATATCCGACGCGTAGGCGACGACGCATTGATGCAGCAGCGGGGAATCCGGCAGGCTTCCGTCGGCTCGTACCCAGACCTGGAGCCGCCCTGGGAGCTTGGCGGGCTCGACCGGGTCGACGTCGGTGATGTAGCGGATGTCGATCGGACGATCGCGGGCCAGCCAGCTCTTCATGGGATCGGGCGCGCGCGCCACCAGGGGTTTCATTCGCTCCTTCCAGGTGGGAAGCGACTCGGGCTCCGGAGCGTCCGGCATCTCGTCCTGGTGTTCCGGCCCGGGCTCCGCCCGCTGGAAGGATGCCTCGAGGTGAAATATCGCGGCGCCGTGTTGGATCGCGGTCACACGGCGCGTCGTGAACGTGCGTCCGTCCCGAGTGCGATCCACCTGGTAGAGAATCGGCGTCGTGGGATCGCCGGGTCTGAGGAAGTAGGAGTGAAACGAATGCGCGACACCGCTCTCCACCGTACGGCCGGCGGCTACCAACGCTTGTCCGAGCACCAGCCCACCGAACACGCGCTGCCAACCTTCCGAGCCTCGCCCCCGAAAGATGTTCACCTCGAGTTCTTCGAGGTCCAACAGATGGAGCAGATCGTCCAGCGAATCCTGCATGGCCCGTCCGATGAAGTGCCGGCGAGTGCTTAGCATGCGCACCGCGGCGCAGCGACCAACGCGCCGATACACTCGCCGAAAAGGGGGCGGTCTCATGTTCCGGGCGCTCATGGACGACCTCGAAGCGGTGCACGCGAACGATCCCGCGGCAACCAACCGGCTGGAGTCGCTGCTCCTACACCCTCCGTTTCACGCCATAACGCTGTACCGAATCGCCCACTTCGCCCATGTTCGGCTCCGGCTTCCGCTGCTGCCGCGTCTACTCTCGACGCTGGCGCGCTTCTGGTCCGGGGTCGAGATCCATCCGGGCGCGCGCATCGGCCGTGCGTTCTTCATCGATCACGGAACCGGTGTGGTGATCGGGGAGACCGCCGAAATTGGCGATGGTTGTGTGATGTTCCACAACGTGACGCTGGGCGGGACCGGAAAACATCGCGGTAAACGCCACCCAACGATTGGCGACCACGTCTACATCGGCACCGGCGCAACCCTGTTGGGCCCGGTCCGCGTCGGCGCCAACGCAAAGATCGGCGCCAACTCCTTCATCCGCATGCGCGACGTTCCGAGCCATTGCACCGCCGCCGGATCGCCTGCCCGTCTGATCAAACGCGGCGAAGAGCGCCTCGACGAAGACCTCCCCCGCACCGAACTCTCCCCGCAGTCGCTCCCCCTCGCGGAGTGATG
>CAXMOC010000286.1:0-29768 GCA_964194865.1 uncultured Opitutales bacterium | reverse complement strand
CGTGAACAGGCGCAACGCCTTGGCGTCCTTGTAGTCGATCTCCAGCGTCGAGTCGGCGCAGAAGCGGCACACCTTGCGCCGGAGAAAACCACCGCCCTTCTTCTGCTTGCGCGCCTTCTTTCGCGCTCGTGCACGCAGCCGGTTCTTGACCGTGTCCGGCCTTCGGTCCTCTCGATCGTCGCGATCGCGACGTCCGCCGCCGGGCCCGCTCGGTGCGCTCATGGCGTAATCTCCTCTTTGGCGGCGGCGTCGGTGGTCGGGGCATTCCCCCCATCAGAGGCAGCTGCCGAAGGGGCCTCGGACGGCGCGTCGTCGACAGCGTCTTCCGATGCTGCGCCCTCGCCGGCTTCGGACTCCGCCTCGCCCGATTCGGCGTCCCCGGCTGCAGCCAGGCGCACCGCCTCGTCCGCTTCCGCCTGTTTGCGCGCGGCCGCTTCCGCCTCTTGGCGTGCTGCTTCTTCGGCCTCCTGGCGAGCTGCGTCTTCCGCCTCGCGCGCGGCGCGCTCGGCCGCCTTTTGGGCGCGAATCCGCTCCTGCTCTGCCGCCATGGCCTGGCGGGCGGGAACGTCCTCGACAAAGTCGCTGACCTGGACGCTCATGAAACGAATCACCGAGTCCTCGAGCCGCAGCGCCCGCTCTAGATCGGAGATGATCCCGCCCTCGTCGAGGAACTGGAGCATCACGTAGCGCCCCTTCTGGAAGTGCTGGATCTCGTAGGCCATGCGGCGCTTGCCAAGATCGTCGTAGAGCAGGCGGATGGCGCCGCCCTTTTCCAGAACGCCATCGAGGCGATCGCGCAGCGCTTCGATCCCCTCGTCGGAGATCTCCGGCTGGACGATCAGGGTTGTCTCGTATTCCCGCACGGGTCCTCCTCGTGGACAGGGCCGGCAATGCCGGCGCCCGAGCTCCCCGTGATCGGGTCGGCGCCGGGAACGCCTGGCCGCTGGGAGCTGAGGAAAAGGTTGATTGCGAGCCCGATCTCGAGCCCGCCCGGACGCGGAGGCATACCACAGCCGGCGCGGACTTGGAAAGGGGGCCACCGGGAAGACGGCCGAGGTTCAGCGCCGCTGCTTCTCGGCGAGCTCCAACAGCATCTGGTGGATCCGGGGATCCTCGGTGAGCTCCGGGTGGAACGTGGTGGCCAGAGCGTTGCCCTGACGCACGCAGACGGGCCATTGGTTGACCCGCGCCAGCACGCTGACGTCCCGGCCCGGACGACGCAGCCGGGGGGCTCGAATGAATACACACGGCAGACCCTCGAGCTCGCCCTCGGCGAGGGTCGCGAACGAGTCTACCTGGGAGCCGTAGGCGTTGCGCACCGCGACTACGTCGATGAGCCCGAGACTGCGCACGGGATGGCTCTCCACCGACCGCGCCATCAGCACCGCACCAGCGCACGTCCCCAGCAGCGGCTTCCCAGATTTCGCAAAAGCCTGGAGCGGCTCGTAGAGACCCACCCGCTCCAGACCCTTGGAGATCGTCGTGGATTCTCCGCCGGGAAGGATCAGCGCGTCGAGACCGTCGAGGTCCTGCTCGCGACGCACCGGCGCCCACACCGCCCCCGCCCGGGCGAGCGCCGCGGCATGAGCCTCGACGCCGCCCTGGATCGAGAGAATCCCGACGCGTAGCGCTGCAGAGCCGGAAGCGGTCAACGGTTCGAGCTACCAGCCGCGATTGGCCATTCGCTCGTGCTCGGAGAGCGTCTCCATCTCGATGCCCTCCATCGCCTTGCCCAGTCCGCGGCAAGCCGCCAGGACCTCTTCGGGCTCGTCCCAATGGGTGGTGGCACGCACGATCGCGCGGGCGCGCGCCGCCGGATCATCGCTCTTGAAGATGCCCGAGCCGACGAACACCGCCTCCGCACCCAGCGACATACAGAGCGCCGCATCGGGAGGAGTGGCGATGCCACCCGCCGCGAAGTTTGGAACGGGCAGACGACCGATCTCCGCGACCCGACGTACCAGCTCCAGCGGGGCGCGGAGCTCCTTTGCGCGGGCCGGAAGTTCCTCTGCAGACAGCGAGGTCAGCGAGCGGATCGCACCGAACACGGAACGCAAGTGCCTCACCGCCTCCACGATATTTCCACTACCGGCTTCGCCCTTGGTTCGAATCATGGCAGCCCCCTCGGAGATGCGTCGCAACGCTTCACCGAGATCGCGGGCTCCGCAGACGAAAGGAGAGCGGAAGGCCGTCTTGTCGACGTGATGTTCATCGTCGGCCGGCGTCAACACTTCGCTTTCATCGACGAAGTCGACCCCGAGCGCCTCGAGTACACGCGCCTCGAGATAGTGACCGATGCGCACCTTCGCCATCACGGGGATGGAGACCGAGCGTTGAATTCCCTCGACCACTTCCGTTGAACACATCCGAGCGACACCACCGTCTCGACGGATGTCCGCCGGCACGCGCTCGAGCGCCATCACCGCGCAGGCACCGCTGTCTTCGGCGATCTTCGCCTGGTCTGGAGTGGTCACGTCCATGATCACGCCACCCTTGAGCATCTCTGCGAGCCCGACCTTGATCTCGAAGGACTCGGCAGTGGCACGCGCCCCCCCGTTGCCGCTTCCAGGGTCATTTCGGTCCGTCATGATTCCTCCCATCGCGCGGCGCCGTAGGCCCCGCGCAGAAGTCTGTTACATATGCACCCGGCCGGCCGGCCGCTGGGCATCGAGTCGTCGACGCATCACCTTCGCAAGCGCAGCCACGCCAGCCCGCAGGGCCTCCGTCCCCGCCATCGCGAAGCTGAGACGCAGGCCATTGGATGCGCGGCCATCGTGGTTGAATTGGGAGCCCGGAGCGAACAACACCCCCGCGCCGACGGCATCCGTGAGCAGATCGCTGGTCTCGAAGCCCTCGGGCAGCTCGACCCACAGCTGCAGACCACCGTCGGGCTGCGTCCAACGGGTTCCGTCGGGCATCTCTTTCGCAAGGGAGTCGAGCAGGACGTCACGACGCTCGCGCAGAACGCGGCGCATCCGAAGCAGGTGGCGGTCGTAGGCGCCTTCCTTCACAAACTCCGCCAACGCGGCCTGCAGGGGCAGCGCGTCAGAGAGATCGGTTGCCTGCTTGAGCGCCAGAAGAGCGTCGATCAGACGATCGCTGGCGGTGATCGCGCCCACTCTCGCTCCGGGAAACAGCGACTTCGAGAACGAAAACAGATGAAGCACCAGTCCTGTGCGATCCAGCGCCGCAAGGGGTGGAACCGGACGGCCGCGAAAGCGCAGATCGGACTCGTAGCCGTCCTCGATCACGGGCGTTCCGTGACTCGCGGCAATTTCGATCAACGCCCGTCGATGGGCTGCCGAAGTGGTCGTACCCAGTGGATTGTGAAAGGTGGGGATCGTGTACAGAACTTTGACATCGGGTCGGCCCAGAGTGCGATCGAGCGCCTCTAGGTCGAGCCCGTTCTCCCGCATCGGAACGGGCGCCGTACGAAGTCCCAGGCCGAATATCGCGGCGAGCACGTTGTTGTAGGTCGGCTCCTCGAGAGCGACGGTGTCGCCAGACTGGGCGAATAGACGCAAGCCCAGGGAGATTCCCTGGCTTGCCCCGTGACACAGTACGATTCCCTCAGGATCGATTTCGACGCCAGCGCTGCGAAATCGCTGTGCCAACACCACTCGAAGGCCGAGGTGCCCCTGGGGCTCTCCGTAGCGCAACAGCTCGGAGCCACCGCGTTGCAACACGCGATTGAGTACACGCCTGAACTCGTCCGCTGGATAGAGTGATTCGTCGGGAACGAGCGAGTGCAACGGCGCGGCATTCGCTTCGCTGCCGAAGCGCGGCCGCGCGTGCTCGAAATCGAGAAGCCGCTCGGTGAGTGGTGAGAGGACCGGCTGGAAGGGCCCTTCGAAGCCAGCTTCGAGCGACTCACGAGCGGCGATGAAGGTGCCGCGCCCCACCGACGACACCACGACTCCGGCGGTGGCAAGTGCTTCGTACGCCAAGGCCACCGTGTCGCGGTTGACGCCCAGCCTGTCCGCCAGATTTCGAATCGCGGGGAGTCGGTCTCCCTCCTCCAGCCGGCCGCCTTCGACTTCGAGTCGGATGTGGTCGGCGATCTGACGGTAGACCGAGCGACCGCCTCGCCCGGCACCTCCCCGATCGAGCTGGATGTTCATTGGGTGCAGTCTATTGATCGATTTTCCCTGGGTCAATGCGAAGATTGACCCAGGTGTTTTGTAAATATTATGCCTATCTTGTACCAGATATTAATCGGTCAATCGATCAGGCATTGCAGAAACCTGCCTAGCCTCGGAAGCGTCCGGAGAGGCAACCGCCGAGCCGATCCCCAGGGCCCGACCCAACCCAATGGCCACCAATCCGACGAAGCCCGAGAGGAGCGCCCCCATCTTGGCCTGACCCAGCAGGGTCGGATCGGTGAAGGCGGCTCCAGCCACGAACAGCGCGACCGTCAAACCCAGCGCCGCCACGAAACCGGCCATCAGCAACTCTCGCAGGCCCATCCGGTCGGGCAACGGAAAGCCAAGCTTGATCGCGAGCAACCCGAGCGCACTGATCCCGAGCGTCTTGCCGATCACGAGAGATCCCAGGATCAACCAGGTCATCGGCCCGATCGAAGCCAACACGACGCCCGCGTTGGTGAACGCGAAAAAGAAGAGGCCGAAATCGACACCCAGCTTCAGCTGGTGCTCGAATCGATGCAGCGTCGAATGTTCCATGTGGAGATCGTGAGCGAGCGCTTCACCCATTGTGTCGATCTCATCTCGATCGACGAACAAACCCACGTCGCGCCGGGGTCCCGGGAGGAAGGGGACGATGAAGACCAGAGCCAACGCCGGATGCAGGTGCGCCAGGGTCAATCCGAGCCAGGACAGCGGCCCGCCGATCAGGATGTACGGCAGCCAGGACTTCAGACCGGCTCGTCGCATCGCGTAGGCGGCTCCCATTCCGACCAGGATGAGGCCGAGAAACTGGGGCTGGGCCGGGAGGTTCGGATCGCCGTAGAAGATGGCGATGATGGCCAGGCCGATTGCGTCGTCGGCCACGGCCAGAAGGAGCAGAAAATTGATCGCGGGATGGCCTTTGCCGAAGACGGCTCTGGCGACGAGCCAGGCCAGTGCGATGTCGGTCGCCGTCGGAACCCCCCAGCCGCGTCGCAAGGTGGCCAGGTCGTCGCTCGGTCCGTAGAGCAGGGCCATCCCGATGAAGAACACGGCTACCGGTCCGACCACCCCGCCCAGCGTCGCCAACAGCGGATTGATCGACTTGGAGACGGGATTCAGGCTCCCGCCCGGAAGGCAAGCTTCGGTGATCTCCTTGGCCGCAATGCCAAAGAAGAACACCATGAAAACTTCGTTGACGAACCAGTGATGGGTGACCTCGTGTCCGAGGATCTTCCAATCCGCGACGGGCGCCCAGTGGATTACGTGCTCGTAGGACTCGTAATCGAAGTTTGCCCACAGCATCGCTACCACCACGCCGCCCAGCAGCGGAATGGAGAATTCCTGAAGGATGTTGATCACACGCCGCGGTTCCCGTTCGCTCACGATGACTCACCCGTTCGTCTGGATCGAAGCGACTCGCGCACCGATGCCGAGTCGTCGAGATCACCAATTGTGCAACGGTAGGAGGCCGCGCGTGCAGCGGCTGCCCGCCGGCCGAGCCGCGCAGCGTCGAAGATCCTAGTCCGCTGCGTCGGGCCCGCGATTGTAGCGGTTCATGGCGGAGGGTACGCCGACGACGAGCGTAGCCAGCAGCGCCTCGGCGGCGAGCGGAATCCCTCGCTCGAGCGCAGCCTCCTCGAGTACCGAGAAGGGCTGAAGCACCCAGTCCACGGTGTCGAAGCGCTCTTCGGGTCGTCCGACGCCAAAGCGAAGCCGTGGGAAGTCGCTCCGACCCAGCCGGTTGATCACGTCCTGCAGCCCCCGGTGGCCACCGGAGCCGCCCTGCGGCCTGAGCCTCAGGCGGCCGAAAGGAAGATCCACGTCATCGAAGACGAGCAGCAGATCCCGGCGCAGATCCTCCGGCCGAAGCGCCTCGACGGCCTCAGCGACCGCGCCGCCGGACCGATTCATGAACGTCTCGGGGGCGAGGATTGCGAGCTCGGGTTCGCCGGCTTGCACTTCCGCAGTCGGCCCGCTCTCTGCAGGTGGCAGACGACCGATGCCGAATCGCCCGCCGAATCGACGCTCGACCAGCGCGATCCCGCAATCGGCTCCGAACCGCTCCACGATTCGCGCACCGATGTTGTGGCGTGTGGACGCGTAGCTCTTCCCAGGATTTCCGAGACCGACGACCAGCTTCACCAGTGCCAATCGCCTCAGTCGTCGCCCTTGTCCTCGCTCGGCTTGGCTGCATCGGTCGACTGGGCCTCGCCCTCGGCCGTCGCCTCCTCGGCGCCTTCCTCCAGCTCTTCTTCTTCGGGAGCCTCTTCTTCGACGGCCGCCGGGGCGACCACGGAGACGACCGGCAGGCTCAGATCACTGAGCAGCTCGACACCCTCTGGAATGGTCAGGTCGCGAACGTGAATCGACTGACCGACTTCGAGCTCGGACACTTCGACCGTGAATTCCTCGGGAATCGCGTCCGGAAGGCACTGGACTTCCAGGTCTCGGAGCGCGTGGTCGAGGATGCCGCCCATCGTGACGCCCACGGCAGAACCGGTGAGATGCACGGGAATCGACACGTGGATCTTCTGCTTGAGGTCCACCGCGAATAGATCCGCGTGGACGAGGCGCCCGGTGACCGGGTCGCGCTGGAGCTCCTTGAGCAGCACCTGGCGCCCATCGAAGTCGCCGCCGCCCGCGACCGTCAAGTCGATGAGGGTGTTGATGCCGGCGCTGCCGGTCGTCAGCACCACGTCGAGAGCCCGCGGGTCGAGGCTCACGGCGAGCGAGTCGGCAGCGCGCCGATAGCAGATGCCGGGGATCCGACCGGTAGCGCGCAGCTTTCGAGCCACACCCTTGCCTCGGCCATCTCGCACTTCCGCTTCGATTGCGAATTCACCCACGGGCCTCTCCTTAGAACGTTCGTCGTCAGACGAAGAGCGAGCTCACGCTCTCTTCGTTGTTGATTCGCCGGATCGCCTCGCCGAGCAGGGGCGCGATCGAGGCGACGTGCAGTTTGGCACAATCGCGCGCTTCCTTGGTCAGCGGGATCGTGTCGGTGACCACCAACTCCTTCAGCGGGCTTTCGGCAATGCGTTTGATGGCGGGGCCCGAGAGTATCGGATGCGTGATCACCGCGTAGACCGCAGCCGCCCCTTCCCGATCCAGTGCCCTGGCGGACTCCGCGAGAGTGCCCGCGGTATCGACCATATCGTCGACGATCACACAGGTCTGACCCTCGACGTCGCCGACGATGTTCATGACCTCGGCCACGTTGGCGCTTTCGCGGCGCTTGTCGATGATGGCGAGGCCGGCATCGAGCCTCTTCGCGTAGGCTCGGGAGCGCTCCACTCCGCCGGCGTCCGGCGAGATGATCGTGAGCGGGCCCGGATAGCGGCGATGGATCTCATCCAAGAGCACCGGCGTGGAGAAGATGTTGTCGACCGGAATATTGAAGAAACCCTGGATCTGGCCCGCGTGCAGATCGATGCACAGGACCCGATCGGTTCCGGGGGTTGAGATCAAGTCGGCGACGAGCTTGGCAGAAATCGGCACGCGCGGTCGTACCTTGCGATCCTGTCGGGCGTAACCGTAGTAGGGCACGACGGCTGTAATGCGCTTGGCCGAGGAACGCCGAAGCGCATCGATCATGATGAGAAGCTCCATCAGGTGACTATTCGCCGGCGACGAGGTCGACTGAATCACAAAGCAGTCCATGCCGCGGACGTTCTCGCCAATCTCGACGTTGACCTCGCCATCGCTGAACCTCCCGACCTCGGCCTTGCCGAGCGGAGTATCCAGATAGCTGGCCACCGCCTGGGCTAGTGCGGCATTCGAATTGCCCGAAAACAGCTTGGCGCGTTCCAATTGACTGCGCTCCGACTTCGACCAAGCCCCGCGGCTCGCGGGGCGCTGAGCCTATCGAGATTCGACGGTCACCGCGACCCGAGCCCACCCCGGCGCACGGATGCCGAGCTGAGCTAGCGCTTTCGCGGCTTCGGGACGCGAATCGAACAGACCGAAGACCGTAGGGCCGCTTCCAGACATTCCCGAGGCCCGCGCCCCCACAGCCACGAGCCGCTCCCTCAGCCCTGCCACGGACGGGCAGAGGCGGATGGCCGCCGGCTCGAGGTCATTTTCCAATTCGAGCTGGTCGAGCGACGGCAGCTCCCACCCCGCCACCTTGGAGGCCAATCCCGCCGGGATGGAGCCACCGGCGGCCGGCGCCGTCGAGGGTCCGAGGGCGTCGAACGCCCGGTAGACGTCCGCGGTAGCGAGTGGCGTGCCGGGGCCGGCGAGAACGACGGCGAGAGATCGCACGCCTCGCACGGGCTCGATGCGCTCTCCGATCCCCCGAACCAGCGCGGGCTGTGGATCCAGAAAGAAAGGCACGTCCGCTCCCAGCTCCAAGGCGAGCTCGGCTAGTGCCGACGGGTCCAGAGCGCCAGGGAACAGCTGCGAGAACGCTCGAAGCACCGCCCCAGCATCGCTGGATCCGCCTCCCAGGCCGGCGCCCGTGGGAATCCGCTTGCACAACCGTACACACACTCGAAAGCTCAGCCCCGCTTCCCGCGCGAACCTACGGGCGGCGCGGGAAGCCAGATTGGTGTCGTCTTCGGGGACCCCGGCGACCGCTCCTTTCACCGAAAAGTCGAGCTCGAAACTACCGGCCTTCGAAACCTCCAAAGCGATCTCGTCGGCCAGGTCCAGGGGGACGAACAGGCTCTCCAGCTCGTGATAGCCGTCCGGGCGCCTGCCGAGCACTCGCAGCCCCAGATTGAGCTTGGCGGGAGCGTGGCAACGCAGGCCTTCGGCGGGGACTCCGGATCGGGTAGTGGTCAACCCATCGCCCGTCGAGCTGGAGCGCTCACCGGCCTGCCTTGGCGAACCGGATGTGCAGCTCGTAGAGAATGCTCTCCAGCAGCTTGACTTCGTCCGGATCGAGATTGCCTCGAGTCTTCTCTTGGAGCATCTCCAAGGTGTCGATCGTCTGGCGCGCGGCGGGCAGATTGGGCTCGTTCGGCTCTTCACCACTCTGAATCTGACCCAGATGGTAGATCGCCGACGTACCCAGGGACAGCACGAAGGTGGAGAAGTCGATCGACACTCCGCCGCCCTGACCCTCGCGCCCCGCAGCTTCGGCATTCGACTCTACGATCGTGAAGCCGGAACCGGGCTCATCGCTCGACATCGGGTTGCTCCTTCAGGTTGGGCCACCCAGGCCCGGGCCATCGGCAGCGTCTAGACGTCCCATCTCGCGGTATGCCCGCGCGAATCTCTGGGTGACCGTCCAGGTGCTGCCGATCGTCAGGATCCAGAGAGCGACCACCGGCATCCCAAAGAGGACACCTGCCGCGAGCAGGCACACGCGTTCTCCTCGTTCGAAGAAGCCGATATTGATGCCGGCGGGCATGCTGAGCTTCGCGCAGGCCGCGGAGTAGGAAACCATCACCGTGGCCATCAATGCCGCGCCGCTCAGCAAGACGTGTCCCGGCTCCCCAACCAGGGCAAAGTGCGTGGCTAGCCCCACCAGGACGGCCATGTCCGCCAGCCGATCGAGCGTGGAATCGAGGAACGCGCCAAAGCGTGTAGAGCCCACATGACGAGCGACGGCACCGTCGATCAGGTCGAAGAATCCACTCGTCAAAATCAGCACGCCACCGGTGACGAGCCAGCCGCTGGCGAGACTCGCACCCGCGGCGACCGAACCCACGGTTCCGATCGCTGTCAGAATGTTGGGGTTCAACCGGCGAAGGAAGAGAAACGGGAACGCCGAATGAATCCACCCATCGAGACGGTCGCCAAACTTCTGCTTGATCATGAGCCGGTCCCCGTAAGCCGAGTGGGCCGAGCGGCGAGGATTACGCGCTCTCCAGCCCTATGAACGGAGCTGAGGTATCCGAGTCGGAGGCCTCCGCGCCGGTAGGGCCTGCACCTTCCTCCGCAGCACCCTCGCTCTCTACTTCCGCGATCTTGTCGCTGACGTCCGGGAGCGCCTCGAGCGCCGCATCCACCTCGGCCTGCGAGGTCCAGTTCTTCCGCCCGACCAGGCGCCGATCCAACCGCAGTCTTTCCATCGATTCGCGATTCACGAATCCCCCTCCAATTCACGTTTTCAGTGCACGTTGCTAGCGTGGGGCCAGCGCCGGTTGCCGGCGCGCATTGCCAGCTAGCGATTGCTCGCGCCAACTGTTGCCCGGACCGGCAAAACGTAGCAAATTGACTCGCATGGAAAGGCTAGGACGGTTGGTCGCGGGACTACGCCCAGCCGCACCCATCATCGCCCTGCTCGCCGCCTGCGCCTCGCCGCCCCCGGCGTTCGATGATGTTGCTCCCGCCGAGGAGCTGTATGACGAAGCGACCAAAACACTCAAAGGGCGACGTATCATCATTCGGATCGTGAACTACACGAAAGCGATCGAGACATTTCAGGCGATCATCGACAATTATCCATATAGCGACTATGCGGTGCTGGCCGAGCTCAAGATCGCAGACGCCTACTTCGAAGATCACAAGTTCGACGAAGCCTTGTCCTACTACCGAGACTTCGCGGATCTGCATCCCCAACACGAGAAGGTTCCCTATACCATCCTCCGCTCGGCACTCTGTCGCGAGCGACAGATGCAAGCTGCGAATCGGGACCAGACCGCGACCCGCGATGCCTTGCTGCATCTCGACCGCTTGTTGGCGAAATATCCCCACTCACCGGAAGCACGCGAGGGCGAGACCCTCTGGCGAGACCTTCGCACTCACCTGGCCGACAACGTCACACAGATCGCCGAGTACTATCTGGAGAGGGAAGAGTATGAAAGCGCAGCAGAGCGTTACCGATCGCTGCTGAATGAGTATCCGGGTCTCGGGTTGGACGCCGAGGCTCTATTCAAGCTCGGCGTCTGCTACGCAGAAATGCTCCGGGTCGAAGAGGCGGAGCGGATCTTCCAGTCGATCGTCCAGAACTACCGCGATAGCGAATACGCGGAGATTGCTGCGGCTCGAATCGCCGAAGGGTTCGAGCCCAACTAGTCCCGAGGTAGCGGGGATGCTGAACGTGGGACAGATGACACCGCAGGAGCGCCAAGACTATGCGCTCGGCAAGCGAAGTTTCGAGCAAGGAGACGCAGATGTCTCGCTGCCGCACCTCGAGCGTCTAGTCCGCTCGCGCAGCTTCGCAGACGTCCACTACATGATCGGGATGATGCAGGAGCACAAGGGTGACCTTGGCGCGGCGGGTCGGTCGCTCCGCGAAGCGCTGCGGATCAATCCCTCCTATACCGAGGCAATGCTCGCCCTGGCCAACGTATACGAGCGCGATGGTGACTTCGAGCGGTCACGTGAAATCGCTGAACGGGCCAGCGAGCTGGCCCGCCCGTCAGACGGAGCGCTCGACGCAACTACGCGGGGAAAGCTCGCCAATCTCCAAGCTGCTGTGGGCGACGCCTACCGAGATGTCGGCGAGCTGCGCGAAGCCATCCTCGCCTACCAAAAGGCTCTGGACCGCTGCCCAGACTTTCACGACATCCGCAATCGGCTCGGCATCGTGTTGCGAGACGTCGGCCTGCCAGACCGCGCAATCGCGGAGTTCCGGCGCATCATTCGCAAACACCCTGTCTTCCACGAGGCATCCGTCCAGCTCGGCCTGACGCTCTACTCGTTGGGCCGTTCCGACGAAGCCGCCACGCAATGGGAGGCTGTCCTCGCCGCGGCTCCGGAGCGCGAAGACGCGCGCATGTATCTCAGGATGATCGGTCGCTTCTAGTTGGCAGTGCCCGGAACCAATCCTGGCCCGCCTTCCGATGGGTCCACGCGTGTCAGCCGCAGGAACGGGGCGGAGCGATGGGCGCTCAGGCGGTAGAGCTCTCGCTTCGGAAAGGCTGATTCCGCGGCAAGCCGAGCTCCGCTGATGTCGTGGAAGATGAGCACCTCGTCCGAGAAGTCGGGCCTGGGCGGGCGCCACTCGAACACCCAGGTTCCAACCCGCCGATACTTGGGAACGCGCGACCAGGTCAATCCGAACTGATCGGCGAAGACGACCGAGCGGCCGATGTCGGAGCTCTCCAGAAATTCATAGACATCGTGCTGAATGAGCGCCTGCCGCCTCAGCGAAACGTTGTTCCAGGCATTGAAGCTTCCCAGCCCGACCACGAGCGCCGAAACCGCGCAACAGGCCAGGGGTCGGTAGCTAACACCGAGCGTTCGGAGCTGCTCGACGATCCTCTTCAGGCCGGCTACCGCGATGAATGTCAGCGGCACCGCGCACTCCGAGTAGTGGATGGGACCTACCGCGTGGATTCCGTGATCGTCGTGTAGGAGTGCCAACGCGAGGGCCGAGGCGACGCTCAGTCCCAGCAGCCGACAAAAGCGATCCGCCGTCACGCCGAAGGCCACGAGTACAACTCCAAGCGGGCCGAGGAACCAGACACAGAGCATGAACAGGTTGTAGCTGGCGTTGGCCCCGAAACGGTTCCAGATGAGCCAGGCATCCCACGGCTTGGAGAGCGCGGCGAGCTCCCACTGTTCGCCCCAACTTCCCGGCATGAACCGGGCGGGAAGCAGTGGATTGCCGGAGATGGAGTAGTTGTACCAGCCGAAGAAGAGCAGCGGCCCGATCACCCCGGCGAAGAGCCCGAACAAAGCATCGGGGCTCCTTTTTCGCAGCGTACAACGCAGCAAGATGTCACCGACGAGCGGCAGTATCAGGAAGGCCGTCTCGAAGGGCCGACACAGAAATCCCAGGCCCAGGGCCGCTCCGCAGGCGGCCCAGATCCGCATGCCGGGCCGCTCGCTCGCCTCCCAGAAGAGCCATAGTCCGATGGCGAGAAAGGCGCGTGAGAGAACGTGGGCATGGGTGGTCATCGAAAGGGCAAACGACATCGGGCTGAACAGCCAGAACAGCAGGGCGGCAGCTCCCCAGGCAGGACCGAAACGCCTGCTGATCCAGAGCGGAACGATCGCGAGCGGCAGCGCTGCGAACAGTGCGTAGACCCAGCCACCTCCCATGCCGAGCTTCTCGCCGATCGCCCAGGCGGCTTGCGGACCGGGCCAGTCGAAAGACGAGATCAGGCCGTCGTTCACGTAGAGCGCGAGCGACGAGATGTATGGCTCCAGACCTCGACTCGGTACCCGAAGCATCCCGCCGGCCATCGCCTGGCCGCCGAAGCGCACGCCGTATTCGTCATCGGTCAGGGGAAAATCGAGCAGGAAGAGGCCGTGCATGGTCCGAAACAGCAGCGTTCCCAGCAGGGCGATGCCCGCCGCAGCGAGCCAGATCGTTTGCGGCTCGAGACGACCCACAGCCCTCCAAGACCGGCGAAGCACCGGAGTCAGCCAGGGACTCAAGCCGTATCCGAGCAGACACGCGGCCGGGAAGAGCAGGCAGACCGATCCGAGCCAGAAGTAGAGCTCGCCACTCGAGCTGCTACTAAATGGCGGCTGATAGGTGATGTCCAGTCCTGGATGCGTCTGCGTAAGCCCCCAGAAGGCCGCGTAGAAAATCGCCCCCGTCACCAACGCGGCGACTCGCACATGCGGCGAACCCAGTTCCGGACTCATGCGGCCGATCCGCGCCTCCCACGCCTCGCAATCAGCTCGCCATCGCGCACCGAGCCGCTCCGATCAGATCGGATGCCCCGGCATCAGCCGGGCTGGAGCGGAAGGCTCAGCGTCTGAAGACCCACGCGCTGCGCGTTGGGTTTTGCCTGAACGCGCTGCGAGTCGATGTTCATCGAGCCGGGATCGAATCATCGATCTCGGCTCCCCGACTGCTGGAGAGCCGAAAATCAGGAAGTCGTCTTCGCTGCGAATGACGGCCCGTCCGTAAGGCGTTGTCGCTGCATGGGAAGCAACAACAGAGGATCGATGATATCACTTTCTTGGGGGCTCCGATGAGTGGGATCTGGAACGCATGACTCCGGCGCTCTCGTTGATCGTTCCCTGCTTCAACGAAGCACCCCACCTCCGCGAGAGCGTGGCGACGCTGCTTCAGACTCTGCGAGAGTCGGCGCTCGATTGCGAGGTCGTCTTCGTCGATGACGCCAGTCAGGATGCGACTGTCCAGATCCTGGAAGAGATCTGCGCACGCGACGGTTCCTGCCGCTTTCTCTCTCACGAGCAGAACCGGGGCCGCGGGGCCGCTTTCAAGACCGGTTTCGCCGCCACGTCGGGAAAGGTCACGGGATTCCTCGACATCGACCTGGAAGTGCACCCGCTCTACATCCCGGCACTCGTCAACCTCATCGAGCGTGAGGGTTACGACGTCGCCACCGGGCTTCGCTTCTATCGGGTGAACGAGACCCGTGCGATCCTGAGGCTCGTGATTTCGGTCGGCTACCGCTGGCTCACCAACGCGATACTCGGGTTTCGGATCAAGGACAGCGAGACGGGCTGCAAGTTCTTTCGCCGCGATACCGCGAGCGACGTCGTTGCGCAAAGCGCCGACGACGGTTGGTTCTGGGACACCGAAGTAATGGCGCGCTCGGTCCTCGCCAACCTGGCAATTGTCGAGATGCCCGTGGTCTTCTTGCGTTGTCCAGAGAAGCCCTCGAGCGTTCGGATCGTGCGTGACAGCTGGAGACAGCTCGTCGAGCTGATCCGTTTTCGAATCACGGTGGGAAGCTGCCGCAGCGGCGTTCGCCGGAGCGAAGCTCCGGCTGATTGTTGAGCCCAGCCGCATCCATGGGCTCGACCCCCGCGATCTGAGTGAGCGCGGCGCGGGTCGCCGAGACTTCCGGATCATCCGACGCGAAGATCCCGTAGGATTTCACCCGCCGCGTTGCGTCCGCAAGCGCCCATCACCCCACCGCCGGGATGGGCCGCTGCACCACATAGGTAGAGCCCGGAGATCGGCGTGCGATAGCGCGACCAACCGGGCAGCGGGCGCATGAACAAGAGGCGATCCAGGGACATGGCGCCCTGGAAGATATTTCCCCCGGTCAGACCGAAAACCCTTTCGATGTCCGGCGGCGCAAGAACCTCCTTGTGGATGACAGAGTCGGAGAATCCCGGCGCTACTTCGTCGATGATGCGAAACACGCGGTCGGCGAAACGATCGCGCTCGGCGTCCCAGCTGCTGCCCTCGATCTGATAAGGCACGTACTGGACGAACATCGACGCAACGAAGTGACCCTCGGGAGCCAGGCTGCGATCCAGGGCCGAAGGCAATGTGAGTTCGATCAGGGGGCGCTCCGGCAAGCGACCCGCGCAGGCGTCGCCGAAGGCGACCTCCATGGCATCGAGCGTGCACGAACCCAGGTGAATCGTGGCGGCGTGAAAAGGCTGGAAGCCGGGGCCCGGAGTTCCGCGGAAGTGCGGCAGGCGATCGAGTGCGAGATTGATCTTGAGGCTCGGGCTCCTGAAGTCGAGCAGCCCGAGGTCTCGCACGAGCTGCTCCGGCAGGTGCTTTTCACCGGCCAGCTCGAGAAGGGTGCGAACCGGGTCGAGGCTCGATACGACCGCGCGAGCGCTGATCGCCGAGCCATCTTCCAATGTGATCCCAACCGCGCGACCCTCTGAGACGTCGATCCCAGCTACGGGATGCTCCGGGAGGATCTCGGCACCCGCGTCCAGAGCCGCCGCTGCGATCGCCTCCGAGAGCCGGCCCATGCCGCCCTCGACGTACGCCCAGACCCCACGCTCGCCGTTGGTCTCTCCCATCACGTGGTGGAAGAGGACATAGCCGGTTCCCGGGGTCGAAGGGGCCGCCCAGGCACCGATCACTGCGTCCGTCGCCAAAGTTCCACGAAGCGGCTCGCTCTCGAACCAGGATTCCAGAGTCGGACCGGCTGCACCGAGCAGCAGCGCGATCCCCGCCGGCAGATCGGTGCGCATGCGCCAGGCACCGAGCCCGAGTCGGCCGAGGGAACGCAGATCGCGCCAGCCCAAGCGCGCCGGATCCGGCGGCGGCGTGTCGAGCATCGGTTCGAGCGTCCTGGCCACACGATCGAGGAGTCGCGAGTAGCGGGGATAGCTCTCGGCGTCGCGCTGGGAAAAACGCCGAATCTGCGCGGAAGACTCGGCTTGATCCGGGCCGAGCTGCAACCCCGACCCGTCGGGTAGCGGCGTGAAGGACGAGGGCGAGCGACGCAGTAGTCGCAGGCCGCGGGCGTTCAAATTCAAGTCTCGGACGATTCGTGGGCGGAGCAGGCCGGCCACGTACGCGGCTCTAGAGACATGGTACCCCGGCCAAAGCTCTTCCGTGGAACTGGCACCACCCAGCACGGAACGCCGCTCCAGAACGACCGTCTTCAACCCCGCGCGAGCCAGGTACGCCGCCGTCACCAGCCCGTTGTGACCCGCGCCGAGCACTACCACGTCAGCATTCATCGGCCGCATTGTATCGGCTACACTCGGACTATCTTGGCTGGTTCAGAGCCGGTTGACGTCGTTGTGGCTGCGATCGTCGCAATCGCGACGCTCCGCGGCCTCATGCTCGGGTTGGTCCGCGAAGCTTTCTCGTTGGGCGCCATCGCCGCGGCCTATCTGGCGGTTCGGACGTTCGTCGACCCCATCGCAGATTGGCTGTTCGACGTCAGCGACGGACAGATCACACAAGGCCTCGCGCCCTGGGTCGGCGGTGCCCTGTTGGTGGTGTTCACGGTCGGGATGTCTACGGGCCTTGGGCGGATCCTTCGCCGCGGGGTGCGCTCGGTCGGGCTGGGCCTTGCGGACCGCCTGGGCGGCGCGCTGCTGGGAACCGGCGAAGGTGTCGTCGTGGTAGCACTCCTGCTGATGCTGGCGGGGGACCATCTCGGTTGGGATCACCCCGCCCTGGCCGACACACGCACGCTTGCGACCCTGGAGGAGCTCGAGCTGCTGGCCCGGAAGGCGCCCTCCGGTGGCCTCGATGTCGCCAGTCCGCCGCCAAGCTCGCTCTGAACGGGCCGCTGTGAAGATGCCGCCCGACGCTTGACCGAGGCTCAGGCGGGATCGACCCAGCGGCCGCGCTCGCGAATCAGCTCGATCAGTCGATCATCCGCGATCGAGTCCTGCAGGTTGCGGGCGACGAGCTCCTTGCCCACGTAGAGGTTGACCCGCCCCGGCCCGGATCCCACGTAGCCGAAGTCCGCGTCCGCCATCTCGCCGGGGCCGTTCACGATGCATCCCATGATGGCGATCTTGACCCCTACCAGATGGCTGGTTCGCGCCTTGATGCGCTCTGTGGTCTCCACCAAATCGAAGAGTGTCCGACCACACGAGGGGCAGGAGATGAACTCGGTTCGCGACGTGCGCCGGCGCGCCCCCTGAAGAATGCGATAGGCGAGATCGACAGCCTTTGGGGGATCGTCGAAGCCCTCGAGGCATACCACGTCGCCAATCCCGTCGCACAGCGGTGCGCCCAGGGTCATGGCGGCCCGGAGCAGAGCGCACTCGTCGGGCTCGGCAGCGCGACGACGGTGTCTGAGCACGATCGGTACGTCGGCAGCGCCTCTCGCCTCGAGTCGGGCGGCCACCAGCCTCACGGCGTGGGTTGGGAGCTCGGCGTCCACCGATACGAGCAAGTCGTCCAGACCCGCCTGCGCGCTGGCGTCGAGAACCCGGTCGAGCTCGCCAGGAATCTCAGCACAGCGCCCGCGCAGATCCCACTCCACGGGAATTCCCGATCGCGCGGCCCGCTCGGCCTCGATCACCAACTGAGCGTCGTCGATCAACGCCCCGGCGCCCACCACCAGGCGGCCGACCCAGCTCGGCCACTCCGCCACGACCTCCGGCTCCACGCGAACCGAGAGCGTCGCCTCGAGTCCGGCCTCGATCACGGCCGAGGCGAAGGTCTCCAGAGGGCTAATGTCGGCATCGAAGAGCTGAACGGCCAGGCCCTCGCATCGCAGATCTGGAGCTTCACGCAGCGAGCGCGCGAGCCCTTCGGCCTGCCTCTTGGGATCCGACGACAGCGGGCCCACGTCCAGCTCGACCCGTACCGGATGCTCCCCGCCAATCTCGGCGCCTTCCCTTCCGATGCTGCGCGTAATTCGGCGATGATGTGCGAAGGGATCGGGCGTGAAGCGCGCACCCGGATCGATGTTTCCAACAGCGGGCGTTGCAGCCATCGCGCCGAGGTCCGCCAACGCCGCGGCAACCGGAACCTCCTGCTCCGGCGCCTCGGTGAGCGAAACACGAATCGTGTCTCCGATGCCGTCCAACAACAGGGCCCCGATTCCGATCGCGCTCTTGATGCGTCCGTCTTCGCCGTCTCCGGCTTCGGTTACGCCCACGTGAAAGGGGTAGCTCGCGGCACCCGGGGCACGCTGTTCGAGCCTGGCGGCCAACAACCGATAGGCATGGATGGCGATCTGGGTATTGCTCGCTTTCATACTGAAGACGATGTCGTAGAACCGTTCGTCCTCGCAGACGTCCAGGAACTCCAGCGCACTCTCCACCATACCCAGCGGCGTATCGCCAAAACGGTTCATGATCCGATCCGAGAGCGAGCCGTGATTCGTCCCGATCCGCATCGCGCGGCCCAGCTCCTTGCAGCGAATCACCAATGGGCGAAACCGCTCCGCCACTCGCTGGAGCTCCGCCGCGTACTCCGAATCCGTGTACTCCAGCACGGCGAATTTCTTCTTGTCGGCAAAGTTTCCCGGGTTGATCCGAACCTTCTCGACATGCTCGGCCGCCACCAGGGCGGCATTCGGAGTGAAGTGGATGTCCGCCACCAGCGGCGCCCGAACGCCCCGCCGATCGAGCTCCTTGCGAATATCGGCCAGGCTCTCTGCATCGGTCAGAGAGGGCGCTGTAATGCGCACGATTTCACATCCGGCCGCCACCATGCGCTCCGCTTGATCCGAGGTAGCTCGGATGTCGCGCGTCACTGTCGTGGTCATCGACTGGATACGGATCGGGTTGTCACCACCGATTCCGACGCTGCCGACAAGGACTTCGCGTGTACGCCGCCTGCGCGGGGCGTACAGATCCGCGACGTACGCGAGCGACACTTGCTTCAGTTCCCCGAGATCAGTGCTTCGAGGCGCTCGAATGCCGCGTCCAGCTTGCTGGGATCGTTGCCCCCCGCCTGCGCGAAGTCCGGGCGCCCACCACCTTTGCCACCCACGACGCCGGCAATCTCGCGAATCAACTCGCCGGCGGGGTAGCGCGTCTTCAGGTCCTTCGTAACGCCGAGCGCGAGCGATACGCGACCGTCAGCTTCGGCGGCCAACAGAACTACGCCGCTCGCAAGTTGGCCGCGAAGATCATCGACCATGCCCCGGAGCTCCTTGGCGTCGGCGTCGCCAACGCGGGAGGTCACCACCTGGACCCCCGCGATCTCCTTGGCATCACGTCCCAGGTCTCTCGACTCCTCGCCACGCCGGTTGGACTTCAGCTGGTCGATCTCGCGCTCTGCTTGGCGCCGGTCCTCCAGCAGCTTTTCGACCCTCTCCGTGGCTTCTTCGGGTGACGTGCGGAGCAGATCGGACACACGCTGGAGCGTCTTCTCCCGGCTGCGAAGATGCTGGAGCGCCCCCAGCCCGGTGAGCGCCTCGATTCGGCGCACCCCCGAAGCGATTCCGAACTCGGAAAGGATCTTCAAGAGTCCGATGTCCCCGGTCCGCGTGGCATGGGTCCCACCGCAGAGCTCGGTCGAAAAGTCGCCGAATTGAACGACCCGCACCCGGTCCGCGTACTTCTCTTCGAAGATTGCGATCGCCCCGGATTCGATCGCCTCCGCGTAGGGCATCTCACGCACCACGGCCGGCGCGTTCGACTCGATCCATTCGTTGACCAGGTCTTCGATCGCCTCGACCTCGTTCTCGCTGAGGGGTGCATCGTGGGTGAAATCGAACCGAAGCCGATCGGGCCCCACCAGTGATCCCTTCTGCATCGCCTGGGAACCCAGCACGCTTCGCAGAGCTGCCTGCAACAGATGTGTCCCGGAGTGGTTCCGGACCGTGGCCGCGCGCGATCTGGCATCGACTTCCAACTCGACGCGTGAATCGACGTGAACCTCACCTTCGTTCACACGTCCGCGATGAATCACCAGCGCCCCTGCAGGACGCTGTGTATCCACGACTTCGATCACACCACTCGAGGACCGGATCAGTCCTCGGTCACCCACCTGACCGCCACTTTCGGCGTAGAAGGGGGTCTCGTCTACGACGACTTCCACCTCCTGACCAGCACGCGCGGCCTCGCAACCGTTTCCATCGACGAGGAGTGCGCGAATCGTGGACGCTCCCGTGAGAGCACGGTAGCCGCCAAATGTGCTGCTCCAGTCCGATGCCAACTCTTGATAGACCGCAGCGACGCGCTCGTCTCCACTCCCCTTCCACGCCGCGCGCGCGCGCTTGCGTTGAGCTGCCATGGCGGCTTCGAATCCGTCGTGATCCCACTGGAGACCGTGTCCCCGAAGAATGTCCGCCGTCAAGTCGACGGGGAATCCGAAGGTGTCATAGAGCTTGAAGACAGAGTCTCCCGCCAGTGTTCGCGAGCCACTCTTCTCCAGCTCTCCGATCTCGACTTCCAGCAGCGACAAGCCGTTCGACAGCGTGCGCCCGAAGCGCTCCTCCTCGCGCTGAATCCGACTGCTGATGAAAGAACGGCGCTCCAGAAGCTCCGGATAGGCGTCCGACATTTCGTCGATCACCGCATCACCGATCTGGAAGAGAAACGGCTGCTCGATACCGAGGAGCACCCCGTGGCGGGCCGCCCGGCGCAAGATGCGCCGCAGGACGTAGCCGCGCCCCTCGTTGCCGGGCAGAATTCCGTCTCCGATCAGGAATACCAACGCTCGAGCATGGTCGGCA
This sequence comes from uncultured Opitutales bacterium, assembly GCA_964194865.1. GTDB lineage: Bacteria > Myxococcota_A > UBA9160 > UBA9160 > SMWR01 > CAXMOC01. The sequence continues at coordinate 8,965 of CAXMOC010000286.1, read as the reverse complement.
ACGACGTTCATGGAAATGTCGGAATCGGAACTACTACCGCGGCCGATAGCGGAAATCTCCTGAATTCGATCCAGGATGCCCTGGAACAGATCGGTGTCGTAATTGCTCGCAACCCCCTGAATGACAGCGGCCACCCGCTCCAGGCCGGCACCTGTGTCGATCGACGGCTTTGGGAGTGGTGTCTGATTGCCCGACGCGTCGCGCTCGAACTGCATGAAGACGAGATTCCAGACTTCGACCCAGCGACCGCAATCACACGAAGGATCACAGACATCGCGTGGGCATTCTGGATTCACGCCGAAGTCGATGTGAATTTCGGAGCACGGCCCGCAGGGACCTGTGTCTCCCATCGACCAGAAATTCTCTGCCTCGTCTAGACGGATGATCCGATCCGGGGGCAGTCCGATGGCGTCGCGCCAGAGATCGGAGGCTTCGTCATCTTCGCGGAAGACGGTGGCCACGAGTCGATCGGGATCGATCGCGAAACCCTCCGTCAGAAGCTCCCAGCCGAACTCGATGGCTTCGCGCTTGAAGTAATCGCCGAACGAGAAGTTGCCCAGCATCTCGAAGAATGTGTGATGACTCGGCGTGCGTCCCACGTTCTCGAGATCGTTGTGCTTGCCGGACACGCGCAGACATTTCTGTGACGTAGTCGCGCGCGTGTAATCGCGGACCTCGGCACCCAAGAACGTGTTCTTGAACTGCACCATTCCCGCGTTGGTGAACAACAGGGTCGGGTCCGCGTCGGGCACCAGTGAGCTGCTCGGGACGATCCGGTGCTTCTTCGCTTCGAAGAAGCGCAGGAAGGTTTCGCGAATCTCCTTGGCGCTGAGTGCCACTGGCTCTCCAACCGACCGGGATCGCGCGGGAATTCTCCACTATAACCGAGCGCCAGAAGAGCCGCCGGGCCCGTTGAGACACCACCCGCCCGGCTTCGACTGGCCGTCGGAGCAAGGGGTGAGGGCAGGCTGGCGTCAATCGCCAGAGCGGGGTTGATGGGGGTGCGGTGTTCGCGAGTGGTGCGCGCGGGCTAGAAGCGCTGAATGAAGTCGTCGTCGATGACGTCGTCGGCCTCGGCCGGGGGCGACTCGGCCACGGCCTCCTGGGATTCTTTTTCTTCCTCTCCCTCGAAGTCATCCCAGGTTCCGTCCGAGGTAGATGCGATTCCGCGAAATCGCAGCGCGAAGTCGTCGGGATTGGATACGTGGTTCAAGGCTTCGTCGTAGGTCACCAGCTCCTGTTTCACCAGATGCATCAGAGACTGATCGAAGGTCTGCATGCCGTAGGTGGTGTAGCCCTTGGCAATGGCATCGTGGAGCTCTTTGGTGCGGTCCTTGTCGGAAATACACTCGCGGACGCGCGCCGTACTGATGAGTACTTCGAGGGCAGGCACTCGCCCCTTGCCATCGGCGCGGGGCACCAGACGCTGCGAGATCACTGCCCTGAGAATCGCCGCGAGCTGCAGTCGCACCTGCTTCTGCTGGTAGGGGGGAAAGACGGAAATGATTCGGTTGATCGTCTCCGTCGCGTCCAGGGTGTGCAGCGTGCTCATGACCAGATGGCCGGTCTCGGCGGCGGTGAGTGCGGTCTCGATCGTCTCGAAGTCACGCATCTCACCAACGAGGATCACATCCGGATCCTGACGCAGAGCGGCTCGCAGCGCGTTGGCAAAGCTCTGGGTATCCACTCCGATCTCGCGCTGGTTCACGATAGAGCGGCGATCCCGAATCAGAAACTCGATCGGGTCTTCGATCGTCATGATGTGGCAGGTCCGATTGGAATTGATGTAGTCGATCATGCCGGCAAGCGTCGTGGACTTTCCGGAGCCAGTGGTTCCGGTCACCAGCACCAACCCGCGCTGCTCCATGGCGATCCTCTCGATCACCTTGGGCAGGTGTAGATGCTCGATCGTCTTGACCCCGAAGGGGATCACGCGAAAGACGATTCCCACGGTTCCGCGCTGCTGGAATACGTTGACTCGGAAGCGACCGAGTCCGGGAATGCCGTAGGCGAGGTCGGTCTCGCGGGTCTCCTCGAAACGAGCCTTCTGGAGCGGATTCATCAGCGTGTAGGCCATTTTCTGGAGATCGTCGGGGACCAGGCGCTCGCTGTTCTTCAGCGGGACCAGTGCCCCATCCACCCGAAACATCGGGGGAAGGCCGGGCTTGAGATGGATGTCGGAAGCTCCACCCTTGAGGGCGATCTTCAGAATGTCGTTCAGGTCCACGCCCGCGCCCCCCGGGGCCTCGCATCCGGCCGGTCGGCGGCTCTAATCGTCACGTCTCGACCCCGCCTTGAGCGAGAGTCGCGCCCCCCGGCTCGGCTCGAGCCGATTTGTGCCGTAGCACTCAGGTTTCTACAGCAGCCGGTCGAAATGGAAGGCGGGGGTAAACCTCCCAGCGTCTGAAGGGGTACGAGGAGAGCTGCGCATGATTGGGGTAGAACGAGCCGGTCCACCCTTCGGCAGCACGGGTCAATCCGGGCGTCTCCTGCGGCTGGCGGCCGGAGGCTGTGCGCTGGCCATGATGGCGCTGCAGATCTCGTGCGTCGTGCTTCCAGTTCGCTTTGCCGGCGGGATTTCCGGAGTCGTCGTGGATCAGGTCACCGGCGAGCCAGTCGAAGGAGCCCTCGTGGTGGTTCGCTTCGACGGCCACTATGACGACGTGCTCCCCGACCGCGAGGTGCTCGGACACCGCGAGACGACGACCGACTCGGCCGGTCACTTCAGCGTGGGCTCGCTGGTCCGACCGGGCCTCTCGGCGTGGCCACAGTTCCAGACCGAAGCTCGAGTGGTGGGCGTGATGCACGAGTCCTACCAATGTTCACTTCCGCGAGCAGCGGTCGACTCCATAGAGCTGCGGATCGGTCTTCAGCCCTCGATGGATACCCAGGCTCGGCGCGATTCGTGTCGCCCCGTCGCCGCGCGAAAGGGCGAGGCAACGGCCTACATGGCAGCCTGGCGCGGGCTGTTCCCCGACCTCGCGACGGGTGATCAGCGCGAGAACGCGCGGCAGCTGGAGCGCCTGCTGTCGGCTCGTGCCGTATTCGGCTTTGGCAAGAACTGTGAAGGCCCCGCACTCGATCTCGCCCTGGCCCCCGACGGCCGGCTGGCCGCTTTCTCGGTTTCCCGCGGTGACGAATCCGAGATCCGGGTGGTGGACCTGCGCTCTGGCCGATCGGGCCCGACGGAGTTGGTGTCCCGTCAGAATCGGTCCGCGCGACAGCGCCTGGCCTGGACGAACACGGGTGAACTGCTGCTCTTCGAGCCGGCCGCCGAGGCCGCTCGGCCCGAGGCTCCTTCGATCTTCGCAGCGGGTCGATTCGATCGAATCTGGTCCTCCACGGTGCCGGCGTCACAACCCATGGAGCCTTTCGAGTCGAAACCGAGCTCGATTCCGCCACCCGTCGTCGAGCCGGAAGACCTGAACGACGAGGGAGAAGCGCGCTGGCAGGGCCGGTCCTTCACGCTCGACCGCAGCCCCAACCCACAGAGCGGCCTGCCGCTCGATGCCCTTCGCGTCTATCGCCCAGACGCCTCCAGCTACACGGTGGCGCTGCCGGGCGAGCCCTGCGGGCCTCCCAACCGCTTCGGACGTCCCCAATACCGCATTGCGGCGGACGGCCGCACGAGCCTGGACCTGCGTTACGTCGAGAATGGCTGCCACGTCGTCTGGACCGACGTCGAGACTGGTGAGTGGGCGGCGTTCGATGCCTTGGATCAGGCAGGAAGCTGCAAGACGACACAGCACGTCCAGGCCGCGCACTTCAAAACGGCACTCCGCGGCTATGCGAGAGAGCTCGAGGTGGCAGTCGTCGAAGCCGGCGCCGACCCGAAATCCGCCTACTCGCTGCGAATCGCGGGCAACGGCCGGACACAGCTCCGCACACGAGGTTTCGCAGGCGAGTCCGTGGCCCTCGAGGTTCCGTCCTTCCCGCTCGATACGCCCTTGCAGCGCATCGAGGTATCGACACTCGGCAGCTCTTCGAGCGTCCGAAGATCGGGCGCTCCAACCGATGCCGAGCCGCTCTGAGCCGAAGCCCTCAACCCGTTGGGCTACTCGCCAGCTGCGGGTACAACCTCCACCGCTTCGGGCGCCGGGGCGTCTGATCGCGTGAGGCGTTTCAGTCCCTTGGCCGAGTACACGTCGTCCGCCAAACGCTCGCGTACGTCCGGGTTCTCCTTGAGGAACCGGCGGGCGTTCTCGCGTCCCTGACCGATCCGCTCGTCATTGTAGGAGTACCAGGACCCACTCTTCTCGACGATACCTTCATCGACACCCAGGTCGAGAAGATCCCCCTCGGTGGAGATCCCTTCGTTGTAGAGAATGTCGAACTCGGCCTGGCGAAACGGCGGCGCGACCTTGTTCTTCACCACCTTCACGCGCGTGCGGTTTCCAACCACGACATCTCCGTCTTTGAGGGCAGCGATGCGTCGGATGTCGAGGCGAATCGACGCGTAGAACTTGAGCGCATTGCCACCCGAGGTCGTTTCGGGGTTGCCGAACATCACTCCGATCTGCATGCGAATCTGATTGATGAAGATCACGGTGGCCTTCGACTTCGAGACGGTTCCCGTGAGCTTGCGCAGCGCCTGACTCATGAGCCGGGCCTGAAGCCCTACGTGATGATCGCCCATCTCCCCCTCGATCTCGGCTCTCGGAACGAGGGCCGCCACCGAGTCGACGACGACGAGATCGATCGCGCCCGAACGCAGCAGCACGTCGACGATCTCGAGCGCCTGTTCGCCCGTGTCGGGCTGGGAGACGAGCAGGTCTTCGACCTTGACGCCGAGCTTGCGCGCGTAGCCGATATCGAGGGCGTGCTCGGCGTCGATGAAGGCCGCTACACCGCCGGTCGCCTGAACTTCGGCCACGGCGTGGAGAGCCAGCGTTGTTTTGCCGCTCGACTCCGGCCCGTAGATCTCGACGACCCGGCCGCGCGGAAAGCCTCCAACCCCCAACGCCAGATCGAGGCTGGCCGAGCCCGATGAAAAGACGCTCACCTCGCGATCGATGCCTTCCCCATCCATCTTGAGGATCGCGCCCTTGCCGAATTGTTTCTCGATCGTCGAGACCGCCAAGGAGATCGCGCGCTCCTTCTGGTCGTCCGAGCCACCCTGCCGGTTGGCGCCGATCGGGCTGACCTTCGAGCTCAATTTCGAGTCCGCATCCGATTTGCCCCGCCGGTTCTTCGAGTTAAGTGCCATGGGTCTCATCCTCCACCTTGTCGAGTTAGATCGATTGATCCGTTTCAGTGATGAGGGGTGATCGTTCCTTGCCGAGCGGAGCGCGCTCGATCGGGGTATAGAGCGCCCCGAATTGGCTCAGGTCGCTTTTGAAGAGCACCGCTTCGTCCACGCTGCAACTCTCGCCCCCCACTGTGACTCCCCCGGTCACAGCAGGAAAACGCCGTCCGCGCAATCTTCCCAGGGTCAGGTGCGCCCGAAAGACCCGCGACTTGGGTTCGAAGCCGGCCGCCACGACGCCGCGCTCCACAGCCTCTGCGAGCTCCACGAGTGGCTCGGGTGGACCGACGTCCAGAACAACGGCCTGTGGGCGGCGGCGGGAAGGAAATGCTCGCACCCCCCCCAACTCGAGCTGAAACGGGCGCAGTGCGGCGGTCTGTGCGCGAACACAGTCGGCTAGGGAGCCGACCCGGCCGGAATCGACGTCGCCGAGGAAGCGCAGCGTCACGTGGAGAGTCTCCTCTCGAACCCAACGAATCGCCTCGCCGCCCGCGCCGGCGCGCAGGGCCCGGCTCGTCTCCGCCGCTGCCTGGCGCACGCGAGGGTCGAGCTCGATTGCAAAGAACAAGCGCAGCGTATCCAGCCGTCCACTCAGGATCGCCTCTCCGAGGCTGACCATCCCGTAAAGCGCACCGTTGCAGGTCTCATCCGCTTTTCTCGCCTCCTCGTCCGCTAGCGGGCCGGCGGTGGCCCACCCCCGCGCCGACGCATCAGGGTGGGGCCCACCAACTCCGCACCGAGCAAGGCTCTCCGCACCCAGTCGAGGGCGACCTGTGCGGTGAGCTGACGATGTCGTGCGCGGTCCAGGGGAAATACGAAAGATTCCGCGTGGGTCTCGCCTTCTTGGGCCAGCGCGATGTGGACCAGGCCAACCGGCTTCACCTCACTGCCGCCGCCGGGGCCCGAAATCCCTGTCGTCGCAACGCCAATGTCAGCGTCGAAGCGTCCGCGGACGCCCTCCGCCATGGCGCGAACCACTGGGCCCGAGACCGCTCCGTGCTCTGCCAGAACCTCGGAGGGAACCCCGAGCAGGGCCGTCTTGGCCGAGTCCGCATAGCTGACCACACCCCCCTTGAAGTAGGCGGACGCCCCGGCGTTGTCGGTGATTCGCTGGGCGATCAGTCCTCCGGTGCACGACTCAGCCACGGCGATCGTCATGCCGCGCTGCTCGAGAAGGCGACCGACGACCGCGTCGAGCGTCTCATCGTTCTCGCTGTAGATGAGCGGCCCGAGCCGCTGGCGGATTGCCTCGCACACGCGCTCCAGCGCGGCCTCGGCCAGCTCGGCCGTCGCTCCGTGTGCGAGTGGTCTCAGATAGTTGTCGGGGAACGAGGTGCGGAACCCGAGACTGACGTCTCCGCTTGCCGCAATGTCCTTCAGCTCGTCGTCCAGCGTCGATTCGCCCATGCCGAAGGTTCGAAGCAACCGGGCGCGAACCGCACCCCCGCCGCCGTGGCGCGCCGCGACCCGCGGCAGCACCTGCTCGTCCATCATTCGCGCCAGCTCGCGCGGTACGCCCGGCATGCAAAAAAAGAGCGCTCCCGATTCCTCGATCCAGAAGCCGGGGGCCGTGCCGATCGGATTCGGCAGAATCCCTGCGCGCTCGGGAAAGTAGGCCTGCTTGGCGTTGTTCTCGGACATCTCACGGCCAGCCCCGCGAAAGAAGGCCTCGATGTCCGCGAGGGCTTCCTCGTCGAGCACGAGACCACGACCGAAGGCATCAGCCAGCACGCTGGCAGTGAGATCGTCTCGCGTCGGGCCGAGACCACCCGACACGAGCGTGAGATCACTGCGGGCGGCAGCCCGGCGGAAGGCATCGATCATGTCGGGCGGGTCATCGCGAACAGACGCGTGGAAGCGGGTCTCGATGTCGAGGCCCAGAAGTCGATCGGAGAGAAACGACTTGTTGGAGTCCACGATCTCGCCCCGCAGCAGCTCGTCACCGATGGTCAGGATCTCGGCCTTCACCCGGGAGCCCCCGGAGCGGAGAAGATCACGGCCAGCGGGGTGAGAGTCAGTGCCGCCAGAACACCCGCTACGACGTCGTCGAGCATCACCCCCGCACCGCCCTCGAAGTGCCGCTCGGCCCAACCGACGGGCCCCGGCTTCCAGATGTCGAAGCAGCGGAAGATCAGGAAACCGGCGCCGAGCAAAAGCACCCCAGGACTGGCGAACAGCGACAGGGGCGCCAACGTGATGAGCTGCCCGACGACCTCGTCGATCACGATGCGCCCGTCGTCCTTCTTCCCGAAGGCCTGCTCGGCCAGGTCCGCCGCCCAGATGCCCAGAAACACCATCGCAATCAGCGTCAACGCGAAGAGGAGGGGATGCAGCGCGGACAGGGGGAGGTAGAGCAACACGCCCACCGCTGAGCCGAAGGTCCCCGGAGCCACGGGTGCGTAGCCAACGCCTCCCAGCGTGGCCAAGATCGTGGCAATGCCGCGCTCACTGGGAATTTCTGAAGTATTTTCAGCCACTTCGAAGATCAACCCGATTGGGAGGTGACATCTCGCACCTCCGCCCGGAGCCGCGGCTGGAGGACCGCGGGAGCGAATCAGCGCTCGGCTGGGGATCCGTGCACCGGGGCCTCAGAGTACTCCCCCGAAGCGCGGAGAGTCAACGAGGGAAGGCGAAAAAAACGGAAAAGTGCGAATCGAACCTCCTGAAATCGTGAGCTTTCTCGGATCCGTGGTGGGGCCGGCCTGCGCTCTCCTCGGATCCAACGATCCATGGCCTGCGAAGGGCCTCGCCAGGCAGATGACCCGCGTCGCCTCGGCAGGGCGGCCGGGCTAGGTTGGCTGGGCGATGGAACCTCGAGGCCGGGTGCTCGGCATAGACTTCGGAGAGCGCAGGATCGGCTTGGCCATTTCGGACCGCGCCGCGCGCATCGCGTTTCCGGCGGGGATCGTCGAGAGTCGGGGCCGGGAACACGATCTGGCCGCGCTCTGCCAGCTCGCCCAGGAGCGCGAGATCGCGCGCATCGTGGTCGGGCTTCCGATCCACCTCGAAGGGCATGAAAGCCGCGGCTCGGAAGCCGCCCGCAGCTTCGCCCGAGCGCTCGAGGGAGCGACGGGGCTGCCCGTCGAGCTGCTGGACGAGCGCTGGACGACTCGGGCCGCCGATCGATCTCTCGACGAGTCGAAGAGCGGACGCCGGCGGCGCCGCGAGGCGGTCGACTCGGTGGCAGCGACGCTGTTGTTGCGGACCTTCCTGGAGCGTCCGCCCCAGGAAGAGGCGCACCGACGGTGAAGCGCGGCGCGGTCGCAGTCATAGGAGTCCTGGTCATCGCCGCGCTGCTCGGCGGCGGCGCGACCCTGGCAGCGGTTCGCTGGGCGCTCTCGCCACTCATGTCTGCGGCGCCGGGCTCCCTCTTCTACGTTCGCAGCGGCGCCAGTCTGGCCGAGGTGGCGGGCGAACTCGAGTCCCGGGGATTGATTCGCAGCGCCTTCGCGTTCGAGTGGCTCGCCCGCTATCGCGGCCGGGCCGGCGATTTACAGGTGGGCGAGTACCAGCTCTCAGCCGCCCAGGGACCCGAAGAGATCCTCTCGACGATTGCCGAAGGCAAGGTCGAGACCTACGCGGTGGTGATTCCCGAAGGCTTGACGGCCCAACAGATCGGCGACCGGCTCGAAGCGGCTGGGCTGGTGAGTGCAGCCGAGTTTCGACCCTTCCTGGAGGATCCGGCCAGCGCGGTGAAGCTTGGCGTCGAGGGCTCGAGCC
>CAXMOC010000285.1:0-55143 GCA_964194865.1 uncultured Opitutales bacterium | reverse complement strand
CAGCCGCGCCCCTGAGAGAAGGCGCTGTCGTCGGCGCGAACCACGGCGCTCGAAGCGGGAACGATCGCACCATCGACCCAACAGAGTCGCTGGAACGGGTGGTCGGGTTGAGGGTCGGTAGCGGTCAGCGGTCTTGGATCGGAACGTAGGTGGTGGCCGTCGGACCGGTGTAGATCTGTCGCGGCCGTCCGATCTTGAAGCTCGGGTCTGAGTGGAGCTCCATCCACTGGGCGATCCACCCTGGCAGCCGACCGAGGGCGAACAATGCGGTGAACATGGTGGCCGGTGTGCCGATTGCGTTGTAGATCACGCCCGAATAGAAGTCGACGTTGGGATAGAGGCGTCGCTCGATGAAGTAGTCGTCTTTGAGCGCGATCTCCTCGAGCTCTACGGCGATCTCGAGCAGCTTGGTTCGAACGCCCAGCTTCTGGAGGACGTCGAAGCAGGCCTTCTTGATGATCCTCATGCGCGGGTCGAAGTTCTTGTAGACCCGATGACCAAAGCCCATCAGCCGGGCGGTGTCATCGCCGCGTTTGGCCTTCTCCACGAACTCCCGAGCGGTGAGACCCTGGTCGCGGATGGCAGCCAACATCTCGATCACTTCCTGGTTCGCGCCGCCGTGACTCGGCCCCCAAAGGGCCTGAATGCCGGACGAGATGGCGCTGAAGAGGTTGCCCATCGATGAACCGACGATCCGGACCGTGCTGGTGGAGCAGTTCTGTTCGTGATCGGCGTGCAGGATCAGCAGCAGATCGATCGCTTTCCGCACGACCGGGTCCACCTCGTACTCCTCGCAGGGTGTTCCGAACAGCATGTAGAGGAAGTTCCCCACGTAGGTCAGCTCGTTGCGGGGATACATGAATGGCTGGCCGATCGAGTGCTTGTAGGCGTACGCCGCCATGGTCGGAAGCTTGGCGATCAGGCGGTGAACCGAGATCTCTACCTGACGCGGGTCCCGAGGATCGAGCGAGTCGGGGTAGAAGGTGGCGAGCGCACCCACCGACGCCGAGCAGGCGGCCATCGGATGGGCGTCCTTGGGCAGCGCGCCGAAGAAGCGCTTGAAGTCTTCGTGCAGCATGGTGTGAATGCTGATGGACTCGATGAAATTCTCGAGATTCTGCTTGCTCGGCAGCTCCCCATACACCAGCAGATAGGCGACTTCGAGAAAGGTGCTGTGTTCGGCGAGCTCTTCGATGGAAATGCCGCGGTAGCGGAGAATTCCGTTGTCTCCATCGATGAAGGTGATGGCGCTCTGGCAGGATCCGGTATTCGCGTAGCCGGGATCGATTGTGATCACGCCGGCGTCCTGACGCAGCCGTGAGATGTCGATAGCTCGCTCGCCTTCGCTTCCTTCGATGACGGGCAGTTGGATCGTCTGGTCACCGACGCGGAGTTCTGCCATCTCTGCCATCGGAGGCTCCTCTTTGATTGGTCTATCGGGGCGCGCAGGAGCGTCTTGCGGGCATCGCGCGGGAGCCGACGAGACTAGCGAAAAAGCCCCAGACTCGACAGACCGCGCGTCGTTGGTTCTGGTTCGCGAGGATTCGGGCTTGGAAAATCGTGCGGGCGATTCCACCCGTGATACCGACAAGCGCGAATCCTTGCCCCGCTTGGTTGCCGCAAACGCAACGTAGTACCCTGCGGGGAACGGGAGGTCGAGCATGCCGTCCAGCGAAGGTGAAACCGCCGCGAGCGAACTCCGCGGGCAGTTGCGCGAGCGACCGCTCAAGCCGAACGCGATCGCCGAGCTTCTCGACGGGCTGAGTCACGAGCAGCGTGTGACGGCCTGCCGGTTACTGGGTCGCAGCGAGCAGCGCAACCTGTACGAAGCTGTCGAGGCGTTCAAGCCTTTGTCAATCGAAGATCTGGTGCCTCGGTCAGTGGCTGATTTCACGACGGTGCGGCACTTCGGCAAGAACACCCTTCCAGCGTTCACGCACTTCGAGAAGCGCTTCTGCCGACCTCGGCAGGCTGCCGAGAAGCCCGAGCTCTACGGATTCAACTTCCAGACCATGGCGCCGGTCACCGGGCCCGGCTACTTCGTGGCGCGCGATGACTCCGATCGACGGGAGGTGTTGGTCGACTACTGCTGCGTACCCGACGAGCATCCCGCGGACTGGCCACCGATCCGATCCAACGAAAAGGGGTTGGCTCGGTTCGTCTACGGTTTCATGGTGGATACACTTAGAGGCGTCTCCCAACATGTCACGATTGGGTCGGCGGCGCGACGGGGGAAGGACCTGGGTAGCTGGTTCGTGCTCTGTCGGGAGGCCTAGGGCGCGTGAACGTTGCGCGACTTTTCGACTTGTCGGGCCGCACCGCCCTCGTAACCGGAGGCGGCAGCGGAATTGGCCGCCACATCGCCATCGGTCTGGCGGAGGCGGGTGCCGATGTCTTTACGGCATCTCGAAAGGTCGAAAACTGTCAACAGACCGTTCGCGAGATCGAGAGACGAGGTCGTCGCGGCTGGGCGATCGCAACGGATCTCACCTGTGACGACGACATCACCCGACTCGCGGATCGAGTTCTCTCTGAGACCGATCGGCTCCACGTACTGGTCAACAGTGCCGGCCTGATCTGGGGCGCGCCGACGCTCGACTTTCCGATCGAAGCCTGGGACCGCGTGTTTCAGGTCAACGTGCGTGCGCTCTGGTTGCTCTCGCAGCGGATCGCGAACCACATGAAGGAAGCGGGTGGAGGGAGCATCATCCACATTTCTTCCATCTCAGCCTTTCGTGGTGCCGCCGAAGAGGATGAGCCGGCGATCGCCTATCCGGCGAGCAAGGCCGCCGTGACTGCGTTGACCAGAGACCTCGGCGTCAAGTTGGCGCGACACGGCATCCGAGTGAACGCGATTGCACCTGGCCTGTTCGATACGGGAATGATGGATTATCTCCGCAACGATGAGGCGAGGCTCGCGAAGCTGATAGATCGCGTGCCGATGGGACGCGCGGGTGAAGAGGATGACATCAAGGCGGCCGCGGTCTTTCTAGCCAGCGAGGCCGCGCGTTACGTGACGGGCCAGACGCTATTCGTCGATGGCGGGTGGGGAGCGGTCTGAAGCTGGACCCGAAGCGTCAGCCTCCGGCGAGCTTGACCGTGTAGCCCTTCGCGCGGAGTGATTCGACGAGTAGCTCGCGATGATCTCCCTGGATCTCGATGACGCCGGACTTGGCCGAGCCGCCGGTTCCGCAGCGTCGTTTGAGTTCTGCGGCCAGCTCGCGCAACCCCTCTTCGGCGAGTGCGATGCCGGAGATGGTGGTGACGGTCTTGCCCCGCCGCCCCTTGACCTCGCGTCGTACTCGGACGACCCCATCACCGGCCGGTGCGCGCGGGGCTTTCTGGCACGCGCAGGCCGCCGCGGGACGTCCGCAGCGGGGGCACATGCGCCCCGCGCGGGTGGAGTAGACCAGATCGTCGCCTTTTCGTGAGGCCATCTTCTATCCGGGTCCGCTCAGGCGGCGATGATCCACCATCAGGCAGCGGTTCTGGATCACCTCTACACCCTCGGCGATCAGTTGGCGCGCGCCTTCCTCGTGCGCGATTCCGAGCTGCATCCAGACTGCCCGCGGCCGCTTGGGGAGGGCCAGGATTTCGTCGACATGCGCGGGGACGTGCGGCGGAGCGCGAAACAGGTTGACGATGTCGACCGCATCCGGGATCTCAGCCAAGGCTGAAACAGCGCGCTCGCCCAGAACCGAGTCGAGCTTGGGGTTGACGGGCACGATGCGGTAGCCCTGCTCTTGTAGATAGCGCGGCACCCGGTACGCGTCGTCTTCGATTCCGGCTTTGATCCCGACCACGGCGATGATCTTCGCCCGCTTCAATAGATCCCGAATTCGCGCATCCATCGACTCATCGAGCGTACGCGCTGCCATCTCGATTCTCCAAGATCAGGGCGCGTCAAGTGGATCGCTCGACACCCCCGGGTCGCCCGGATACTGTACCCCGCCATGCGCGCCAACCGCCGGTTCGTTTCATCAATGGTCGCGCTTGCGATCCTTTCCAGTGGGTCGGCCGACGCGGAAACGACGATCGACGACCCGGCGCGCCGGACGCGGGAGACGAAGCTCGACAACGGCCTCACGATCCTGACGCTGCAGGATCGGACCACTCCCGTCGTGTCGTTTCAGCTGTGGGTTCGGGTGGGCTCACGCGACGAAGAGCGGGTTACCGGGCTCGCCCACCTCTTCGAGCACATGATGTTCAAGGGATCGAAGAACATCCCGCCCGAGCAGCATGCCCGGATCATCCAGGCTCGGGGGGGCCGATCCAACGCCTATACGACCAACGACGTCACTGTCTACGTAACGGACGTCACCTCGGAGGTGCTTCCTCTGGTGATCGCCCTCGAGGCGGAACGGATCGCGAACCTGGATATTTCCGACGACACGCTGACCCGGGAACGCGAGGTCGTGCTCGAAGAGCGACGCATGCGGACCGATGATCGACCCAGCGGGCTGGCCCGAGAGGCGCTCTACGCGCTCACCTACCAGGCGCATCCCTATCGGCGGCCTGTGATCGGATGGCGAAGCGACATCGAAAACGTGACGGTGGAGGACTGCCGGGAGTTCTTCGGCCGGTACTACGTTCCCAACAACATGGTCATCGTAGTCGTGGGGAACTTCGATGAAGAGGCGGCGTTGGCGCAGATTCGTGACAGCTTCGGTCGGCTTCCGTCGGGGCCCGAGATACTGCGCAGCTCGACGCGAGAGCCCCCCCAGCGAGGCGTGCGCCGAGCGGAAATCCACTTCGATCTTCGGGGCCCGTTGCTCGCCGCCGCCTGGCACGCGCCGCCTTCAGGTCACGCGGATTCCGAGGCCCTCGACGTCGTAAGTGAGATTCTGTCGGGCGGCCGGTCCAGCCGCGTCTACCGCCGGCTGATCTACGACGAACAGATCGCACTAGCGGCCCAAGGAGTCTACTCGGAGCTGGCGGACAGCGGGATCTTCGTGGCCTACGCCAGCGTGCGTCCGGGAGCCAGCGTGGATCGAACCGAGGAACTCCTGCTGCAGGAGATCGCCCGGCTCCGCGATGAGCCGGTCACAGCGGCGGAGCTCGCCAAGGCAAAGCGACGGCTCGAAGTGTCGATGGTGCACCAGTTGGTTTCCAACAAGGCGCTGGCAAATCGAATCGGCTACGACGTCACAGTGCTCGGTGGGATCCGACCCCTCGAGGATCGACTCGCATCCATCGAGGCGGTCACCATCGAGGATGTACGACGGGTTGCCCAGACCTACCTGGAGGACGACGGGCGCAGCATCGTCCACGTGATTCCGCCCCCAGAGCCCGATCCGTCGCCAGAGGGAGCGTCTTGACCTGGTTTCTCTCCGGGGTGGCCCTGATGCTCCTTGCGGTCTTGGGCTGCGCGGTGCCCCAAAGCGTTCCCATCTGGGAACAGCCGCCCCCAGCCGTGGCCGATGAACCCGCTGTCGTCGGCGATGCCCTTCATCGCTACGAGCTCGACAACGGGCTGGCGATCATCGTCCTGGAGGACCACCGGCTGCCGCGCGTTTCGCTGGGAATCCGCCTGCGCCGTGGTGCGGCATCGGTCGAGCGGGAGCGGGCGGGGCTGGCAGGCTTGTCCGCCAGCCTCATGAAGCGTGGAGCCGGTGACCTGGATGCCTTGGGGCTCGCCTCGGCGATCGACGAGATGGGTTCGGCACTTCATGTCAACGCCGACTGGGATTCGGTTACCGCTCAGGTTTGGGGGCTGACCCGAGATCTCGATCGTCTGCTCGAGATCCTCGCCGACGTGGTGCTGCGACCGCGCTTTGCTAGCGAAGAGGCGGTGCGCACGCGCGGCGAAATCCTCGCATCGCTGGAACGCGCGCAGCTGGAGCCCGACTACCTGGAGCGCCGATTCGCGATGGACGCCCTGTATCCGAAGCATCGGGCTGGACTTCCCCTAGCGGGCGAACTGGAGAGCGTTGCGCGGCTCGACGAGGTGGCCGCGCGGGGCTTCCACTCGCGGTTCTTCGTTCCGAACGACGCGGTGTTCTTCGCCTCTGGAAACGTCGATGCGGAGGATCTGCTCGCACAGGTCGGCAGAGCCTTCGGCGCCTGGGCGGCAGCCGAGCTTCCTGGGCCGGGTCCCTCCATGCCCGCGCCGACGCCGACTTCTCGCCGCATCATCCTCGTCGATCGGCCGGATCTCGCCCAGGCGCGCATCACCGTGGCCCAGGACGGGATCTCTCGCACCGATCCGGAGCGGATCGCGGCGGCACTGATGAACTCCGTGATCGGGGGTAGCGGCTTCTCGTCTCGGATGATGAGTCGACTGAGGGCCGACGCGGGCCTCACCTACGGCGTGAGCTCCGGGTTCAGCATGCGGCGCGGCGGAGGAATTTTCTCGGCCTCGACGGCTACGCGCGCGAGCGAGGCGCGCCGCGTGCTCGATCTGGTCCTGGCCGAGCTCGATCGCGCGCGGCGACAGCCCCCTACCGGGCCCGAGCTGGAGGTGGCCCGAGCGCTGGCTGTCGGGAACTTCGCACTCGCGCTGGAGACCTCTGACGCGGTGCTCGGTGCTCTGGTGGATCTGGAGGTCTACGGTCTGCCAGAAGATGCCCTCGATACCTATCGCTCCAGGGTGCGGGCTACGACCACCGCCGACACCGCCCGTGCCGCCAGCCAACTCCTCCATCCCGAGCGTGCCGCCATCGTGCTCGTGGGCCCCGCAGACCAGCTCCTACCCCAGCTGGAGGGGCTGGGTCCGATCGAGGTGGTCCACCCCTAGGCTCCCCGCCGGGGGCCTGGGCCGGGCTCTCTTCAGCAATATTGACGATAGACCGAATGAGCAGTAGATTAACGCCCGACCGACCGATCGGTCGGGGGCCTCGGTCCTGAGCCGGGAACAACGGAGCCAAGGCGATTGGAGCAGGCGCTGGCGACCAACCCGCTGGTTGATCTTCCGAGTTCGCGAGAGAAGATCCTGGATGTAGCGGAGCAGCTGTTTTCCCGCCGTGGCTATGCCGGGGTCGGCCTTCGCGAAGTGGCCGATGGGGTCGGCCTTGGGAAGTCGTCTCTATTCCACCACTTCCGCAGCAAGGACCAGCTGTACGCCGAGCTTCTGGGTCGCGTGCTCCGTCGGTTGCGCAACCAACTTCGTCCAATCGTAACCGCGGAGCTGGCGCCTGCCGAGAAGCTGGTGCGTTGGATCGAGGCGCTGGTTGACGCCCTGGCGGAGCAACCGGCGAGCGCCCGGCTGCTGGTTCGAGAGCTGGTCGAAGACGGGCAATTCCAGTCCGAGGAGCTGCCCGAGGCGGTCGAAGCGACGCAAGTCCTGTCGGAGATCCTCGGCGGCATTCGCCAGCTGCTGGCGGAAGGCATCGAGCAGGGCGTGTTCCGACAGGTTTCGATCCCGCACACCGTACAGACGCTGATCGGAGCGACGGTCTATCACTTTGCCTCTGGAGAATTCGGGGATGGCTTGCTCGGGCGGTCCCTTTTCTCCGCCGAGGCGGTCAAGACTCGAAAACAAGAACTGATTGCCACCCTGCAACAGGGTTGGATGGCCTAGCAAGACGATCCGAGAACCTGGAGGAGCGAACGTGGAGAAGCTGATCAAGCAACACCGAAAGCTGTATGAAAATTTCGAGGTCATCGATTTCGTCGACGAAGACGCGTTGGTCGCACTTCGCTCCCAGGTAGACGTCGACTGCTCCGTCGAGCTGCACTGGACCTGGAACTACGGCAGTGAAGTGGCCGAGCTTCGCGCTCTCTACGAGAAGGGAAAGGTCAACCAATGGAACGCTGAGACGGATCTGGACTGGTCGATTCCGGTTTCCAGGGACGACTGGCTGGTCAGCCCCGAGGCGTCGATGCTCGCGCAGCTCACCAAGCTCATGGGGAAGGACGAGGCGACCCAGAAAGCCGCGATGTTCGACGAGATCAACTACCTGCTTTCCCAGCTCCTTCACGGCGAGCAGGCAGCGCTACAGCTCTGCGGCCAGCTCACCAACGTCTGCGACAAGTTGGACGAGAAGTCCTATGCGGCGAGTCAGGTCATCGATGAAGCTCGCCACGTCGAGGCTTTCGCAAAGTTCATCCAGCGAAAGATGGGAACCATCCATCCCATCAGCGGCACGCTGAAGATCCTGCTCGATCGGCTCCTGCTGGCACCGACCGCGCAGAAGAAGACCCTCGGCATGCAGACACTCTTCGAGGGCATGGCCGTCGGCATCATGGATCTGATGCGCCGAGATTGCCGCAATCCACTGTTGACTGAGATGATCCGACGGGTCGAGCAGGACGAGGCCCGACACGCGGCCTTCGGCGTGCTGATGATGCGGCGTGTCGTCCAGGAAGCCGAGCCGCAACAGCTCCACGAAATGGAGGATTGGGCGTTCGAGATCCTCGAAGCGCTCAATGCCAGCCAGCAGCTGGACATGTTGCGCCTCTTCGGGCCCAAATATGGAATCGATCCCGAGATGGCCACTCGCATGGCCGTCGGCATGCCGAACTTCGCCGAGTTCAACAGCCTGATCTACATGCACACCGTGATTCCCAACCTCAAGAGCCTGGGATTGATCACCGAGCGCACCGAGAGTCAGTGGCGCAAGCTCGGGATGATGACGGACAAGCGCACCGACGCGACCCTGGAGTTCACTTCGCTGAATTGAGCAACCGATCGAGGCGTCAGCGCGGTTCGACGCCGTCTTCGAGCGCGCGCGCATCGGGTTCGTCTTGCGGCGGCGAACGCTTCGAGAGGGTGTTGAGTGAGCGATCGATGGCTTGCTTGGCGGATGCAGTCATCCCGCCGCGCTCGAATTGATCGACGATCAGTCCCTCGACCCGCTGAACGACCAGGTCGATGGCCGCGGGATCGTCGTTCGTGGCCAGGTCGGGTGAGACGCGAGTCGCTTCTCCAAACAGGTTGATCCAAGCTTCGCTTCGACGTCCGGCGATCAGGACGTCGTAGAAGAGGCGACCCGGTCGGTCGCCTCCGGTGAACAGATCGATCAGCCCCGCGGTCAGCGACAGCGGGACCATCACGACGTCCCGCAGCGCGTCGACGGCCAGCTTCAGCTGAAAGACCGCGATGTCCCGAATCAGTTCCCACCGGGTGGGTTGGGCGGAGTGGGGAGTTCGGGCGGATCCAGGCGTGTCGCTCATCCGGGGCGATTCTACCGCAACGGCCGCGATGAATCGGTCAATTCGCCGCGGGACGTCTCCAGAACTCGTCGAGTTGCTGCCACTCGTCCGCGTCGGTTACCCAGTTTGCGTAGATCGCCACGCCGCGAAAACAATCCGCTTCCCGATTCGCTTCCGACAGGGATTCCAGAGCGGATCGGACGCCCGATGCGGCGTTCGCAATGTTCTCGATCCCGGCTGTGGTGGGTTGGTCGTGGTAGGAGGGAAGGCCAATCAGGATCTCGTGGCGTCTCGCCGCGCACGCCCACTCGACCAGGCGGCGGGTCTGATCGCGAACGAAGGCGACGTAGCCGATCTCGATCGGAAGCCCCGTCTCGTAGGCCATGATCACGGTCTGGTCGGCGATGTCCATGGTGGCGCGATAGAAGCCGCCCGACCAGAAGCTCCGGCGCAGGGGTCCGACCGCCAGACCGAAGGGCGCTGACCGGGGCGTCGCTTGGCTGATGATCCAATCATCGCCCAGACGCGCTCGCACCTCGGCCAGCAGCTCCAGGTAGCCCGCGTGACCGTCCCGCAGCGGTTCCAGGTTGAAGTGGACGCCGTCGAAACCTTCGGCAGCGAGTCGTTCGATCTGGCTAGTCGCAGCCTGTCGCCAGTCGGCCTCGCCCAGTCGGACGTTCTCGATCCGTGCGCCCAGCCACGCCAGAACCACCCCTTCGGGGTAGGCGTTGCGCAATGACGCGAAGAGGGGACCTGCTGTGTCCTCGATGGAGCCGTCGCTTCGGAGTGGTCCCACGTGGACGAAGAGAAAGCGGATCCCCGAGGATCGCAGACGAGCGACGAGCGGCTCGATCTCAGTGGGCGACACGTCCTCATTCGCGCGCACTTCACGCCCCGTATACCAACGGTGACCGACCCAGAGTCCGTTCGCGCCGCGATCGAAGCTCCGACTGCTCGCCGGGTAGCTCCATAGTCCGGCGGCCGCGAGAGGGACCGCTGCCGCGGCTAGGAGAAGCGACGTGAAGATGATCCAGCGGCGCAACATCGAATCCGTTGATCCCGTTGAAGTCGAGAGCAAAACACTATCAAACCGGCTGCGAACGCCGCGCCCCACACAGCGAGCGTTGTGGCACACTCGCCGGCCATGGCGACGCGTCTCGTTTCGCAGGTGGACTGGACGACTTGGCGGGCCACGGATCTGGCGACGCTCGTATTCGTGAGATTCGATGGTCGTTTGCTCCTGATCCGAAAGAAGCGCGGACTCGGTGCAGGGAAGATCAACGGCCCTGGAGGGCGACTCGAGCCGGGCGAAACTCTCGATGCCTGCGCGGCGCGCGAGGTGCGTGAAGAGCTCTTGATCACGCCGCGGAATCTGGAACGGATGGGTGAGCTGCGCTTCCAGTTCCTGGATGGCTATGGGATCCACGTGTACGTCTATCAGGCCACTGGATTCACGGGGACGCCTTCGGAGACTCCGGAAGCCGCTCCTCTCTGGGTCGACGAACGACATGTCCCCTACGACGAGATGTGGGAGGACGATCGAATCTGGCTGCCGCAGCTACTCGCCGGCGCGCGTGTCGACGGTCGCTTCATCTTCGACGGAGATGCTCTGCTCGATCACGAGTTGACGGTGACTCCCCGACTCCAGCAGAAGCTGAGCAGCTGAAGGACGGTCGAGGGGTGAACTCAGGACGTCTCCACGGTTTTGCCGATCTGGGCCGGCTACGGCTCGTTGGTCAATCGACGACGGCGCCCTCGAGGATCGAAAACTGCGCTGCGTCGCAGTCGATCTGGGCACGGACGCCGTAGGGCAATAGAAACATCGGATCGGTATGACCAAAGTCCATGCGGGTCACCACGGGGAGCTGGTGTTTGCCGTGTTCGACCGCGACCACTTGCACGATCGTCTCGTCGTAGGCGTCGAATTCGCTCTCCACACCGCCGCCCGGACGCCCGAAGAGCAGCCCGGAGATCTGATCCAGGATTCCCATCGCTCCGTACACGCGCAGCGCCCGGGCGAGCACAGACGCTGGCGGGGCTTCCTCGGAGGTTTCGAGGAAGAGCAGCGTATCTCGCCACTCGGAGTCGTCGGGCCACAACGACGTGCCGCGCAGAAATTCGACCACCTCGAGGGTACCGCCGATCAGCCGGCCCTCCGCCACGCCTTCGCCCTGTAGGTAGCGCCAGGGAGTCGCGGCGTTCAGCCGGCGACGCTGGTCTGAATCGGCCTGCTCGCTCCAGTCGAGATGCTCGGATGTCCAGCCATCTTGGTTCGGCGCGATCACTCCAATGGGCTCGGCCGAGAACAACGTCCGTCGCATGGACTCTGCCAGGTAGGGGAAGAGGCCCCCATTTTCCGCGAAACCCGCCAGAATTGCAGGTCCGAAGAAGGACACGATTCCCGCCTTCGAGCAGGCAAAATGGCTCACGGTGGTGTCGGAGTAGCCCATGAAGACTTTGGGGTTCGTGCGGATCGTCTCGAGATCGAGGTGCGGCAGCAGGCGGATCGAATCGTCCCCGCCGATGCTGGAGATGATTCCCCGAATCGACGGGTCCGCGAAGGCGTTCATCAGATCTTCCGCTCGCGCTTCGGGGTGAGCTGCGAGCCAAGCGGGCTCAGCCAGGGTGTGATCCATCTCGACAATTTCCACTCCGAAGGCCTCCTGCAGCTGCCTCACGCCAGCGCGATAGCGATCGGGAAAGGCGCCGGGCCCGCCCCACGAGAGGCTGACCGTCGCGACCCGATCGCCTGGCGCGAGCTTTCCGGGCTTGATCAGCTCTCTCATCGACGGCCTTCGTTGGCGGTTTTGCCTGCCGACCGCCAGTGCGAATCCAATTTCACTGGCCCCGGTAGCGCGTGAGAGCGCCCTCGAACTCTCGCTGGACCTCGGACCGGAGACTGGAGGGTTCGAGCACCTCCGCCCCCGACCCGAACGAGAGAATCCAAGTGCGCAGATCGGGAGTGCTGCCCACGTCCATGCTGAGCTCCAGCTTCCCCCCGGCTCTCGGTTCGAAGGCCTGGCTCTCATGCCAGGTTCGCTCGCGGACGTAAGTCGCCCAGCGGCGATCGAAGCGGATGCGAACCCGCACCGGACTCTCCGCAATCACGCCGAAGGAAGAACCGATGTAGGCGTCGAAATCGAAGTCTTTGCGGGCCTCGAAGGTCCGCTCCGTTGGCTCGATGCGGCGGATTCGATCGACCGCAAATGTGCGGATCTCATCGGATCGGTGGTCGAGCCCCACGACGTACAGCCCCCCGCTTCGATACCACACCCGGTATGGATCGAGGTCGCGGGTCGATAGGGCTCCAGTCCGTCCGGTTCGGTAGCGCATGTTCACGGTTCGGTGTCGCAGGACCGCATCGTTCAAGACCTGGATCGTCTCGCGATACTCCGCGTAGTTCTTGTGGGGCCCCGGCAAGACCCGAAAGACATCGCCCAGCTCAGCGAGGTATTTGGTGAGGTCCGGTCCCAATCCGGCGCGAATCTTCTGAAGCGCCGAGCGAATCGAGTCATGGAAAACGGTGCCCTCGAGGGTGCGAAGCAGGTCCTCGCTGAATGCCAGCGCCATGATCTCGTCGGAGGTGAAGGGGACGTCCCCCAAGCGAAACGTGTCGAGGAAGCGGTAGTAGACCCGACCATCCCTGCGCTCGCTCACGACGGGAAAGCCGGCGAACATGAGCGCGTCGAGATCGCGGTAGACGGTGCGCCGCACGCAACCGAGCTCCTCGGCGAGGTCGTCTAGTGCCGCGCCTGAGCGACTTCGCGCCAGCCGCTGGATCAGCTGCCATTGGCGTGCGAGCTGGTCTCCACGCATCGACTTTACGCCTCCGACTCGAGCGGATCGTCGGAGAAGAACGCGAGCAGCTCGGACTCGCGCTCGCGCGCGTCCGCGTAGCCGAGTTGGGTCAGCGGGCCCAGAAATTCGCCGTCGAATAGGAGGTAGGAAAGCAGGTCGGCCTCGGGGGAGCGGCGACCTCCTTCGAGGCTCCGCATCGCCAGCCGCAAGAGTGGGGATCGCCTGCGATCCGACGGCATCGCCGAGAGCACCTCACCCGCCAGGATTCCTAGATCCCGAGACGGCCGAATCACCAGATCCTGAATGGGGCGAAACCGCTGACCCCTTTCGCGCATCGAGACTTCGTTGATGCGATCGACGAAGTCGGGGCCGAAAGCCGACTTGCCGTCGCTGAGGATCTCGTTCATCACGTGCATGCGTGCCAGGTCGGTATCCAGGTGGTCGAGGAGCAGGGCATTGAGGATCTTGCCGAAGAGGAAGGTTGGGCTGGCGTAATCCTCGACTCGACCCTGGGTCATCGCCAGCTGATGTGCGTCGGCGATGTTCTGACGCAGCGCAACGACCAGCACCCGGTCGGCACCCAGGCGAATGGCCGGCGCCAAGGGCGTGTTGAGTCGTAGGCCGCCGTCTGCATAGTAGGTTCGACCCACTCGCACAGCCGGAAAGAGCACGGGAATGGCCGCTGACGCAAGCGCGTGGGCTGGAAGCAACCGGGTGATGCGTGGGACGATCATGGGGTCACGGGTCCACATGGGAATGTTCTTGTCCCGTTTCTCGATGAACACGGCAGTCCGGCCACTGGCGATCTGGGTGGCTGCGATGCAGACAGCGTCGACGCGACCGTCTCGAACGTTGGCACGGATGTGCCGCCAGGGAATCGTGCGTACCACCAGGCGTTCCAGCGGCTCCGTGTTGAGCAGTCCGTAAAGCCTTGCGGGGGCCTTCCCGCTCCGAATGGAGTCTGCGGTCTGGCGCAGCCCGAGCAGCCTGGCCGGCAGACGCAAGAGGTCGCGCGCGGAGAGCGGGAGGATCTCCTCCAGCCGCATGGACTTCCAGAAATCGACCAGGCGGGCGCCACGACTCGCATCCAGGTGGGCGGTCGCGGCGAGGAAACAGGCGTGGATCGCCCCGACGGAGGTGCCGCAGAGGATGTCGAAGCTGATCGGGTGGCCTAGCTGCTTCGGAAGCTCCTCGACCAGATACTGAACGACACCCGCCTCATAGGCGCCGCGGGCGCCGCCCCCCGAAAAGACCAGCGCACGCCTCGGTTTGCGGCCGCTGGGCGAGCTCCCGGGTCTGGAGTCAGCCAACTCTTTCGACGTAGTCACCCGAGCGGGTATCGACCCGAACCCGCTCGCCTTCCTTGATGAAGAGCGGTACGTGCACGATCGCTCCGGTCTCGAGGGTGGCCGGCTTGGTGCCACCCTGGGCGGTGTCACCCTTGATCCCCGGATCGCACTTCGCGATGGCGGCCTCGATGAACGGCGGTAGCTCGAGATTGATCGGATTCCCGTTCCAGAACAGTACGCCCACGTCGAGGTTCTCGGTGAGGTACTGCTTTGCGTCGCCGACCTGGTCCGCCGAAAAGGGCACCTGGTCATAGGATTCGGTGTCCATGAACACGAGTTGATCACCGTCGTAGTAGAGAAATTGCATCTTGCGGTCTTCGACGTCGGGCTCACCGACCTTCTCGCCCGCCCGGAACGTCTTGTCGACGACCTTGCCATTCCTCAAATTCTTCAGCTTGGTCCGAACGAATGCGCCGCCCTTGCCGGGCTTCACGTGTTGAAAGCTGACGATCGTGTACGGTTCCCCGTCGATTTCGATCTTGAGCCCGTTCTTGAAGTCGGATGTTGCCAGCGCCATGGGTCCTCGGGGAGAATCGCAGACGCGGGAGGATAGCCTGGCCCCATCCCGCCGGCGATGCAGTGGATCAGACCGAGGCGGTCTCCAGGCGCAGCGCGCCATCGCCGGCTCGCGCCATGCCGATCCGATAGCGGGCGCTGAAGCCCAGCTCGGCCACCGCCCGACTTGTGTCGAGGGTGAATCCAAAGCGGAGATGCGGGCTGTTCTCGGCTCCCCGAGAGTCCGTGCCGGTGGCTCGCGCCACAGCTGCAACCCAGCCCAGCATCGGCGCCGGTACTGGAATGCTCACCCGCCCGGTCCAACGAGCCAGCACCGAGAGGGGCAGTACCTCGTTGCCCGCGATGTTGAAGATTCCCGAAGCCCGAGCCTGGATGGCGGCCTGGACGGCACGGGCCACATCCTTGTCGGAAACGAGCGCGCAGATCGGATCGAAGCCCAACGCTCTGACCCGTGAGCCCGCGCGCCCTCCTAGGGTGGGGTTCAGGTACACGTAGCCACCGGCCGCTACGACCGTCGGAACGCGCAAGAGGACGATGCGGAGCCGCTCGTTGTGGATCTCGCCGTGAAAGATCATGTCGGAATCGATCCAGGACCGAATCTCCGGGGTTACCTCGGGGTCGAGATCGAGCTCGCTCTCCTCGTTGAGGCGGTTGGCGTTGCCCGGCACCAGCCGGTACACGAACGCGCTGCCGATCGCGACCAGGTTCCGGATCGAGGGAATCTCCAGGCATTGCTGAAGCACGAGTCGGCTCTCGGCCGTGCGCTCCGTCAGCCCCCCGATGAGCTGGGTGGTCTGGGAGGGTGCGGCCCCATGTCGCGGGACGTAGATCAGCGTATCGATCTCCGCGGCGCGGAAGGGACCGGAGCGGAACAGGTCGCTGACGGGACGGTGCTTGGCGAGATCGACGCGGGCGTAGGTGACGCGTGGCTTGCGGCCCGCTAGGAAGCGATCGAACGAGCGGGGCGGCGGCCCGTCTCCCAGCGCCAGGATCACGGCAACTCTCGGGTCGTGATAGAGGGTCTTCACGATCCTCCGGCCGATCGGCTCGTCGGCATGGGTCACGATCACGTTTGCCATCAGCGGTTCCGATCGATCAGCAGCTGCACGGCGCGCCGTACCTGGTTGGCCAGGTAGCGAACCAGGCGAGAGTCGTCGGCGGCTTCGGGACCGAAACGCTCGTGGTAGCGGAGCGGCTCTCCATAGACGATTCGGTAGCCAACCGGATATGGAATCAGTCCGAGCGGCCCGAGCCACGGAAAAGTCGGTGTAACCGGGGCCACGGGAAGCCCCAGTCGTCGCGCCAGAGGCTTGATGTCAAATAGGATTGGAGCCTGATCGTCACTGCCCACGAATGCAGTGGGCACGATTGGCGCCTTGGTCCGCAGCGCGTGTTCCACGAAACCGACGCGGAACGACTGGAGTCGATAGCGTTGGGCAATCGTCTTGCGAATTCCCTCGATGCCTTCGGGAAACACCAACACCAGCTGTCCGTCTTCCAGCAGGTCGGCCAGGTTTTCTCTCGTGCCGACGACTTGTCCGACGCGGGCATAGAAGATGTTGATCCACGGCAGCGATCCGGCCCAGCGGTCGACGACGGTGCGGGCGAGCCGGGGTGGATCGGTGTGCAGCGCGACATCGACGATGCCCATGGCGCCGTCGAAGGGGAGCAGGCCACCGTGGTTGCCCGCCAGAATCACCGGGCCCTCGGCGGGAATGTTCTCGTGCCCCTGACTCTTGACCCTAAAGTACATGCGATACAGGGCGTGGAAGAAGGGGAAGGCGGTCTTGACCGCGCCGGGGGACAAACCGAAGCGATCGTAGGGCGCTTCGCCTTCGACGAGATGGGACAGCGCCGCCAGCATGCGCCGCTCTTCATCGCCGGTCAGGCGATCGAGCAGCCCGCGCGGTTTGGGCAGCTCGATCTCGGCGCGCGACGGGGTGGTGGACCATCGCCGACGGGTGAGCCGCGCCACGTTCTCGTTGGCCGGGCGCCCGCTGTCAGCGCTGGAGGGCGCGGTGCTCTGGTGCGATTCGCGTGGCAGCTGCTGCTCGCGACGCTCGGCTGAATCGACCGCAGGCGCGGGAACCCGAAGCGATTTCCATCCCGGGGTCGGGCTCGGGCTCGGACTCCGGACGAGTCGGCCCTCGATCGCGTCCAGGCGCGCTTCGAAGGGATCCGGGCGTTCGAGATCCTCGAAGGGATCGCGGCCGAGTGCCCGATCCGTATCCTGCTGCGGGCGAGCGCTGTCTGCAGACGGGCGCTCCATCTCGCTCAAGTCACCCCTCCTGCTGGCTGGCCGCGCAGCTCGAGCTCTTCGGCGAGTTGGGCCATCACAACTGCGCCGCGATCGCGAGGCGCGTACTCGAAGATGGAGAGGCCTTTGGATTGAGCCTCATCGATCTTGACGTGATAGCCGATGACCGTGTGCGCGATCTCCTTCGGAAAGCGCTGCTTTAGACGATCGAGGATCTCGTTAGCCAGCTTGGTTCGGCGGTAGAACGTGGGAACGACCATCGCGATGTGAAGATCTGGGTGGGCGTAGCGGTCGCGGACGGTTGCCAAGGTTCGCACCAGCTCCGCGCAGCCATCCAAGGCGAGATAGGTCAGCGGAACCGGCACCACGATTTCCGTCGCCGCCCGCAGCACGTTCAGGGTGAGCGGTCCAAATGATGGGGGCGCATCGAAGAGCACGAAGTCGTAGGCGTCGAGCTCCGGCGCGGCCTCCAGCGCGCGCGCCAAGCGGCCGGTTGGGTCGACGTCATCGTCTTCGAAGGACGGAAGCAACCCCAGAGATTTGTTGGCGACGATCACGTCGAGCTGGGGCAGCTTGGTGCTCGAAATGGGAAGCAGGCTGTTTGGGCGGGCCGGATCGGCAGGCTCGCTCAGACCGGGATCGAGGGCGGCTGGATCACCCAGGACCGAATCGAGCAGAAGATCGATCGCCGATCGCCGTCTGCGGGTCTCTACGCCGAACACCTTCCCCAGCTGGCCCTGGGGGTCCATGTCGATCGCGAGAACCCGTCGGCCGCGGTGAAGTGCGAGGTAGGAGCCGATCGCCGAGACGAGAGTCGTCTTGGCGCTGCCGCCTTTCTCATTGATGAACGCAATGCGCCGCGCGACCACACCCCCCCCCGGCGAATGTCCTCGGGTCGCTCCGCAGCTGCTCAGATCTTGGCCCACTCAACGACGACGCTCGGCCAGGCGAGGACGTTTTCGGCCGAATGACTTGCCCTCCTTCTGCCTACTCCTCCGACGGAAGGCTGTCAACGGACAATGCGATCGAGAGTGCAGTTGGCGAGCGTAGTGGTGTCAATTCCCCGCATGTCGAGCGGGGCCAGCCCATTCTGGCTCGGTGACCAGAGGCCTTTTGCCCCGGACCGCTGGGCTAACGCTTCGTTCAGCCCTTCGCTTCCTTCACCGCGCTGGTGAGCGCGGGAACTACGTCGAAGAGATCGCCCACGACGCCGAGATTGGCGACCTCGAATATCGGGGCGTCGGCGTCCTTGTTGATGGCGATGATGAAGTTCGAGCCTTTCATCCCCACGAGATGTTGGATCGCGCCCGAGATTCCGACGGCGATGTAGAGCTTGGGCGTCACGACCTGACCAGACGACCCCACCTGGTATTCATGGGGAAGCCAACCGGCGTCGACGACCGGGCGCGAGGCTCCCATTGCCCCGCCAAGCGCATCCGCAAGTGGTTGAATCACCTCGGGAAACTTCTCCGGAGCGCCCACGCCGCGGCCGCCGGAGACGATGATGTCGGCCTTGCTCAGATCGACGCCGCCGGACGCGACGACCTTCGTTTCGACGTACCTGGCCTTGTCCGACGAGGCGGAGACCGCGAGTGCGGTCACGCTTCCATCGGAGCTGCCGTCGAACGGGGTCGTCCCACCCGGCTGCATGGTCGCGACGACCACCTCGGCGTTCACGCTGAGTCGCGCATCGAGCTTGCCGTTGAAGATGCGGCGAGTGAAGGCCAAGCCTCCGTCTTCGACATCGACGTCGAAGCAATCGCTGACGAAGCCTGCGTCCAGCGCGGCGGCGATACGAGGCGCCACGTCCCAGCCGGAGGGCGTGTTGGAGAACAGGATCAGGTCGGCGCCGGACGCTTCCACCGCCGCTCGGATCGCGGCGTTCGCACTTTCGACGCAGTAGTTGGCCAGCAGGTCGTCGTCGGCCAGGAATACCTGGCCGCCACCGCGCTTGGCGAAGTCCTCCGCCAGGCCCGAGACGTCCTTGCCGACTACTAGGCTGTTGATCTCTTTACCGCTGGCGGCGGCGATCTTCTGCGCATAAGTGACCAGCTCGAAGCTGGATTCGCGGATCTGGCCGCCCAGAATTTCGGCGACGATGAGAATGCTACCCATCGAAAACTCCCTTCATTTCTGATGTCCGTTGGTCGCGACCCCTCGGGACGCGAGCGCGCCGGGAACCGCTAGAGGAGCCCCAGCTCCTTGATCTTGCCCAGCAAGCCGGCCACGATTTGATCCGTCGAGCCCTCGATGATCTCGGCGCGATCGCCCTTGGGGGGGGGACTGATCTGCTGGATTGCGACCTTCGCCCCCGCCGCGCCCACCTGGCCCGACAGGCCGAGGTCCGCCACCGACTTGACGTCCAAAGGCTTCTTCTTCGCAGCCATGATGCCTTTGAGCGAGGCGTAGCGGACCTGGTTCAGTCCGGTCTGGACCGCAACCAGGCAGGGGGACTGGAGCTCCACGACCTCGTGGGCGCCGCCCTCGATTTCGCGGTCGACCTTGACCGAGCCGTTCGAGCGCTCCAGGGCGAGCGCCGCCGTCGTGTGAGGCATATCCAGCAGCTCCGCCAGCATCGGAGGAACAGCGGCGAAGTTTCCGTCTTCCGCCATCAGCCCCGTGTAGATCAGGTCGGGACTCTCCTCCTTGGCGATGGCCGCGAGGATCTTCGCAATCCCCAGCGCATCGGAGCCGTCGGCCTCGGCGTCTTTGACGTGGATCGCGCGATCCGCGCCCATGCCCAGCGCCGTTCGCAAGGCCTGGGTGACGCGGTCGGGGCCGATCGAGACCACCAGGACCTCACATTCGCCATCGTCCTTGGCGCGGAGCGCCTCCTCGAGGGCGTACGTGTCATAGCTGTTGATCTCGAATTTGATGTTGTCGTCTTGGATCCAGGTGCCGTCCGGGCGAATGTCGAGCCGCGCATCCTGATGCGGCACCTGCTTGAGGCAGACCATGATCTTCACGGGGGATCGAGCCTCCAATCGTGCTGTTGTGCTGTTGACGTGAGTGATCGCTGCGGTGATCGAGCCGAGAGAACGTGAAAACCCCGGGCGAGCGTACCCCGGGGCCGCTGAAGCGCGACCAAACTACCCGACGGTGGGGGCGATTTCAAGCCGTGCTAGCGGTCGGAAAGCTACTTTGATTCGGGCCTTTAGCGGCTCCGCCCAGGGATGGGGGCGCCGCGCCGAGCCAGCCGGGTCCGACCGAGAGGCCGGCCAGATCGAAGATTCGGCAAAGTTCGCGAAGGGTCTGATATAACTCGCGGGCCACCTGAGGTGCTCTGCCGGTTTCTCTCGCTGCGTCGATCTGCCATCCTCGGGGTTCGCCCCTCTACACATCCAGGATGGAGGCTTGGACATCGATGTCGCATGCAACCCCCCACAACACGAGTCTGCTCCTCAGGACGCTGCTCGTCGCCGCATCGGCCTTGCTGTTTGCAGGACCCATCTCGGCGGCCGACGATCGACCCTCAGAGATTCCGTACGACACGCCTGGCGAGTTCCCGCAGCTCGATCCCAGCTATCGCATGACCGACCACAAGGTGGTGTTGATTACGGACCAGTCCCTCAACCCGAGGCTTGTGACACTCGAAGAGGGCCAGCTCGTCGCGTGGATCAGCTACTCGAGCGTTGCGTCCACGGTCGTGTTCGAACGCGAAGTCGCGCGTTCGATGATCTGTCACAGTCTGGTCAACTTCTCGATCAAGGACGACGAGTTGCGCTCGGCGCCCATCCACGCCGGAGAGTTCGCGAGCTTCTGCCAGCTCAAGCCCGGCCGCTACAGCTACAAGATCGTGCGGCCTGACGCGAACCAGCGCAGCGGAATCGATGCGCGCAAAATACTCCGAGGCGAGATCATCATCGGCAACGACGCGCCCTAGATCACTGCGCCTGGCGAGCGGGGGCGGCTGTCACGCTCCCATGAACATCAGAAACTGCTCGAGGTTCGCGGCTCGGAGGTAGGGGTTGCTCTGCTTCTGGTCCCCCAGCGTACCGACGGGGTCGCTGGAGTACAGGTGTCCCGGGTAGAGCAGCGTCTCATCGGGCAACTGGCGCAACGTCTGATTCAAGCTGTAGTACATCGCCTCGGGGTCGGAGCCCGGCAAGTCGACGCGCCCGCAGCTTCCCAGAAAGAGCGTATCGCCCGAGACGAGTGAACCCGGCTGCCCAGCTTCCTCGACGAGGAAGCACTGGGACCCCGGCGTGTGCCCGGGGGTGTGGAGGAGCCGCACCCGAATCTCGCCGAGCTCGATGACATCTCCTCCGCTATGGCGTCGAAGATCGCTCTCGGAAGCCCCCGTGATCTTGATCAACCCATCCGCTTCGTTTTCGTTGACGTGGATCGGAACGGGCTGGCGCGCCAACAGACGAGCGATTCCCTCGATGTCTTGGCCGAAGATGCGTCCACCAACGTGATCCTGGTGGTAGTGGGTCGCCAGTGCGCCTACGACTTCCATCCCGTCGCCCTCCGCGCAGTCGAGCAACTCGTCAACGCTCCAGGCGGGGTCGACGACGAGGGCCTGTCGGCTCGACAGGCTACCGATCAGGTAGGCGAAGTTGGCCATCTCGCCGACCGCGAGCTGGCGAAAGTAGAGGTCGCCGTTCGCACCCACGCGTCAGCCGTCCGCCACCTTATGGATCCAGGCGTCGACGTACGCAAGCATCTCTTCGTGCACCTGCTCGTCAGTGCGCTCCGACTTCTTCAGGACCTTGAAGTGATGGTCGGCTTCCTGAAGTACCTGGAGCGTGGTGGGCGCGCCGACGCGGGTGAGGGTGCGGCGCAAGACGTCGAGGTTGCAGTTTCGATCACGCTCGCCCTGGAGAAAGAGCATCGGTGCGATGATTCGAAACAGCCGCTCGGGCCGGATCTTCTCGGGTTTCCCCTGGGGGTGAAGGGGGAAGCCCATGAAGAACACCCCATCCACTCGGGTCCGAGCCCCCGCCAGCGAGGCAGCCACCTGCCCGCCGAGGCCCTTGCCGCCGAGGAACAGATGGGCGGGCGCAGCGCTCGGATCGCGCGCCAGGGCTTCGATCGCCGCCCGGAATGTTCTCTCGAGCACTTTGGGCGAATCCGGTCGCTTTCGTTCGGCCTCGCCAAACGGAAAATTGAAGCGCAGTGTCAGACAACGGCGGTCGGTCAGGGTGCGCTGCAAGAACTCGATCAACGGGTCGGAGCTGTCGCGCTGGGCGCCGTGGGCCAGGACGACGCCCACCCGCTGGCCCGTCGGCCACCATTGGGGAACGCCCAGGACGGCCGATACCTCCGTGAGTCCGTGAACGGACTCGCGAAGCGGTAGCTTGATTTCTTCGAAGCGGGCTGACGGCTCTACCAACGGATCCCTCTGGGGGCGCTACTTTATCCCAATCGGGCCGCGAGGGCAGGGGCAGGGCCTCCGGAATGGGGCGGATCCAAGGCCGTAACCCATTGGAGTATCGATGGAAAAGGTCTTGATCACGGGAATTTCAGGAGGCCAGGGGAGGCTCCTGACGCGTCGCCTGATCGAGAACTTCGAGGTTTGCGGTGCCGATCGGGTGGATTGGGAGGGACACCCGCGGGGAGTTCGGATCCACGTCGTCGACCTCAGAAAGAAGAAGTTCGAGGACGTCATTCGCAGCGAGCAGCCCACCTCGGTCGTCCACATGGGTTTCGTCCGCCACTTTCGTTCCGGCGCCCAGCTGCGTCACGACGTCAACGTTCGGGGCACCAAGCAGTTGCTCGATCACTGCGTTCACAACGGCGTGCAGAATCTCGTCGTGGTGTCGAGTGGCTACGTGTACGGGGCGTTTCCCGAGAACCCGTACTACATGGACGAGGACGCGCCGCTATCGGCGAGTCGCTCGTATCCAGAGATCCGCGACCTAGTGGAAGTCGACACCCTGGCTTCGGCATTTCTCTGGAGATATCCCCACATCCGGACTTCGGTGATCCGTCCAGTGAACGTCCTCGGCTACTACGTGCACTCGATGATCGGTCAGTATCTGCGCCAGCGACGGGTTCCCACCGTGATGGGCTTCGATCCGATGATGCAGTTCATTCACGAGGAGGATCTGGCCGACGCCATCGCGCTGACGCTCGAGAACCGGCTTCAGGGTGTCTTCAACATCACGGGCCCCGGGGAAGTTCCCCTGCACACGGCCATCGCCGAGACCGGGGGAAAAGCCATGCCGATCCCCGAGCCGATCTTGAAGCCGCTATTCCACCGCCTCTTCCAGCTGGGTCTGATCGCCTATCCGCCAGGGGCATTGGATTTCCTCAAGTTCCCGATCACGCTCTCCGGCGACCGCTTCGTCGACGCCACGAACTTTCGTCCGCTGTTCGGGCTCGAAGAGACCCTTCAGAGCGTTCGGAGCTAGCGACGTGGCGATCACCGGTGCACTCGCCGCTCTGGCCGACCTGGCCGGCGGCTTGCTCCCTCTGTCGACCCGAGACCTGCAGGCTCGGATCGAAGAACGGCTGGCCAAGATTCCGAATCAACTCAACGAATTCGGATTCGACGCCTACGGGATGAGCCCCGAGTGGCTGCGGCGAGCGTCCCTTCCCAGTGCATTGCTCTACCGGTATTACTTCCGCGTCGAGACCTTCGGCATCGACCGGCTTCCCCGAGGTCGCGTGCTCGTGATCGCCAACCACGCGGGCCAGCTTCCCTTCGACGGGGCGATGCTGGCGACATCTCTCTTGTTGGAAGCGGAGCCGCCCCGGGTGGCTCGGGCGATGGGCGAGTATTGGATTCCCCGGCTTCCCTGGGTGAGCGTCGCCGCTGCGCGCTCGGGAGCTCTGGTGGGGACTCCCCAGAACTGCATTCGCATGCTCGAGAACGGCGAGTGTGTGGTCGTCTTCCCCGAGGGCGTGCGCGGCATGAACAAGCTCTATTCCCAGCGCTACCAGTTGCAGCGCTTCGGGATGGGATTCATGCGCCTGGCACTGGAGACGGCGACACCGATCGTGCCCGTCGCCATCGTTGGCTCCGAGGAGCAGCAACCGGGTCTGGTCAATCTCGCGAGCCTTGGGCGGCTGCTGGGCATGCCGGCCTTGCCGATCACCCCGACATTCCCCCTGCTGGGGCCCCTCGGTCTGTTGCCCTTACCGGTCAAATATCGGATCCACTTTGGCGCCCCCATGCAATTCGCTGGCGACCCGTCGGACGAGGATTCGATCATCGACGGCAAGGTGGAAGAGGTCAAGGCCGAGATCCTGCGCCTGCTCGAGTGCGGCGTGCGAGAACGGTCAGGGGTGTTTCGCTGATGCCAGGCCCGTGCAAGTCTCGAGGATGGGCCTGTTGATGCGGCGGTTACCCGGAAACGGCGTGGGGTTCGGCGGGGCCGCAGCACGCCGCGATGGCTACCTTCTTGTCAGCGGATCAATGGCTCGGGGTGCGGCGTGACCCGCGAATCAGCGCAACAAGAGACCATTACCATCGAGCTCAACCCTCGAGAGAGGCGGCTCTACGACCGGCTTCGAACCCGGGTCGTGCTGCCTCACTCGGGAGCTGGCTCGGGCGTTCGAGATCTATTGCTTCTGCTTCCCGACCTGACCGTGTTGTTGGCGCGCTTGCTGCGGGACAGCCGCGTACCGCTGACCTCCAAGGCGATCGCGCTTCTCGGCGTGGGCTACGTGCTCTCGCCGATCGACCTCCTGCCGAGTCTGTTGGTCGGACCGATCGGTCTCCTGGACGATCTGATAGTGGTTTCGGCGGCGCTCTCGCGAATCCTGAACGGAGTCCACCCAGACGTGGTGCGCTCCCACTGGCCTGGCCAGGGGGACGCACTGGAGGCGATCCAGCGCGTCTCGCGCTGGTCGGAATCGCTGTTCTCGCGAACCGTTCCGCGGCGGCTCCGAGGGCGCGTCTGAGCGTTCGTGCCTCGCTCAGGCCCTGGGGCCGGGATGTAATGCGAGCCGCTTGAGGTTGTCGACACGCTCGCGTGGAAGTCGGCGAACCCGGCCCTCGTGATTCACCGCGGCGTGTACGGTGAGGCCCGTTGCGACACGGTCTCGGTTGCACGTCAGCTCGTACGCCATGGCCAGGGAGGCCCCCCTCACCCAGTCGAGCCAAACCGCGATCTCGATTTCATCGTCGAATTGCGTGGCACGGAGATAGTCGAGCTCGACCCGGGTCGTCGTGTAGTGAATGCCTTGCTCGGCGTACACCCGGTAGGGCTGATCGTGTTCGTCCAGCCACAGCACGCGCGAGAGTTCGAGATAGCGAACATAGTTGGCATGATGGACGACACCCATCGCGTCGGTGTCGAAGAATGGAACCCGGTGGCGATAGGTCGATACCACCGCGCCCGCGGGGGGCGAGGCCGCGGATCCGGACAAATCTAGAAGTTGTCCTTCTCGGCGCGAATGCGGCCGAGTTCGTCGGCGTCCCGAGCTCGCAGGAATGGATTCGTCTCGCGTTCTTCGCCGATCGTCGACGGCACGGTCATCTCTTCCGGCGTCGCATCGTGCCAGTCCGAGGCCTTCCTGGCCCGGATCGCGCGCACCCGCTCGAGCTTCTCGCGGACCGCGACATTGTCCGGCTCAACGTGGGCAGCGAATACCAGGTTGCTCTCGGTGTATTCGTGACCGCAGAACACCCGGGTTGCGTCGGGTAGCGCGCCCAGCTTTTCGACCAGGGCGGTGTACATCATCGCCGGCGTGCCTTCGAAGAGGCGCCCGCAGCCGCCGGCGAAGAGCGTATCGCCGCAGAACAGCGCATCGGAATCGTCGAACACATAGGCGATGTGGTGTCTCGTGTGGGCTGGAATGTCGAGAATGCGCGCGAGCTGATTTCCAACGGAGACGCTGTCGCCCTCCTCCAGCCCATCCGTCAGGCCGGGCAGCCGATCCGAATCAGAAGCGTGGCCGAAGACCGGAATACCCCAGCGCTTCGAAAGATCCGGATTGGCCGCCGAATGATCCCAGTGGTGATGGGTGGAGAGCATCTTCGTGACTCGAGCGCCGAGCGCATCGACTCTGCGGATGACCGGTTCGGACTCGGGCGCGTCCACGACGGCTGCTTCGCCCGTTTCTTCGCAGATGATCAGATAGGTGTAGTTGTCCCCGAGCGTGGGGATTCTCTCGACGTTCAGACCCATGGCGGCGAGGCTAGCAGCTCGCCTCCACGTGGTTCCACCCCGCCGCGGGTACGAAGGATGGAGCTCGGATCGCCAGGCCGCTCATAGCGTTGGTCGACTCTGCGCCGTTTCGCTCGACGCTCGGGCGGCGTGGTAAGCTCGGCTGCGGTCGTCGGGGCCGCCCGCCATGTCACTCATCCGAAACACGATCTTCGCGCTGGCATCCCTGCTCGCGTTCCTCTTGCTGATCGAGGGCGGGTTGGCGCTGGTGGGAGTCGAACCAGAACTCTACGACAAGGATCCGCTCGTCGGATTCTCATCGAGGATTCCACTCTTCGTAGAGGCCGAGCGGGGGGAAACGCTGGCCACCGCGAGAAACAAGCGGGCCATCTTCAACACCCAGAACTTCGAGCGGACGAAGCCTCCTGGCACCTATCGCATCTTCTGCATGGGCGGCTCCACGACCTACGGCCGCCCTTACGCCGATTCGACCTCCTTCTGCGGCTGGCTGCGCGAGCTGCTGCCGATCGCGGATCCATCGAGAAATTGGCAGCTGATCAACGCCGGGGGAATCAGCTACGCCAGCTATCGGGTCGCCGCGCTGATGGAAGAGCTGATCGAATATCAGCCAGACCTCTTCATCATCTACAGCGGCCACAACGAATTCCTGGAGCGCAGAACCTACGCGGCGCTGCTGGACTCATCGCCGCTGGTACTCGAGTCGCGCGCGCTGTTGAATCGCACCCGGTCCTACAGCTTGCTCAAAAGGGTCGTCCAGGCGGCTGCGGGCGGGCCGCCTTCGGAGCTGTCGACGCGAGAGGTGCTGCCCGGAGAGGTGCAGGCGGTGCTCGACGACAGTGTGGGCCTGCAGGCCTACCAGCGCGATGAACCGCAACAGGCCAAGGTGCTTGCGCACTACCGGTTCAATCTCGAACGCATGATCGACATTGCTGACTCGGTCGGGGCCGGAAGCGTATTCGTGACGCCCGCTTCCAACCTACGCAGTTGTTCGCCATTCAAATCCGAAGCCGCCGAGAGTCTCACCCTCATCGAAAGGCTCGAGTTCGAGGAGTGGCTGAGCAAAGCGCGGAGACGCCGTTCGCGCGGCAGGCTGGAGAAGGCGCTGCTCGCCGTGGACGCGGCGATTGCGATCGACCCGGGTCGCGCCGACGCCCGCTATCTGCGGGGACGGATTCTCTACGAGAGCGATCGCTTCAAGGAATCGAGGCAGGCTTTCCTGCGAGCATTGGAAGAGGATGTCTGCCCCCTGCGAGCTCTTCCCGAGGCTTTACAGATCGTCGCGCGGGTGGCCGAGGATCGCGACGTTCCGCTCTTGAGGTGGGTGGAGTTTCTCGCGGACCGAGCGCTCGAGGGCATCCCGGGTGAGGACTTCTTCCTGGACCACGTCCATCCGACGATCGATGCCAATCGCCTTCTCGCACTCGAGCTGATCAGCCTGCTGCACTCCGAGGGCATCGTCGCTTTCGATTCCTCCTGGGACCAACGCGCGATCAGTCGGGTGACGGCGGAGATCAAGGGCAGCCTGGAGCCCGGTGCTCATGCGAGGGCGTTGACGAACCTGGCGAAGGTGCTCGGCTGGGCGGGAAAGCATGGCGAGGCCCACGAGTTGGCGGTGCGTGTCCTCGAGACCGTCGACGATGCCGAGGCCTACTACAACGCGGCAGTCAACGCTGTCCGACTGGGTCGGGTCGAGGAGGCGATCGGCTACTTCGAAGAGGTGCTGAAGCGGGAGCCCGACCACGCACCGGCGATGAGCGACCTGGGCTTCATCTACGCGAACCTCGCTCGGTACCGCGAGTCCGAAGACTACCTCCGCCGTGCGATCGCGCTGAAGCCCGCCGATGAACGCGCCCACTACAATCTGGGTCACCTCCTGCTGCTGGAGGATCGATTCGACGAGGCGGTCATCGAGCTGAGGCGCGCCTTGCAGATCAACCCGGAACGGGGCGAGTACCACCAGATGCTCGGGAACGTCTATGGCCGGCTAGGCCAACCTGCAAAAGCGATTTCGGAGTACGAAAGAGCAATCGAAGTCAACCCACGCCTTCCTTCGGCGCGCTTGCGCGTGGCCGAGCATCACCTCTCGAACGGAGAATCGAAGCGCGCCAAGGAGGAGCTGCGCGCCGTATTGGAGCTGGCCCCGAATTCGAGGATGGCCTTGCTGCAGTTGACCTGGATCCTGGCGAGTGATGCAGACGCCTCGCTGCGAGATGGCGCGAAAGCGGTCCGCCTCGCCGAGGGAGCTGCGCGATTGACGCAGCATGGCGATGCTGCCGCCCTCGACGCATTGGCCGCCGCCTATGCCGAAGCCGGTCGCTTCGAGGACGCGCGAGAGACAGGTCACCGTGCCCTCGAGCGAGCGTCTGCGCGGGGCTCTGAGGAACTCGTCAAGGAGGTAGAGGATCGCCTCGAGCTCTATGAGGCCGGGCGCCCCTACCGGCGAACCCAGTAGTCAGGCCCGTGTCCACAATTCCTCGTGATAGAATGCAGCCCCTGCGAAGCTACCAACCACAGGACGGCACCAGGTGAAGTTCGGAATCTTCTACGAGCTGCAACTGCCCAGGCCCTGGACCCAGAACGGGGAGTACGAACTGGTCCATCACGCCCTGGATCAGCTGGAGCTGGCCGACCAGTTGGGATACGACTTCGCCTGGCAGGTCGAACATCACTTCCTCGAAGAGTATTCGCACTCTTCGGCGCCAGAGGTGTTTCTCGCCGCGGCCAGCCAACGCACCCAGAACATCCGACTGGCTCACGGCATCGTTCAACTCACCACCAATCACCCGGCACGCGTGGCAGAGCGCATCAGCATGCTCGACCTCATCAGCAACGGGCGGGTCGAGTTTGGAATTGGCGAGGGCTCCAGCGTCACCGAGCTCCACCCCTTCGGTCGTCGTTTCCGCGACAAACGCGAGGTCTGGGAAGATGCCGTTCGCGCCATCCTCCCCATGTTCAGCCACGAACGCTGGGAGTATCACGGCGAGCACTTCGATTTCCCCGCCCGCAACGTGCTTCCCAAGCCGCGCCAGAAGCCCCATCCGCCTTTGTGGGTGGCCTGCTCTCAGCTCGACACCATCCAAATGGCGGGCCGTCGCGGCATGGGCGCACTAGCGTTCCAATTCATCTCGGCGGAGGCTGCGGAGGCGTGGGTACACGCGTACTACAACAGCTACATCCACGAACTCGACAAGCTCGCCGATTACGAGACCAACCCGAACATCGCCGTAGTGAGCGGCTTCATGTGCTGTGACACCGATGAAGAGGCACTCAAGAAGGCCGAGGGTTGGACCTTCTTTCAGTTTGCGCTGCGCTTCTACAACTCGCACGGGCCGGTGGACCCCGGCTCCGTGAGCCTCTGGGAGGAATATCAGAAGTGGCGTGACACCCCGGAGGGGCAGAAGCAACGCCGTACCGGGTTGGTGGGATCACCCGAAACGATTCGCAGGAAGCTTCACAAGTTCGAAAAGTCGAACGTCGACCAGGTGATCTTGTTGAACCAGGCCGGCAAGAACCTCCACGAAGACATCTGCGCGAGCCTCGAGCTGTTCGCTCGTGAAGTGATGCCGGAATTCCACGAACGCGAGCCCGCACACCAGGAATGGAAGCGCTCCGTGCTGTCGGGAGAACTCGAGCTCGACCAGCTCGACACCGACGCGCACAACTTTCGATCCCTTCAGACGATCACCACTGACAAGTCGCCGCGGAACAAGTCCACCGCGAGTTGAGGCCCGAGCGCTAGAACAGTGTCAGCTGGCCCATCGGAGGGGGCGCCGGGGGGGAGCTGGCCGCGGTCTCGCGACCTTTGCCCTTCCTCCGCGAGTAAATCGGGCAGCGATCGTTGTATTCGCACCAGTCGCAGAGCCCGCTGCGCCTGGGTTTGAACTCGGACTCCGCCCGGACCCGGTCGATCACGCCCATCGTCTCCACACGCAGGGTCTCCAGCTGTTCGGGCGTGCGCGTCGAGGTGAGAAGGCGATCGTGGTGCAAGAAGTGCCAGACGAGGCGGATCGGCTGGTTCGGAAAGCGCCCGACCAGGCCCAGCTGGTAGAGGGCCAGCTGGCGGTCGCGGTCGAGCTCCTCCTGCGATGGCAGGCGACGGCCGGTCTTGTAGTCGTGAATCTCGATGGTGCCGTCCCGACCTCGAACCAGCCGATCGATGATTCCCTGCAGTCGATACTCGCCTGGCTCGTCCAATGCGAAGAGCACCCGGTGCTCGAGGCCCATCGTCTTGTCGCCGTCGAAGGGGTAGTGGCGATGGTAGAAGTCACGCAGGCAGCGCTCGCCGTAGTTCCGGTAGAAGTCGACGGGGGTTCCCTCTCGGACAATTCGGATCTTCTGTGCGTCGTAGTGTTCATCGAAGAGCTGGTTGTAGCGAAAGATGACCCTTGCAAGGGACGGCACCAGACCCTTTTGCGCGGCGATGTAGAGCCGCTCGAGGACTTCGTGAACGCGCTTGCCGACGTACGCCTCGATGCCTTCGCTATCGGTCGGAATCTTGAGCACGTAGCGGTATTGGAATCGCTTCGGGCAGTCTTCGAATGTCGACAATCGCGAATGGCTGTAGATCTGCGTCACGAGTTCAAGTTGCGCAGCGTTAGCTGCGCTCCTCCAGCTCGAGCTCGGCCCATTCCATGGCCCTCTGCTCGGTTTCGAAGGTGAGCCGCTGGCGCGCGTCCGGAATCGGACACCAGTAAACCCTCTCCATCTCACCGTCGAGTTCGAGCGGTTCCCCGGGGAGCCACTCCATCAGGAAGTAGTGGACCTGCTTGGAGACGGGAGCGGACGCTTCGCGGTAGACGTATCGAACCGTTCCAAGAGATCCCACCACGCGCGACCTCAAACCGGTTTCCTCCGCCACCTCGCGCACAGCCGCGTCCTCGGCGGTTTCGCCAGCTTCGATCTTGCCCTTGGGCAATCTCGTCGTCAGTGCGGAGGTGAGCCGGTCACGCTGCTCGGCGAGCGCCACTTCCACTCCGCTCGCGACCCTCCGATACACCACGCCCCCGGCACTGGTTTCGCTGCGCTGATTCATGAATGATCGAACATGATCGAACCGGTCGTGGAGGAGGATCTCGACGGTGGGACGTCGGCAATCCGATCGACCAAATCCACCCTACCACCCACCTCCGACCTCGGCAACGACGCTGGGCTACACTGCACCAAACGGCACAGCAGGTCCGTTGCGAGCGGCGAAACGACGACCGCGCCGCATCGCTCAGCCACGGAGGTCTTCGAGGCGTGACCGCAGCCGATGTTTCCCCCCTGGTCGAGGACGTCGAAGTGGTTCGGGCGCGCGTTGCCCAGCAGCTGGCGAGCGTCGAGCGCGTGGTGGTGGTGATGAGCGGCAAGGGCGGTGTGGGGAAGACGGCGGTCTCGGTCAACCTGGCGATCGCTCTCGCGCAGCTCGATCGACGCGTGGCCCTGCTGGATGCGGACCTCAACGGCCCCTCGGTCGCGAAGATGTTGGGCCTGCGCGGTCAACCCGTGCGCATCAGCTCCGACGGAGCGCTCGGCCCGGCGCCGGGACCACTCGGACTTCGCGTTCAGAGCATCGACTTCTTCCTCGAGCACAACCAAGCGCTGGACTGGGACGGCAAGAGCGGCGAGGGGGCGCCGATGCGTAGCGCCATGGAGCAGGCGGCCATTGGCGACCTGCTGGGCCGAACCCGATGGGGTGATCTCGACTATCTGATCGTCGACCTGGCACCCGGTGCGGACCGGCTGCCGGCCCTGGGCCAATGGCTTCCCCCGATCGCGGCGGCCGTCGCGGTGTCGATTCCGACGCGCGTGGCCCAGCTCTCCGTCGACCGTTCGCTACGCCGTGCCCGAGAGGCCAGAATTCCGCTGATCGGCCTCGTCGAGAATCTGGGTACCGTGATCTGTTCGGAGTGCGGGGCGGAGGGCTCGCTATTTCGCGAGACTCCCGATGTGGAGAAACCGTGGGATTGGGACATCGAGGTGTTGGCTCGGATTCCCTTCGATCCGACACTGGCCGCGGCCGCCGACGAAGGGCGAGTGTTTCTGGAGGGCATGGGCCGGGAGTCGGTGGCGGGCCGGGCGTTCTGTCAGCTCGCCCGGCGGGTCGATGCCTATCAGCTGCCGGGACCGGAGGGCGAATCGTGGTGAAGACAAGTCAATGGGTTGTGGCCGCTGCGCTCGGCTTGATCCTGATCGCCGTGGGTTCCGCGTCGGCGCAAGACGCCGGTGCCGCCGAGAGACCGGCGGGCTGGGCGTACGAGCTTCCCAACCTTCTGATGAGCCCGTTCTGTCCTGGCAAGACGCTCGCAGACTGCACGAGTCCCCAGGCTGAGAGCCTTCGCCTGTGGATCGTGGTCCAGGAGTCGGCGGGACGCACACAGGCTGATGTAGAGGACGAATTGCTGGAGCGCTACGGCGACGTCCTTCGTCCGGCGCCGCGAGCCACGGGATTCGGAATCACGGCCTATGCGGTTCCCTTGCTCGCGTTTCTGTTCGGGGGAGTTCTGGTTGCGGTCTTTCTCCGACGCCAGACCCGATCCTCGCCACCCCGGAGCACGGCCCCGGAGGCCGGCAGTGCCGATCCCGAGCTCGAGCGGATCATCGACGAGCAGTTGACCGGTTAGAAACGTGAAGATCTACACGAAGCGCGGCGATCTGGGCGAGACCGATCTCTTCGGCGGCGCTCGCGTGGCCAAGAATCACCTGCGGGTCGAGGCTTATGGCAGTGTCGACGAGCTCAACTCGTGTCTCGGTCAATGTGCTGCACTGACGCCTCACGACGACCTTCGCGAGATCACTCGGACGATCCAATCCACGCTCTTCGATCTCGGTGGTTATCTGGCTTCGCCGGACGCCCGGCAGCGTGAAAAGGCAGGGATCCCACAGCCCGAGGATCAAGACATTGCCGCGCTCGAAGCCCACATCGATTCGTTGGAGCGCGAACTCGAGCCGCTCAAACGCTTCATCCTACCGGGCGGAACGTCGGCTGCGGCTGCCTATCACCAAGGCCGGACGGTGTGTCGCCGAGCGGAGCGCGCGGTCGTTGCACTCGGACTTGACGACGCTCTCAGCCCCACCGCGCTCGCCTACCTCAACCGACTATCCGATCTGCTCTTCGTGATGGCGCGCGTCGAGAACCGGCGGGAGGGCGTCGCTGACATCGAATGGGTGGGGCGCGATCGCTGAACCGATGTAGCGGATCGGTCGCTCCAGGCGCAGACGCAGAGCCGTGCCGATCGCGAATCCCACGAGTAGCGAGACCAGCAACGCCCAGAGGACGCGGCGCAGCGTTTTCACAGGCGACTGGCTCGCCAGCGAAGGTCGAACTGCGGAGCCTGCGCGGCGTGGATCGCGAGAGACAATGATTCTCCTTCGAGTTGGGTACCGAGGGGCTCAGCTCAGCAAGGCGATCAGGTCTTCCCGTTTCAGCGCACTCGCGGCGCCGCCCAGGGCCGCCTCGCTCAGGGCGCGCTTCCTCTCTTGGAGCGCTAGTACTCGCTCCTCGACGGTGTCTTCTGCAACCAAGCGGTACACCATCACCGGGCGATTCTGCCCGATTCGATGGGTCCGGTCGGCGGCTTGATCCTCGGCGGCGGGGTTCCACCAGGGGTCCAGGATGAACACGCAGTCGGCGGCGGTCAAATTGATCCCGAGGCCGCCAGCCTTGAGAGATGCCAGCAGGACCGGCGGGCCCCCTGGATTCTGGAACCGCTCCACCACCGCTCCGCGGTCTCGGGTCGATCCGTCGAGGCGTGCGAAGTCGATCGCGGCGCGATCGAGGTGGGGCTCGACGAGGTCGAGTAGTGAGGTCCACTGGGAGAACACCAGCGCCTTGTGTCCTTCGGCCAGAACCTCGTCGAGAAATTCGAGCAGCAACTCGAGCTTGGACGACGACTCTGCCTCTTGGCCCGGCACCAGCGCCGTATGGCAGGCGGCCTGCCGCAGCCGAAGCAGTACCTCGAGCGCCTTCATCACACTCACACCCGAGGAGAGCTGAGCGACCACATCCGACAGGGCGGCGGCGCGGATGGCGTCGTAGGTGTTGCGCTCACTCGAATTGAGCGTGGTGTGCAGGATCACATCTGTGCGCGGCGGTAGTTCGGGCGCCACGTCGCGCTTGAGTCGCCGAAGCACGAAGGGCCGAATTCGATCGCGCAGATGCATTGCCCGATCCAATTCTCCGGCGTCGATCGGCTTTGCGTAGCGCTCCTCGAAATCGCGCCGTCCACCCAGCAACCCACGGTTGATGAAATGAAATTGGCTCCACAGCTCATCGAGCCGATTCTCCACGGGCGTTCCACTCAGCGTCATCGCGAAGTCGCCCCTCAGGCGATAGGCAGCTCGAGTGACCTTGCTGTCCGGATTCTTGATGGCCTGGGCTTCGTCGAGGATCAGGGTGTCCCAGTGCTGCTCGGCCAGCTGGTCGGCGTCCAGCCGCAGGATTGCGTAGGTGGTCAGAGTGACCTCACGATCGGACCTCA
Source organism: uncultured Opitutales bacterium (assembly GCA_964194865.1). Classification (GTDB taxonomy): domain Bacteria; phylum Myxococcota_A; class UBA9160; order UBA9160; family SMWR01; genus CAXMOC01. The sequence continues at coordinate 20,591 of CAXMOC010000285.1, read as the reverse complement.
GCTTTCGACCCGGACCGTGATAGAGCTGGTAACTCAGGCCTGGCCGGAAACGACGGATTTCATCGGCCCAGTTGTGCACGACGCTCGTCGGAGCGACCACGAGTGTGCGTCCGCGTAGGGCACACAGTGCCTGGAGCGTCTTGCCCAGCCCCATGTCGTCTGCGAGCAGCGCACCGAGTCCGGCCTCGCGCAGGGCGCAGAGCCAATCGATGCCGACGCGCTGATAGCCTCGCAGCGTCGCTGTGAGATCTGCCGGAAGCTCCGCGGACGGAATTCCTTCCGGGCGGTCGATGAACTCGCGAAGGGCTTCGAAGGCGGGCGGAGGGGAAACCTCCAACTCCTCACACAGGCGAGCCAGGTCCGGCAGCGCACAGCGCGGCAGCGCGCTCTCCGCATCGCGGGCTGCCAGCAGATCGGCGATCCGGTCTCCGAAGCGGCTCAGCCAATCCTTGGGCAGCGGCGCCATGCCGCCACCGTCGAGCGGCACCAGCGAGATCCCCTCCTGCCAAGCCGTCAGCACGCTCGTGGCATCCGCGCTCCGGCCCGAAGTCGAACCGTCCGGTGAGTCTCCAACGGATTCGAATCGCAGGTCGAAGCCCGACTCGTTGATCTCGAAGCGGGGCTCTACGGCCGGCGCCAGATAGAAGTCCTCGTGCGCCGAGCCCTGGATCTCACCTCCCCACTGCTGGAGTCCGCGCGCGAAGTCGACGGCGTCCAAACCCTTCAGGCGTAACCTTCGACCGGGCGCGAGCTCGAGCTCGTTCTGGAGCCTGCGAAGCAGATGACGCTCAGCCGCTTCGTCGCGTACGGGAATCTTGTCCCCAAGCAGAGTCAATCGCCCGGCGTCGACCCGAGCGATGATCGGGTCTCCATACACCAGCGTCGGTAGCACCGAGAGGGCGTCTTGGTCACGCCGAACCTGGAGCACCAGGCGCGGAGTCTCCTCGACGGTGCGGGGCAGGCGCTTGGTCTCGATGACGATCGGAATCCGGCCGCGCAGTGAGGGGAGGATCTCGGTGATCAGCTCGGGTAGGTTGTCGGGCCCGAAGAACCGACCGCGCGTCAGCTGGTCCAGCTCTCGCCCGGTGAGGTTGCTGTCGCCCACGGGCCTCAAGGTGCCGCCGCAGAGCACCACCCCGTTGTGGAACACCTCCGTGATGCCGGGATCGCGCTCGATGAAGAGCCGAAAGCCATCGCGTTCGTCCACGACTCGACCGATTGGAACCACGTTCTCGGAGGAGGTTCGCACCTGTCGGCCGTCGAGCTGGATGTCGTCGGCATCCTCGAGCGCCGCCAGCAGCTTCGTGATCAGTCCGCGCGGCAAGGGGCCGTAGAGCCGCGCGCCGACCAGCTGATCCACGATCAAATCCGCCTGGGTGGCGAGGAATTCGGGTCCCTCGGCTCGCCCGGAGGCCACGGTGGCCAGGGCGACGCGGAGGGGCGGCGAGTCCGATCCGGCCACGACGACGCGGTCCAGGGAGAGGCCTGCAGTGTGACGGCTGAAGCGGTAGCCGATGCGTCCGGCCCGGTTGTCGCCCGGGAGCTCCAGTCCCTCTTTGCGCGCAGTGCGCAACGCGATGACGGCCGCGGCGACGTGCTCGCACGGGCTCTCGCGGCTGGAGCAGTCGCAATCCCAATCCGGGTCTGCGGGGTAGAGGGTGACCAGCGGACAGATGAGTCCGCCCCGCGTAGAAACGCGAATTGCAATCTCCGTTTCGCTGGCGCGTTCGCCATTGACGGAGTCCGACCGCGTGAGCTCGACACCACGTGACCACGCTCCGGGCGAGCAGGCTTCGCGAACCGCTTCGAAGAGCGTCTGAATGGGACGAGAAACTCCCACTAGGACGACTTCTCGAGGGCGTCTTCGATCTCTCGCCCCAGGCATGCCAGCAGCGCGAAGGCGGAGGAGCGTCGGTCTTTGCGGATGCGCTCGCGAAGTGCAGGCGGGTCGCCGAGTTTTCCGATTCCGAAGCTGCCATAGCGGCGTTCCAACGCCAGCAGCAGTTGGGTCTCGCGGCCGAGTTGGCGGCGCTCGCGAAGCGTTCCACTGTCGAGCTGTTGTTGGCGGTGTGCGTCGACCGCCGCGATCAGCTCGGCGATGCCCGCGCCATCGCGCGCCGAAGTGAGGACGACTTGGGCAACGGGCTGGGAGGGATTCCGCTCACCGAGGCCCACCCCGCTTTCGAGCTCGCTGGCCGTGCGCGCCGCGGCGGACCCGATGTCGCTCTTGTTGACGACGAACACGTCGGGGAGTTCGAGAATTCCGGCCTTCATGAATTGGAGCGTGTCCCCGGCACCGGGAGTTCCGACGTAGACCAGGGTGTCTACGAGCGCGGCGACTTCGCCCTCCGATTGTCCGACGCCCACGGTCTCTACGAACACTCGATCGAAGGAGGTGGCCAGGATTGCCACCGCCGCCCATGCGCTCTCCGCCAGTCCACCGAGCTGGTCGCGGGCGGCCAGCGAACGGATGAAGACGCCCGGATCGGCGGCTCCCGAACGAACGCGGATCCGGTCGCCGAGCAGGGCCCCCCCGGTCTTGCGGCTGGAGGGGTCGACGGCCACGATCGCCACGGTTTCGCCGCGAGGCCGCAGCTCGCGCACCAACGCATCGAGCAGAGTCGATTTTCCAGAGCCGGGCGCACCCGTCAGGCCGATGCGGGAAGCGCCCGGAAACGGAGTCTCCCGTTCCAGCGTATCGAGCAGCTCCAGTGCCTCGGCGCGGCGATCGGGCCGACGATCGTCGACCAGATTGAGCGCTTCGGGTACCGCCTCTCGGTCGCGGTGGAGCAATCGCTCGGCGAGCTCAGGCGCCAGGGCCGTACTCCTCTACCACATCGACGATGTCGCTCATGATGCTCGTGAGGTCGAAATCCTTGGGTGTGTACACGCGACGTACCCCGGCCACGCGCAGTCGATCCGCGTCATCTTCGGGAATGATTCCACCAACTACCACGGGGATTTCTCCGAGCCCCAGCTTGCGCAGGCGGTCGAGCACGTCGATGACCAGTACACCGTGGGAGCCCGAGAGAATCGAGAGTCCGACGACGTGCACACCCTCGTCGCGCGCCGAGGAGGCGATCTCTTCCGGGGACAGCCGGATCCCGTCGTAGACCACTTCCATGCCGACGTCTCGAGCCTTGACCGCGATCTGCTCGGCACCGTTGCTGTGACCGTCGAGCCCCGGCTTGCCCACCAGGATCTTGAGCGGCCGGCCGAGCTGATCGGTCAGTCGATGCACCCGGCTGCGGACGGCCGCTGTCTGCTCGCTTCCGCCCTCGGCCTCGCGCGCGACGACACCCGTGGGAGCCCGGTACTCGCCGAAGAGTCTTCGCAAGACGTCGGCCCATTCGCCGGTGGTCACACCCGCGTGTGCGGAGCGAATGGACGGCGGCATCACGTTGCCTCCATTGCGCACGACGTCTGTCAGCTGGGTCAGCGCCGCCTCGACGTCAGCAGCGTTGCGCGCGTTGCGGAATGCGACGAGCTGCTCGATCTGCTCGCGCTCGGCCGATTCGTCCACCTTCAGGATGGAGCGCTGCCCCTCCGTCAGCGGTGAGGCCTCCGTCGTCGTAAAGGTATTCACGCCGACGACGCTGATGTCGCCGCTTTCGATCGCCCGGGAGCGCGCAGTCTGCGATTCAACGAGGCAGCGCTTCATGTAGGCGTTCTCGGTCGCGGCAATGGCACCGCCCATCGCGAGCACTGCGTCGAGCTCCTTGCGGGCGTCCGCCTTGAGCTCCGCCGTTTTGGCTTCGACGACGTGAGAGCCATCGAAGAGATCCTGGTACTCCAACAGATCCGACTCGAAGGCCAGGATCTGCTGGATCCGCAGAGACCACTGTTGATCCCAGGGACGCGGTAGGCCGAGGGCCTCGTTCCACGCCGGCAGCTGGAGTGCACGACAGCGCGCCTTCTTGGAGAAGGTGACCCCCAGCGCCTCGAGCACGATGCGGATGACGTTGTTCTCGGGTTGGGCTTCGGTCAGCCCCAGACTGTTCACCTGGACTCCATAGCGGAAGCGCCGAAGCTTCGGGTCCTCCACCCCGTAACGCTCCTGGGTGAGCTCGTCCCACAGCTCCGCCATTGCGCGGCCCTTGCAGATCTCTTCCACGAAACGGATGCCGGAGTTGAGAAAGAAGGAGATCCGGCCCACCACCTTGGGAATGGCCTCGGCGGGCACGTCGTCCCGGTCGCGGACCGCGTCGATCACCGCCAGGGCCGTTGCCATCGCGTAGGCGATTTCTTGGACCGGCGTCGCTCCCGCTTCCTGGAGGTGGTACGAGCAAATATTGGTGGGATTCCACCTCGGAATTGCGTCGACGGTGTAGGAAACGAGATCGCTGATCAGACGCAGCGAGGCCTCGGGCGGGAAGATGTAGGTCCCCCGCGACAGGTATTCCTTGACGATGTCGTTCTGGGTGGTCCCCTGAAGCAACTTGGCGTCGACGCCAGCTCTCTCGGCCGTTGCCACGTACAACGCCAACAGCCACGCCGCGTTGGCGTTGATGGTCATCGAGGTATTCATCTGATCGAGGGGGATGTCCCGGAACAGCGCGGCCATGTCGTCGAGGTGATCGATCGGCACGCCGACCTTTCCGACTTCGCCGCGAGCCAGCGGGTGATCGGAGTCGTACCCGGTCTGGGTGGGGAGGTCGAAGGCAACCGAGAGCCCGGTCTGGCCCTTGGCGAGGTTCGTGCGGTAGAGCTCGTTGCTGGCGCGTGCCGAAGAGTGGCCCGAATAGGTTCGGAACACCCAGGGACGATCTCGCCCCGTCGGGTGGGGAGCCGACATCAAAGGTTCTCCTGTCGTGCAAGTGTCCGAGAAGCCTATCGAAACGGCGTTTTCGCAGCAACGCGACGCGAGCCGTTCCCTATCATCGGCAGACTTGTCGGATTTCTTCTCGGAATTGACTCCTGATCGCGTCCTGGTCGCCGTGGAGGGTGCTGGCTTCGCGCCTACCGGCCACTGTACGCCACTGACCTGCCTGGAGAACCGGGTCTACGACCTGCGCCTGGAAGACGACAGCCACGTAGTCGTCAAATTCTACCGCCCCGGCCGTTGGACCCGCGAGGCGATTCTCGACGAGCACCGCTACCTCAACGATCTGGCCGAGGCCGAGATCCCCGTTTGTGCCCCTGTGTGTTTCCCCGACGGGGGGACGCTGCGCGCAGTAGAGGGCATTCACTTTGCGATCTGGCCCCGCACAGGTGGCCGCGCGCCTGACGAGCTGTCCGATGAGCAGATCGAGATCCTCGGACGCCTGCTGGCTCGGATCCACAACGTGGGAGCCACGAGTGATGCACCCCATCGCAAGCGCCTCGACGCGCCTAGCTCAGCCCTCGAGCCGCTGGAATTTCTCGAGCAGAGCGGCTTCTTGCCAGCGACCTGTGCGGAGCGCTACCGGACGTGCGTGGTCGAGCTGGCCGACGTGTACGAAGAACTCAGCGGCGGTGTGCCGGTGCATCGCATTCACGGCGACTGCCACGTCGGGAATCTGTTGCGCGGGGAAGGGGGCTGGTTCTTCGTCGACTTCGACGACTTCGTAGTCGGCCCTGCGGTCCACGACGTGTGGATGATGCTCCCGGGGCGCGACGCCGAGGGCGTCCGCCAGCGATCGCTGATGATCGACGCCTACCGTCAGTTTCGCGACTTCGACACTTCCTGGCTTCGGCTCGTCGAGCCGCTGCGGGCGTTTCGGTTCGTCTTCTACGCCGCCTGGATCGCACGACGCTGGGAGGACGCGGCGTTTCCCGCGGCCTTCCCGCACTTCGGAACCGCGAGCTATTGGGAAACCGAAACGCGCGATCTCGAGGAGCACCTCGAGCGGATCTTGCGCGGTGACGACGCAGGCGCGGATTCGGGCGGCGCGGGTGAGGCGAACAGTGCGCCGCTGAGCCGAAAAGATTACTTCTGGGACGTCTAGGAGCCGTAACCGATGCTGCACAGCTTGGACCATGTCGTGATCGCCGTTCGAAACCTTTCGGAGGCGACGGATCTCTACACAGAGCTTCTCGGAGTCGCGCCGTCCTGGCGCGGCCGGCATCCCCAGGCGGATACCGCGAATACGCTGTTCGGCCTCGCGAATTGCTATCTCGAGCTTCTCGCCTCGACGGGTGACGAAGGGGTGGGAGGACAGATCGAGCAGCTGCTAGCTGAGCGCGGCGAGGGTCTGGCGGCGGCTTGCTTCGGCGTTGACGATGCGGCCGCCTTTGCAGCGGGTATGCGGGCGCGCGGAATCGACGCGACGGACCCGCAACCAGGAGAAGGACACTCCGATCCAGCTGACGCCGTGCGCCGCTGGACAACGGTGCACCTGCCGCCGAAGTTCACCAGGGGACTCCCGCTCTTTGCGATCGAGCACGATCCGAGCGGCGAGTCGCTCCCTCTCGCAAGGCCCGCCGCGGCGCCGGAGGGTGCGGTCCGCGCCCTCGATCACGTGGTTGTCTCCAGTCGAGACCTCGACGCCTCGGCGGAGATCTATGGAGAAGCACTCGGCCTTCGGCTCGCCCTCGATCGCCGCTTCGACGCGCGCGGTCTCCGGATCCTGTTCTATCGCGTCGGAGGTGTGACGGTCGAGGTCGTCGGTGCGCTGGAGCCTGGGGGAGATGCATCCGAAGCCGATCGCTTCGGTGGGCTCGCCTATCAGGTGGCGGATATCGATCTCGCGCGGCGACGCCTGTTGACGGCGGACTTCGACGTCTCCGATCTGCGCGACGGGTACAAGCCCGGAACGAGGGTTTGCAGCGTGCGCAACCACACCTGCGGAGTGCCCACGCTGCTCATCGAGCCGGCTACCGGATCGCTGGGCTGAACGGTACCCTTCGGCATGGCCGGCGGAGCAATCGCGAGCGGGTCGGAGGCGTTTCCGGACGACCTCGAACAGGCCATCCTCGAGCTCAAGCGCGAGCGCAACGCAGTGTTGCTCGCACACTACTACCAGGAATCCGAGATCCAAGATCTCGCCGACTTCGTCGGGGATTCGCTGGCCCTCGCCCAGGCGGCGAAACAGGTCGAGCGCGACGTCATCGTGTTCTGCGGCGTTCACTTCATGGCCGAGACCGCCAAGATTCTCAACCCGGAGCGCCGGGTGGTGATCCCCGACGCCGAAGCCGGCTGCTCGTTGGCGGACGGCTGCCCAGCCGACAAGTTTCGCGAATTCATTGCCGAGCACGAGGGCGCCTCGGTGCTCAGCTACATCAACACCAGTGCCGAGGTGAAGGCGCTGAGCGATCTGATCTGCACGTCCTCCAACGCGGTCAAGATGGCCCACTCGCTTGGAGATGGTCCGATCATCTTTGCCCCGGACCGCCATCTGGCGCGTTGGGTCGCGCAGCAGGCCGACCGACCCGACATGATCGTGTGGCCAGGAACCTGTGTGGTCCACGAGCAGTTCAGTGCCAAGCGGCTCGCCCAGCTGAAGGTCCGCCACCCCGATGCCGAAGTGCTCGCGCACCCGGAGTGCGACGATGCAGTGCTCGCACAGAGCGACTTCGTGGCATCGACGACGGGGATCATCAAGCGGGCCGTGGACTCGCCCGCGCAGACATTGATCATCGCCACCGAAGACGGTGTATTTCACCAGATTCGCCAGCAGGCTCCCGACAAGCAGCTGCTTCAGGCGCCGGGGATGGACGAGAGCTGCGCGTGCAATCAATGCCCCTACATGCGACTCAACACCCTCCAGAAGCTCTACCTCTGTCTTCGCGACCTCGAGCCGGAGGTCACGGTTCCGGAGCCGATCCGGCTCGGCGCCCTTCGACCGATCGAGCGCATGCTCGAGCGTTCCTAGAGATGACCCACCACAGGGGCGCCCCCGCGAAGCGGGAACGCAGCTAGCCCGCGGGTTGGCCCGGAGAGTGGCCTGAGCGGGCCCACTACAGCGCAGAGCGTGGAAACCCAGCTCGGCTGGCCCGTCTTCGCGTTTGCTGGGCTCTTTGCTTTCCTGCTGCTGCTGACCAGCAACCATCCGGCGTATGGTTACTTCGTCGACGAGCTCGGCTACCTGGCCTGTGCGAAGCGGCTGGCCTTTGGGCATGTCGATCACCCGCCCCTGGCTCCAATGGTGCTGGCGATCAATCGATCGCTACTGGGTGATTCGCTGCCGGCGATGCGATTGCTGCCGGCGCTGTGTGGCGCCGGCACCGTGCTTTCTGCCGCTTGGATGGCCCAGCGCCTGGGAGCCGCGCGCTTTGCTCAGCTCCTCGCAGCGCTCTGTGTCAGCGTGGCGCCGGTCTACCTGGGCGTCTTCAGCATCTTCTCGACCAATTGTTTCGAGGTCCTGCTGTGGTCGCTCACGCTCGCAGTGTTGCTCGAGCTGAGCCGCTCGGAGGATGCTCGGCTGTGGTGGCGAGTCGGCTTGCTGCTGGGGCTGGCCGTTTCGAGCAAACACACCTCGGTCGCGCTGGTCGCCGCCATCGTTCTGGCGCTTCCGCTCTCTCCTTTGCGCAGGCACCTGCTCGATCGGCAGCTGTGGTTCGGCGCGGCGCTCGCTCTCATCGTCGTGCTGCCGAATCTCGCCTGGCAGATCCAGCACGACTGGGCTTCGCTCGAGTTCTATCGAAACGTCGACCGTGAAGCGAACGTATCCACCTCGGTTCTCGAAGTCCTGGACGAGCAGGTGGGATCGTTCAATCCGGCGACGTTTCCAGTCTGGGCCAGCGGACTGTTCTTTCTGCTCTTCGCCGCTCGCGGCCGCGCCTACCGGCTCGTGGGGTGCTCGGTCGTTCCCGCTGCCGCTACTGCATGGGCTGGCGTCAGAATCTGCCGATCGCCATCGCGAGGAAGCCGCAACAGTCGATGGAGCGGATCTGGTCCAAGCTTCGCCACTACGGCTACTCACCGCGCAAGCTCTATCTGCTCGAGAAGGGCGAACCGACAGAAACGAGTGAAGAAGCTGAGCGCGAGAGTTAGGAAGGTAGTAGCCGGGCTGCGGAAGCTCACGAATCCACCGCGGCTCGCTCGACCGCGTGCTGAGACGCCCATGTTGGCATGCCGAGCAACGATGCTGCTTGGTTTTCCTATGCTCCTGCCGGATGAGTTCGTCTGTCTACGACCCGAAGCGCCACGAAGCTCTCGCGGGCGACGTCTGGAAGCCCGAGGTCGTGCGAAACGCGATCGCTCGAATCGTCGCCGACTTCCTCGATTCGCGTGAGCCCGACGGAAGCTGGCGTTCGCATTCGCTCGACGTGGCGACCGGTGAGCCGAAGTGGGCCGCCTACTTCGGTGCGGCTGGCGCATTGGTGAGCTTGCGAATCCTGGAGCGTGAAGGCTACGACGTGCCGAAACGCCTGGGTGGCTGGAGGAGGATCCACGCTGCCTATCTCGAGTCACCAGACGTCGGCTACCAAACCGGGCTCCAGCTGGGTGAGATCGGAATTCTGGCTCCCGCGTTGCTCGACGAGCCCGGCGACGTCGAGCGCGCCGCGCGATTGAGCGACTGCATGGCGCGTACCATCGGACATCCCGCGCGCGAGATCACCTCCGGCGAAACGGGAATGATTCACGCCGCGCTGACCCTCTATCGCGCGACCGGGGACCCAAGGTGGGCAGACTGGTACCGGCGCGGTGCGCGCTCGCTGTGGGATTCGTGGCATCCGCATGGAGATGGGGGGCAATGGCACTGGACGAGCGACATCTTCGGCTTCAAGCGTCACTACTTTGGCGCGAATCACGGGGTTGCCGGAAACGCCCAGGCCCTGGTGCGTGGAGCGGATCTGCTGCCAGCCGAGTGGATTCCCGAGCTACTCGAGCGCACTGTGCGAACTCTGGTCCAAGGCGCCGTGCGCGACGGCGACGACCTGAACTGGCCAGTGAGCAACGACGATTCTGGGAAACGCCGCCTCATCCAATGGTGCCACGGGGCGCCGGGTGTGGTGGCGGCCCTAGCCGGCGTACCGCGAGCCGACGGTGACGTGAGCGTCGAGCTCGATGCGCTGCTTCGAGCCGGGGGCGAGCTCATTTGGAAGGCGGGACCGTTGGTGAAGGGGTCGAGCCTTTGCCACGGAACCGCGGGAAACGGCTTCGCGCTGCTCGAGCTGTTTCGTCGGACCCGGGACGAGCGGTGGCTCGAACGAGCTCGACGGTTCGCGATGCACGCGATCGCCCAGTGCGACGCCGCGAGGTCGAAGTACGGGCAGGGACGCTACACGCTCTGGACCGGTGACGGTGGCCTCGCCGTCTACCTCCATCAGTGCCTGGAGCCATTGCGCACAGGTTTTCCGGGCCTCGAGCTGCTCTGAGTGATCTAGCTCGTCTGTTTACACGGCCCGACACCGAAGGCCTGGCAGAACCGCTTCTCAGGTTGTGCGATAGGCGTGTTCTTCGAGCACCGTATCGAGCGAGCGCGCGGGGCGCGGTGGGTTGCCTGTCTCCCCCTTGAGCCGAGCCCGAGCGTATTGGGCGACGCCGCGCGGAATGGCTTCGAGCTCGGGGTCGCCCCGTTCTGAAAGCAACGCTGCGGTCGCACCCGAGTGGTCGGCGAAATCCCTCAACCGCGCGCGCTGGTGCTCGAGAGCGCCTTGCGTCGAGCCTTCCGGTTCGGGTTCCATCACCTCGCCATACACTTCAGGGTTTGCGAGATCGAACTTCCAGTCTCGCTGTGCAAACACGCGCACGACGTCACCCGCGTAGAGCATGTAGGCAAAGGAGTCCCGCCAGGTGCGATCTGCAACTTCGGCCTGACCCGCTTGGCGCAGCAGCAGCATCTGCACACAGCTCTCTTCGACCGCGGATTGGAGCTGGGCGTAGAGACGATTCATCGCGATCCAGCTTGCGTGCGACGCTTCGGCCGGTGCCGAGAGCGTTCGCTCGCGATTCTTCTGGCTGATGGTTGCGCCGGCTTCGGCGAGCCACGCGAGGTAGGCCGCGCGATTCGATTTTGCTTCGCTTGCGATCGCCGCTCCGACGTCTTCGCCAGCATTCGCGAGTGACTCGATCGATGCATCCAGGGCATCGCCGAAGCTCGTCATCGTGGCGTGCTCGCGCCCGATCATTTCTGCGACCGATCGGCCCGGAGCGGGTAGATGCTGGGCATAGGCAGAAGAGCCGATCTTCGGCATCGGCGAGGCGCCCAATTCGAGGATCCGCTCGACGATGCGGAAGCAACGCGGCACTTCGCGCTCATACTCGTCGTCGATTCGCTCGAAAGTTCCGGGCTCCTGCCACTCTCGCAGAATCAGCACGTGAACGAAGCTCTCGCAGATCCAGCGAAAATGGTGGCGGGCCATCGCGTTGAGGAGCGGTACCGCTCTGTCGACATCAACCGCGGATTTGCTGTCGCGTGTCATCGAAGGCCTCCCGTAGGCTCTCGGACACTAGGGATTCCAGCCCGATTCGCCGCGCTCCGCGTCCCGCTAGCGGCGCGACGGATGTCTTGCTCGCGCTTCGCAGCGTAGAACCCCAAGGCTAGGCATCCTGCCCGCGCAGAAGCTCGACGAGCGCAGCAGCGATCGTTTCTGCGCCGTGGGTCGCCGGCGCAGGCGGGGGCGACGGCTGGTCGAACAGGGCGTCGAGGTGGGGACGCCAGCGGCCCGAGGCGAAGTCGTCGCGCGGCATCGATCGGGCGCAGGCAGACTCCGCGAGGCCTCGCTCCAGCACGGAGTTCTCGCGGTAGCTCGAGCGCGGTACGTAGAGAAAGCGGCGTTCGTGCGCGATCACCTCCGCCACTGTGCTGTAGCCCGGCTTGCCGAGCACAGCATCGCTGGCGCAGATCAGCTCTTCGTGCCGGATATTCGACTGGCCCGAAATCTCCAACCAGTCCCCGCGGAAGGCCGCCGGCCGCCGCCCCATGCCGAGAAAGAGATAGTCGTCCAGCTCCGTCCCACCCGACGGCTCGAGCGCACTTCCCGCGAGATCGCCAAAGGAGACCAACACGACGCGGCGGGGTTCGTCGTCGGCAATGCCGGCGGCCCCGCGGCACTCCGCGGCGTCGCGACGGGAGCGGTTGACGAGGTGGGGTACGTCGACGATGCGGGGGAAGCAGGAGAGGTCGCCGTGAAGCGGCAGCCGGAAGAGACGCTTGGCGCCGTGGTAGGCCTGGCGATAGCGGGCGACCATCGGCGCCCACCGCGGATCGCTTCGCACATAGGCGTCGAGGATCCAATCCCAGCTGAAGTTCGCGATAGCGAACGCGGGAATACCGGCCCGAGAGGCAGCCGCGAAGGCGAGTGGTGGAACGTCGGCGACCACGGCGCGAGCCTCGCTGCGGCGGATCCATTCGGCCTCGCGCTCGACGGCGCCCTCCCAGTCGGTCAGAAAATCCTCGTGGGCGGCGAGCGTTGCGGAAAGATCGAGGTCGAGCGCGGTACTCTGGATGACGCCGACGTCGATGGCCGCAGAGTGATACGCGATTCCGGGCGCTCGCCCGGCGAAGATCCACTCCGGCGCTGAGCTGCGAACCGCGATCGAATCGCTGCCGCCGCTCGTTGCTGCGAGCGCCTCGATGACGGCGCCGCTGCGGGTCGCATGACCCAACCCGTGTCCCGATACGTAGAAGACGAGATCCGCTCGCACGGGCCGGTCGTTCTCAGCTCGCCGGCTCGCGTCTCAGGTTTCGTCTGCCGCGCTGAAGCCGTACTGCTTGGCCATCTCGGGATCGCGCATCGCGATCAACTCTGCGTAGCTGACCATCACTTTGCACTGCTTGACGGTGGCGTCGTCCTGCATCTTGCCCTCGAGCATGATCGTGCCCGTGCCGTCGCCCATTGCCTCGATCACCTGCTTCGCCCAGCTCACTTCCTCAGGCGGCGGACTGAACACCCGCCGTGCGATCTCGATCTGACTCGGGTGCAGCGACCACGCGCCCACACATCCCATCAGGAAGGCGTTGCGGAACTGATCTTCGCAGGCGATGGGGTCGCCGATGTCACCGAAGGGTCCGTAGTAGGGCAGGGTACCCGTCGCGTTACAGGCATCGATCATACGCGCTATGGTGTAGTGCCACAGATCCTGTTGGGCGGTGGGTCGGGGGGCGTCGGCGTTGTCGGGGTCAGGATCCGTGCGAACCAGGTAACCCGGGTGGCCCCCGCCCACGCGGGTGGTCTTCATGCGGCGAGAGGCCGCGAGGTCTGCCGGCCCCAGGCTGATGCCCTGCATGCGCGGGCTCGCGGCGCAGATTTCCTCGACGTTGGCGACACCCTGAGCAGTTTCGAGAATCGCGTGGATCAGAATCGCGCGGTCGAGGCCGGCCTTGGCCTCGAGCTGGGCCAGCAGCTGGTCGACATAGTGAATGTCCCAAGGCCCTTCGACTTTCGGGATCATTACGACATCGATCTTGTCACCCGCCTCGGGAATGATTCGCAGCAGATCGTCCAGACCCCAAGGACTGTCCAGGCTGTTGACCCGCACCCAGAACTGGGTGGCTCCGAAGTCGGTATCGCGGGCGATCTTGATCAGCCCCTCGCGCGCGTCGAGCTTCTTCTCGGCCTGGATCGCGTCCTCGAGGTTCGCCAGCAGCACGTCGAGCTTGGTGACCAGCTCGGGCACCTTGATCGCCATGCGGGGATTGCTGGGATCGAAGAAGTGGATCATGCGCGAGGGCCGCACCGGAATGTCGATGGGCGGAGTGGGCGCACCGATTGCCAGAGGCTTGGCGAAGCTTCTCGGGTTTCTCATGGGAGCCTCCGATTTGGAAGTTGGACCTACTCGTAGAGCTTGACGATCTCGACGGTGCCTGCGGGTGCGGCCTCGATGCAGAGATCGCACAGCACACACTCGTCCAGGTTCTCGTCGACGATCCGCAGCGCGCCATCAGCGCCTTGCTCGAAGATGTCGACCGGGCAGACTTCGGCGAGCTTGGCGGCGAGCTTGACGTCGGAAGAGACGCTCTCGGCGACCTTCACGTCGATGAACAGCCCCGCCATCAGCTCGCCTCCCCGATTCGCTCCGTGATGAGCGCCGGTATCTCCTCGATTCGCTCTGCGACTGCGATGCCAGCGTTGCGCATGCGTTCGATCTTGTCGGCAGTGGTATCCGCCTTCCCCTCGACGATCGTGCCGGCGTGCCCGAAGCGCATCCCGGGCATCTCATCCATGAAGCGCCCGGCCATGAAGGCGACGACGGGCAGCCGCGAGTTGTTTTCCTGGATCCACTCGGACAACTCGGCCTCCATGCGTCCCCCTGGCTCCGAGTAGATCGCGATGGCGCGGGTCTGGGTGTCGGCTTCGAACAGGGGCATCAACTCGGCGTAGGAGGTGCCGATGATCGCGTCGCCTCCGATCGAGACGGCGGTCGACTGGCCCAGGCCCGCCGCCGTCAAGGTGCTGGCAATCTCGGTGGTCATGCCGCCGGAACGCGACATGATGCCGACGGGCCCCTTGGAATAGGCCGTCTTGGTGTTGGCGGCTGGGCCGCCGACGCCACCCATCTTGGCTTCTCCGGGCGAGATGATTCCCAGGCAGTTCGGGCCGATGATGCGCGCACCTCGCAGGCTGGCGAGCTCCACCATCTGCGCCACCTCCCGGCGCGGGATCCGCTCGGTCACGATCACGATCAGGCGGATTCCGTTCTCGATCGCCTCGAAGACCGCGTCCCTGGTAAACCGGGGAGGAACACAGACCACCGAGCCGTCGACCTTCGTCTTGGCCGTGATGTCTCGAACGCAGTCGTACACCGGAACACCATATACGTCGCGTCCGGCGCGGCCCGGAGTCACGCCGCCGACGATCTTGGAGCCGTAGGCCAGGTTCTCGCGGGTCAAGCTCACCGCCTCCCGCCCGGTAATGCCCTGGACGATGAAGGTCGTGTTGGAATCGATCAGGATGGACATGGCTGGCTCCGGTCGATCAGCAGGGGTGCCGTCATTGCAGCTTGGCGACCGCGCGGCCCGCGGCGTCGAACATCGACACGCTTCGATCGCAGTACTCGACACCGTGCTTCTCGAGGATCTTGAAGCCCTCTTCTTCCCAGGAGCCGGGGATTCGAAAGATCGCGATGGTCTGCGCCGGGTCTCGACCGGATTCGATGCAGCCCTTGATGACCCCACGGGCCACGATGTCGACCCGCGTATTCGAGACCACGTTCATCATCACGGCAATCTTCTCGACACCGGGTTTGTCGAGCACCAGCTTGGTGAGTTCGCAGGTCTTTCTCACGCTCGGATTGCCACCGATCTCGCAGTAGTTGGCGGGCTGGCCGCCCTGCTTGCGCACGGCGTCGAACAGGGTGAGCGAGCCGCCGCCCGCTCCGATCACGAGGCCGAGATTCCCGTCGAACTCCACGACGTTTCCCGCAACGCCCCGGTGATCCGAGGCGTCGACCTGGGCGCCGCGAATCTCGAAGTCGGTCGGTGGGCGCGCCTGGCGCGTCTCATCGGGGCCGATACCGAGATCTTCCAGTAGCGCCTTGTGCTGGTCGCGGGCCTCGGCCTCCATGTCTACGTGTCCGTCGAGGACCACGAAGCGGCCGTCTTCGAGCCGCACCAGCGGATTGATCTCCGCCAACGTGAGGTCGTAGGCAAGGAAGAGGTCGATCAGCTTCGAGACGATCGGTGTCAGTCGGTTGAGCGCTGCGCCGCTGACACCGGTGGCGCCGATTGCTTCCTTGGCGATCCGCGGCGAAGTGGGCAGGATTGTGGAGAAGTGCGTCTTCGAGACGTGCTCGGGATGCTCTTCTGCGACCTCTTCGATGTCGATGCCACCCATGTCGCTGAAGATCACCACCGGCAGCTTGCGCCGCCCGTCCCAGGTGACGCCGACGTAGTACTCCTGGGCGATCGGGCTCTTCTCTTCCACCAGAATCGACCGCGCCAGCTGGCCGTTGACGACGATGGGGAGGATCTCGTCGAAGAGCCCGGCTGCTTCGTCCGCGGAGTCGGCGAATCGGACGGCGCCCGCCTTCATCCGCCCTCCGGAGAGTACCTGGCTCTTCAGGACTACGGGGCACCCGATCTCGGAGGCAATGCGGCGCGCTTCGTCGGCGGATTCGGCGACCCCGCTCTTGCCAAGGGGTAGTCCGTGACGGCCGAAAAGCGCCTTGGACTCGTACTCATAGAAACGCATGGCTGCCTTTTCCTGAAGACCCTCGTGGAGCGTGAATCGCGGCGCGTCCCGAGGGACGCAGCGGCGCGAGGTCGCGCCAGGGGTCCGAACTCTAATGTCGATCCGGAAGCGCAGCAAGCTGGCGCGGCTGCCTAGCTCCAGCTGGTAACCTCGGACCGCCCGAACCCGGACGGGCTCGGGTAGGCGTGCCGGCAGGAGAGGCCGTCGTCGAGGTAGTTGGTGGGAGGAAGCATGCTCCGCTGGTTCGTGCGAGGGCTCGGTTCCATCGCCCTGGTCGGGTTGCTCGGCTGGGCGCCTGTCTTCGATTGGATGGCGCCCGGGCGGATCGATCGCGCACCCCGACCCGACGCCGATTACGGCCGGGCCGGGCGTCTGGTGCTGTTGGTCTCCATCGACGGGCTGGCGCCCCGGGTGCTGACGACAACGGCGACACCGCATCTCGACCGCCTCGTCCGCGAGGGTTTCGCCACGACCGCCCTCGCCGGAGTTCCGAGCCGCACGATGCCTTCCCACACCAGTATGCTCTCCGGTTTGTCGTCGGAGACTCACGGGGTTCGCTTCAACCGCTATCAACCCTGGAGTCGCATCGACACACCCACCGTCTTCACGGAATGCAGCAGGGCTCGGCTGCGCTGCGGGCTGTTCGCTGGCAAACGCAAGTTCGCACACTTCGCGGAGTTCGAGGTCGGTGTCGAACGTTACGCCTGGGGGCCCGAAGCGAACTCCGTTCTCGAGCTCGCCCTGGACTACATCCGCGAAGTTTCACCGGACTTTGCGTTCATCCACCTGGCGGAGGTGGACTGGGCCGGACACGAGGACGGCTGGGGAAGCGAATCGCAGCGCTCAGCTCTCCGGCAGGTCGATCTCCTGCTCGGCTCGTTCTTGAAGCAGGTTGAAGCGCTGGAATCCCGGCCCGTGACCGTGGTCGTTACCGCCGATCACGGAGGCCACGGGGAGACCCATGGAAGCGGCCGCGACGAAGACGTGCGCGTTCCCTGGATTGCCTGGGGGGAGGGCATCCGTGCGGCCCAATCGCCGGGGTTCGTCGAGCTGGCCGCGACGGCGGCCAGTGTCCTGACGCTCTTGGATCTCCAGGCTCCGCCGGGCTGGTCGGTTCCGCTTTCGTTCGCTCGAACACGCTCGTCCAGCGTGACGGAATAGCCGCGTATCCGGTTTCGTTTCTCCCTCAACCTTCCGAACGTGCGGGACAGTCGGCGCCCAATGGGCAGCGCGCTGTGCGGTTGCGCACACAGGCTGCCGCTCCCAATTGAGCGAGGGCGAACTCCGCGTCGGCGAGCGCGGGTGGCGCAGGGTCGTCTCGAAGCGCAGCGCGCAGCGCGCCGGGTTCGCCTTCGACGTCTTCTCCTTCGCTCAACAGATTCAGATGCACCGCGGCCGCTCGCGCGGCCGGATGCAAGGGAACTTCACTCGCCGTCATCCAGCGGTCGCGCAGCGGGCGGAGGAACCGCGCGACTCCCGCGGCGCCGAACCCCGGTGCCAGACCAGCGAGCCGCGCCGCGAGGTCTTCGACGCCATCGCACGCAGCGGCGAGCGCGTCGAGTGAGCCTTCGTGGCGCTCGGCCAAGGCTCGGGAAGCTCGCCAGATCTGAAGAGCGGCCCGCTCCGGCTTCGGGTAGCTGGCCCGGTCGAGCATCGACGCCAGTGTTGCGGGGTCTGCGAGGGCGATTCGTGCCGGATCCGCCAGCCCGGCGTCTTGGAGTAGGCGGGCCGCGGCTTCAGCAACCCGATTGTCGATCCGCCCGCCGTAGAGGCATGCGGCCACCAGCCAACGGCCGGGCCCATCTCCGGCGTCCAGGTCGATCCCGAGCGCAGAAATCGGATGGCCGCCGAGGCGAGCGACCACGTCGCTCACGCAGAGGCGTCGAGCTGCCATATCGAAGCTCCCATCGAGACCGCAAGCATCTGGGGTCCGAGCCATGCCCAGCTTGATTCGCCGATGAGGCCCATGCTAAAACGACCGATCCACCGCGGAGGAATGCCCAACATGCCGAAAGCCTATTCGATCAGTGCCGATTCTATCGCCGAGGAACGCGAGCGCGTAGGCGGCGACCTCGATCAGTTCGACGTCTCGCGGGTCATCCGCCTCGACGACCTCGAGCTGCGGGAGATGGGGCCGAGCGACGTCCACATGCGCATTCTAGCGGCGTCGGCCGAGCACAACGTCGACCACGCGGCCCTCGCCGATACGGCGAACATCGCGGAGGCGCGAGGGGGCAAGATCTACCCCGGAAACAGCGCCGTCGGTGAGGTCGTCGCGGTGGGTAGAGACGTCACGCGCTTCAAGCCCGGCGACGTCGTGATCACGCACTGCAACGGAGCGCCCGACGAATTCGGCTACGCGTCGCGGATCTGGGCCTATGACGCCGACGATTCGGTGGGCTGGTACGCCGAGGAAGCGGTCGTGGGTGCCTGGCAGATCATCCCGGCGCCGCTCGATTGCGGACTCAATCTATGGGAGATCGCCACCCTGCCGCTTCGCGCCCCGACCGCGTACCACCTTTGGAGGCGGGGACTCGGGATCTATCGGCTCAAGGTACCCCGCGAGAAGCGGGCCCGGCTCAACGTGTTGGGTTTCGGCGGCGGAGTCTCGGAGCTTTTCTTGATGCTCGCCCAACACGAGGGACACCGAGCGATTTTCTGTTCCGGCAGCCCGGAGCGTCGAGAACATCTCGCCGGTCTAGGGATCGAGGGCGTCGACCAGAAGGAATTCAATCGCTTCGCCAGCCGCGACGACGTGAACGCCTTTTACAAACACGTCCGAAGCATGACGGGGGGTGATGGAGCGAACATCGTCTGTGACATGCTGCGGGGCCCCGTCTTCCCGGCGGGTTTGCGGGTGATGTCCCGCCAGGGTGTCAACGTGAGCGCCGGCTGGCAGCTCGACACAGCGAATCGCTACAACTCGGCGAACCTCTCGGTACGGCAGATCACCCTGGATCACACCCACTACGAGAGCGTCGAGGGCTGCAACGCGGCGACGGCCCTCTACGGCCAGGTGTTCAAGCCGACCGTCCACCGGGAGATCTACGCCTTCGAAGACCTCCCGCGAGCCATGGCGGAGATGCACGCCAACACCCAGACCGGGATTCCCATCGTGCGGATCGCGTCCGAGCTCCCCGCGTCCGTCGCGAAACTGGTCCCCTAGGAATCGGCCTGGCTCTCCAACGGGCGCGGGCCTCCCTGGGGGGAGTGGCCTATCATGCGCGGCCTGCGGGAAGCGCGATCGCGCGAACTCCCTGCGGACGGGTGGGAGGGCCGGTCGGCGCGTGATCGTCGGAGTCCCCAAGGAAATCGTTACCGGTGAGCGCCGTGTCGCATTGGTTCCCGATGCGCTGAAACCCCTCACCGAGCTGGGCGTCGAGATCATCGTCGAAGCCGGCGCTGGTGTCGCCGCCGGCTTCGAGGACTCGGCCTACACGGAGGCCGGCGCCAAGGTCGAAGCCGACGTCGAGGCGTTGCTGTCGGGCTCTGACGTCGTCATCAAAGTGCAGCCGCCGGTGGAGCGCCCCAAAGGCGGCCACGAGATCGACCAGCTGAGGAGCGGCTCCGCGCTCATCGCCTTTCTCAAACCCCTGGATCTGCCCGACGTCGCGCGACGGCTGGCCGACCAGGGCGTGACCGCTTTCGCGATGGAGCTGATGCCGCGAATCTCGCGCGCTCAATCCATGGACGCGTTGTCGGCGATGAGCACGATCGCCGGTTATCGGGCCGTGCTGCTCGCCGCGGCCGCCCTGCCGAAGATCTTCCCCATGCTGGTGACCGCGGCGGGTACGATCTCGCCCGCACGGGTATTGGTGATCGGCGCCGGCGTCGCCGGCCTACAGGCCATCGCCACGGCGCGGCGGCTCGGTGCCGTGGTCGAGGCCTATGACACGCGCCCCGCGGTCAAGGAGCAGGTCGAGAGCCTTGGTGCCCGCTTCGTCGACCTCGATCTCGAAACCGGCGACGCACAGGATGCCGGCGGCTACGCCAAGGCGCAGACCGAAGAGTTCTACCGCAAACAGCAGGAGCTGCTCGGCAAGCGAGTGACAGCCTCTGACGTCGTCATCACTACGGCTCTGGTTCCGGGCCAGCCGGCGCCGAAGTTGATTCACGAACCCGCCGTCGTCACGATGAGGCCGGGCTCGGTGATCGTCGATCTGGCAGCCGAGAAGGGCGGAAACTGCGAGTGCACCGAGCCAGATCGTGAAGTCGTCGCTCACGGCGTTACGATCATCGGGCGAACGAACCTGCCCAGCGAAATTCCCGCCAATGCAAGCCAGCTCTACTCAAAAAACGTCGTCACCTTCTTGCGTCATCTAGCGCCCGAGGGCGAGCTGGTATTGGACTTCGAGGACGAAATCACGCGGGGAGCGCTGCTCACCCGCGACGGCGCGATCGCCAACGAAGCGGTGCGCGCCCTGTCGGAGGGAGAGGAGATGGGAGGCAAAGGCTGATGCTCGAAGACCCGGCCGTCGCCCTGACGATCTTCACGTTGTCGATCTTTGTCGGATTCGAAGTGATTTCGAAGGTGCCGCCCCTGCTTCATACGCCGTTGATGTCGGGTTCGAACGCCATCTCCGGCATCACGA
>CAXMOC010000284.1:0-18386 GCA_964194865.1 uncultured Opitutales bacterium | reverse complement strand
CAACTCTTGCCCCATCACGAAAGGAGCACACACATGAGACGTCGTCGCGTCTACTTGAACCTTGACCAGGAGAGCGTCAACCGGCTGGACAGCCTGAGCCAAACCTCGGGTACCTCCTGCTCGGCTGTCGTTCGCCGCTCTCTGGAAATGCTTGCCGGGGAGATGGCCCGTGTTCGGGACATGCCCACCGCCTTAGCCCGAGAACGAAGAAAGCTGATGGAACAGTCCACCTGGTGGTTCAGTGCCGCGGCCAGACGCTAGCGGTACACCCAGCGCCTCCCGACGAGTCTGATGTGGGCACCGTACGCCCTGGCTTTCCGCGAATTGGAGTGCGAATTGGAGTATGAATTGGAGTGGTTTTTGGAGTAGTCGCGGTCCTTCATGGGGCGCTCCCTTGGGTAAGCGCCCGAGATCCCTGATGGTTTCCCCGGTTTGGAGTCTAGGGTCTATCGTCGACCCAATACTCGCCGTCGGTAGCGACCTCTTTCTTCCAGATCGGCACCGTCTCTTTGAGGGCGGCGATCGCGAAGCGGCAGGCCTCGAATGCCTCGGCCCGATGGGGCGCGGCCGCGACGACGATCACGGCGATGTCTCCGATCTCCAGGTGGCCCGTGCGGTGGTCGATCGCCAGCTTGGTTCCCGGCCAGCGCTGCTCGGCCTGGGCGGCAATCCGCTCCATCTCGCGCTCGGCCATCTCGGGGTAGGACTCGTATTCCAGGTGGCGGATCTGGCGCCCTCGTGCGTGGTCGCGCACGGCGCCGACGAAGGTCACGATGCCGCCCATTCCGGGCCCCGCGACCCGGGAGACCACGCTTTCGGCGTCGAGCGGCCCCTGGCTGAGCGAGCAGGTGCCCATGCCTCCGGACACGGGCGGGAGGAAGGCCACCTCGTCGCCGTCGTGGAGGGCGGTCTCCGAGGAGCCAATCTCGAGGTTCACCGACACCGCGAGACGTTCGCCAAACCGTGCGATAGACGGGTACTGGCCAATCAGATGCTTCCAGGCGTCACTGGCGCGAGCGCCTTCAGAGAGCGTCAGCGAGAGCTCCTTGGCCCCCGCAGACTCTCGCACGGCGCCGAACAGCTTGACGGTGATCTGCATGGCCAAAAACCTACTCTGACTCGGGCCAAAGCTCAAACGACTGGACAACCTCGTTGACTGCGATTCTGGGACGGGCGTAAGATTTGGCCAGGGAGGGCGTGGTCATGGCAGCCCGTAGGAAGTCGGCGTCGCATAGGAAAACATCCGCGGGGGGAGCCCGCCGGAAGAAGACGACTCGCAAGCGAACCGTCAAGAAGAAGGCTGAGCGGAAGAAGGCTCCGCGAAGAAAGGCCCTTCGCAAAAAGACGAACCGAAAGAAGAAAGCGGCCCGCAAGAAGCCCTCTCGAAGCACGGTTCGGAAGAAGTCGACCCGGAAGAAGCCGGGGCGAAAGCCGGTCTCGCGGAAGAGGACGGCGCGCAAGAAGCCCGCGCGCAAGACCGCTCGAAAGAAGACCGCACGCAAGACTTCCAGCAAGAAGACCGCCGCCCGCAAGAAACCCGTGCGCAAGAAACCGACTGCGGCTCGCAGCAAGAAGACCGCACGCAAGACCAGCCGCAAGAAGGCCGCGCGAAGCACTCCGAAGAGCAAGGCCAAGCGAACGACGACGCGCAAGGCTCCGACCAAGAAATCCGCACGCAAGAAGGCTCCGAGCGGTCCGAGAGCGGCACGCGCACCCAAGCAGAGCCGCCCGAAGACGGGGCTACGAACGACGAGCGCGCAACCTCCGCTCCCGCCCCCCCGATCCGTGGCCGATGGGCCGACCCGGCCGCTCGAGACCGCTGTCGGTCCGGCCCGGAAGGCGGCCGCGGGATCGGTTGCGCCCGTCGAGAAGTCCGTCGCTGCGTCGGACGCGACTCCGATCGGAGTGGTAACCCACTACTACCCGCGGGCCAACGCGGCAGCAGTGGCCGTGGGACCGGGTGGGCTCCGGACCGGAGACACCGTGCACTTTCGCGGTCACACGACGGATTTCTATCAGAAGCTGGATCGATTGGAGATCGACCACCAACCCGTCGTGGTGGCCAAGTCTGGGCAGGTGATCGGCGTCCACGTCGCGCAGCGCGTTCGCGAGGGCGATGTGTTGAGGCGAGTCGACTAGGACGTCAACAATCCAGGGCTTAGCGCCTCAATGCGATTGGGCCGTTCTTCGACCTAGTTGTTGGAGCTCTCGCTCCCAGGCTCGGCCTTCGAACCACTCGATGCGGACACCGCCTTGAGAGGCTTCGCTGACTTTCCGGACTCCGAGGTCATCGTAATCCGGCCATTGAGCTTGGCGCCGTCTTCGACGATGAGCGCAGGCGCCTCGATGTCGCCGTCGACCTGGGCCGTCTTGTGAATGACCACCTTGGTGGCCGCAACTACGTTGCCGTTGACCTTGCCACTGATGGACACGGTCTTGGAGTGGATCTCTGCATCGATTTCGCCGCTCTCTCCCACGATGAGGGTGTTCTCGCTGGCGATCTCGCCCCGGAACCGACCATCGATTCGCACGGTGTCGCGAAAGGAGAGCTTCCCCTCGAACTCCGATCCCTGATCGATGAATGCCGAGAGTCCGCCCGAAGCCTTGCTGGCCGGTGCCGGTGAGCTCGAGCTGGTCTGGCCTTCGGAGTCCGCGTCCCGGCCCTTTCCGAACGGGGTAATCGCCATCTGAGGGTTCCCTCCCAAAGTGAGTGAGCGCTGCGTGCCGTTGGTGGATCGGCGCGTTGGCGGAGGGACTTGAGCCGACGTTTCCAAGGGTTCTGCAAGCTTCCGCCGGTCAGGTGCGCAGACCTGAATCAGCGGAAATGCGGGCCCGCATCCAGCGCGCCATGGCGACACCTGCCGCGAAGCCACCCACGTGGGCCCACCAAGCTGCTCCCCCCTCCTCTGCGGACGGGGAATAGACGCCCGATAGGACCTGGATCACTATCCACACCAGCAGGAAGAAAATCGCCGGGACTACGATGGGAGGCCATAGAACGTGCAGTCGTCCGCGGGGAGAGGCGACAGCAAAGGCCCCCAGCACTCCCGCGACCGCCCCGCTTGCGCCGATCACCGGAACATAGGAACTCGGCTCACTGGCCACCTGGACGGCGGCCGCGATCAGGCCGCAGCCCAGGTAGAAGGCCAAAAAACGGCGGCGGCCGAGCACCGCTTCGATCACGCTGCCGAACACCCACAGATACAGCAGGTTGCCGGCGAGATGGAGGAGCCCAGCGTGCAGGAACATCGAGCTGATCGGTGTGAGCCAGATGATCTGATGAGTGGCGCCCGGATCTGCGATCTCGCGCAAGAATTCGCGCGGCACCAACCCCCAGGTGGCAATGAACTCGGCCAACTCGCGGCCCTCGGCGTCGGCGGTCCCAGAGAGGATCATCTCGTAGAGGAAGACGGCGGCGTTGACGGCGGCCAACGAGAGGACAACGACGGAAACGTTGCGCGCCGGGGCGTCCTCGCCTAGATGGGGCATCTTGCGAGCGTACCCCCGCGTGGGGGTGCGGTGCTAGACTGCGCGCCCCATGTCCGACGCTCCGAGCGACCCGCGGACGCTGCTCCGACGCAGTCTCGACAGCGGTCGCATTCACTCGGCGTATCTGTTCTCCGGGCCGGCGCCAGCGCCACGGCTGGCCGCCCTCGAGTTCACCAGGGGGCTGGTCTGCGAGAGATCCGGGCCGTGCGAAGAGTGCGTTCACTGCCGGCGGTCGAGCTCTCGAGAGGAGATCGCGATCGACGGCACGGGCCGCAAGGGACCGCTGCTCCGTCATGTTGGAGATCACGCTGACCTGTTCTGGGTGGAACGCGGCAGCGGAGACACCCGCGTCAGAATCGGCCAGGTCCGGGCCTTGCAGAACGCCCTGCGACTGCGATCAACCGAGGGCGGCCGCCGGGCCGCCGTCATTGCAGACGCGGAATGGATGAACCAGGAGGCGCAGAATGCACTGCTGCGGATCCTCGAAGAGCCGCCGCCGCAAACCACTTTGGTGCTCGCCACGACTACCTCCGCTGGCCTGTTGGCGACGGTGCGCTCGCGCTGCCAGCGAGTGTCCTTCGCGACCCGCGAGGCGCTGGACGACCCAGCCCGTCAGGCGATTGCGGCGCGGCTCGACGGGCTCGCGACCTCGACGGTCCCCCAGCTGCTGGATTGGGCGGCGGAGTATCGCGGTGCGCGCGCAACCGTGGTCGACGGTGTCCAGGAGTTGCTGGCGGCCGGCTCGGGCTGGTTGCGTGACCGGGTGGTGTCGGGCGTGAACGACGCCGACCCCGACGTCGGCGCCGGTCTCGACGCCTTTCGCACGCTCAACGACTGCCGCAAGACGCTCGCCCAGCGCAACGCCAACCCACAAATGGTGGCAGAGCGGGCGCTGCTGGCGCTTCGCGAGACGATCGCAAGATGACACGCAGCTTCTACGCCACGACGCCGATCTACTACGTCAACGCCGAGCCTCACATCGGCCACACCTACACGACAGTCGTGCTGGACACGATCGCCCGTTACCACCGGCTGGCAGGGGACGACACCTTCTTCCTTACCGGCACGGACGAGCACGGCGAGAAGATCGCCGAGGTCGCCCAACAGCGTGGGGTCGCGCCATCACAGATCGCAGACGAATACTCGGCGGTTTTTCGGTCGACCTGGGAGCAACTCGGCCTCTCTCCGGATCTCTTCATCCGAACCACCGACCCGGACCACCAGCGGCTGGTTCAGACGATTCTCCAGCAGGTCTACGACGCGGGCGAGATCTACTTCCAACAGTACGAAGGGCTCTACTGTGTGGGATGCGAGCGCTTTCTCACCGACCGCGACATGGAAGACGGACTCTGCCGTGACCATGAGCGCGCTCCGGAGCAGCGTCGGGAGTCCAACTACTTTCTGCGAATGACGACGCATTTTGCGTGGCTCGCCGACTACATCGAATCCCATCCGGATTTCATTCGACCCACCCGCTACAAGAACGAGGCCCTCGCCATGCTGCGGGAGGAGAGCGGGCTGGGCGACCTGTGCATTTCGCGACCGAAGGAGCGGCTCGATTGGGGCATCGAGCTGCCCTTCGATTCGAACTACGTCTGCTACGTCTGGTTCGACGCGCTGATCAACTACGTCACGGGCATCGGTTACCCAGACGGTCCCAACTTCGAACGCTACTGGGGAGTCGTCGAACACTTCATTGGCAAGGACATCCTCAAACCTCACGCCGTCTTCTGGCCGATCATGCTCAAGGCGATCGGCTTGGCTCCGTATCAGCACCTGAACGTGCACGGACACTGGAATGTGGACGAGCGAAAGGTCTCGAAGACGCTGGGCAACATGGTCTCGCCGCTCGTCATGAAGGAACGCTACGGCTTCGACGCTTTTCGCTACTTCCTCTTACGCGAGATGGTGTTCGGTCTCGACGCGAACTTCAGCGAAGAAGCCCTGGCCGCGCGGATCAATGCGGACCTGGCCAACAACCTGGGAAATCTCCTCAGTCGAACCCTCAACATGACCGCGCGTTTTGCGGACGGCCGGGTGCCCGAGCCGGGTGAGGCCGGTGACCTCGAGCATGAAATCCAGGAGGCGGCCGGGGCGACGGCCGCGCGAGTCGACAGCGCCATTCGGAGCTACGAGTTCCACCGAGCACTCGAAGCGATCTTCGAGCTTCTGGATCGGGTCAACCGTTATCTGGAGGTCCGTGCGCCGTGGAAGGCCGCCAAGGACCCCAACGCAGCCGCTTCGGTTTCGACCACGCTCTACACCAGCTGCGAGGCCCTACGCGTGATCGCCTTGCTGATCGCGCCGTTCCTGCCGGAGACGGCACCGGAGATTCTCAGCCGGCTCGGCATCCCGGACGCCTTGCAGCAGGCCAGGCTCCCCGACGACGCCCAGAGCTGGGGATCCCTCGAACCCGGAACGGAGACCCGCAAGGGCGCGGCCCTCTTTCCGCGCATCGAGCTGCCTGAGAAGGCCTCCTGACCCATGTGGTTCGACAGTCACTGTCACCTCACGGCGAGTGAGTTCGATGCGGATCGCGCCGATGCACTCGACCGCGCGACCGAGGCAGGCGTCGACTCGTTGATCGCGATCGGCTCCGGCTACGGAATCGGGCAAAACGAGCGCGCGGTCGAGCTGGCGGCGGCGGACTCTCGCGTCTTCGCCGCTGTGGGCGTGCACCCTCATGAGGCGAAGGAGCTCGACGATGCCGGACGCAGGCTGCTCGAGTCGCTGATCGACCGACCGCGCGTGGTCGCCGTGGGTGAGTGCGGGTTGGACTACCACTACATGAATTCCGAGCGCGACGTGCAACGTTCTGTGCTTGCGGAGCAGCTGGCAACGGCACGCGGCCGCGGGCTACCCGTCTCGATCCATGTGCGCGGAGACGAACCCAACGCCTACGAGGAGCTGCTGGACATCTGGCTGGCCGAAGGCAGAGGGGAGCTCGAGGGCGTGCTTCACTGCTTCACTGGGACGCTCGAGTTCGCCAAGAAGGCGATTCGGGTCGGGCTGTCGATCTCGTTCTCGGGAATCCTCACCTTCAAGAACGACCGCGGGCTGCGAGAAGTTGCCCGGCAGCTCCCACTGGATCGCCTGATGGTGGAGACCGACGCGCCGCTGCTCTCACCGCAGGGGTTCCGCGGGAAACGCAACGAGCCCGCGCGGGTTGGACTGGTCGGCGAGGTTCTGGCGTCGATCCACGAAAGGCCTGCAGCCGAGATCGCGGCGGCAACCAGCCAGAATGCGCGCCGACTGTTCCGGCTCGACGGCGTGGAGTCGTGAAAGCCGAACTCACATCGATCCGCGAGCTCGCGGAGCGGCTGGCGCGCGAGGCCGGCAGCATCCAGCGCGAGCGCTACGAAGGCGCCTTCGAGGTGCGGACCAAGAGCGCGTCGATCGACCTCGTTACCGACGTCGATCACGCCTGTGAAGCGCTCATCGTCGACACCATCCAGACGGAACGCAGCGCAGACGCCATCCTCGCCGAGGAGGGGCGAGGCGAGGACTACCCCGACGCGGAATGGCGCTGGGTGATCGATCCCCTGGACGGAACCACCAACTATACCCACGGGTATCCGCACTTCTGCGTATCGATCGGCGTCGAGCAGCGCGGCGTGCCCATGGTGGGCGTGGTCTACGATCCGATGCTCGACGAGCTGTTCGCGGCCGTTCGCGGCGCCGGGGCCACCCTCAACGAGCGCCCAATCCGGGTGTCAAAGGAAACCGAGCTCGGGCGCGCGATGCTGGGCACGGGCTTCGCCTACGACGTTCACCGTTCATCCGACGACAACATCAACCACTTCGCGGATTTCGTGAAAGCGGTACGCGCGCTGCGTCGGAGCGGGAGTGCCGCCCTTGACCTCTGCTACGTCGCCTGCGGACGTTTCGGCGGTTTCTGGGAGCTCAAGCTCAAGCCGTGGGACGTCGCAGCGGGGATCTTGATCGTCGAAGAAGCCGGCGGCCGCACCAGCGACTTTTCGGGCGGCGGCTCGTGCAACAGCGGTCGCGAGACGCTCGCGAGCAACGCGCACCTGCACCCGGCAATGGTCGAAATCCTGCGGAACCGGGAGGGCGGGAACGCCACGCTTTGATGGGCTCGCGGGCGTCAAGGCCGGTGTTGGCTCCGCGCGAGCGGGGTGCCCGGTTCGCTTCCCAGCGGCTCGCAGAATGCTATGCCCATCGGCCGTGCTATTCCCCTGAGGTCTTTGGCCGGCTTCGCACGCTCGTGTGTGAACCGCGGATCTTGCTCGATGCTGGCGCTGGCGACGGCCGAATCGCGCGGCGTCTCGCCTCCGAGATGGTCCGTGTCGACGCGGTGGATCCCTCGCTGGAAATGATCGCCGTCGGCAAGGCGGCGCCGGGCGGAGCTAGCAGCAACCTTCGCTGGATCGAGTCACGTATGGAGGATGCCGCGCTCGATTCGCCCTACGGGCTCGCGACGGCCGGCGCGAGCTTCCATTGGATGGATCCGGACATCGTGCTTCCGATGCTCGCCGACGCTCTCGCTCCCGACGCAGTGCTCGCTCTGATCGATGGCGACGCACCGGTGGACGCAGCCTTCGAGGACGCGATCTCGAGGGTCATGAGGGAGACGATCACGCGCGCGGACGGATCGCCGCCAGCGGAGTGGCTGACTGTTGGCAACCGGCTGGAACGGCCCATGCTGGAGCACGCACGCTACGAGCCGCGCGGCGTGAAGATCACCGAGCCCTTCCCCGTGGAGCAGTCTGTCGAGGATTTCCTGCGCTGCGAGCATTCGCGCCAGAGTTTCAGTGAGGACCACCTGCGACCGGAGCTGTGCGCCTTCTTCGACGATGCGATGCGGGAGGCGCTGGAACCGTACGCGGTGGGCGGCAGGCTCCGGTACGCGATCCGCACCCGGGTCGAGTGGGGGCGGCCGATCTAGGCGCGGAGTCTACGGAGTGGCTGGCGGCGTGAGGTCCGGGAGCCCCAGCCAGTCTTCCTCGTTGTCGTCGATGACTTCCACTTCGCTCTCGGGCCTGGCGACGAAGCGATTCTCGAATGCCTCCAGGCTGACGGGGATTCGCTCTGCCACGGCAGCGTCCAGCTGGAAGATGGTCTCGCGGTCGGGAAGACGGGCCGCGATCCCCTCGTTTCGCAGCGCGCCGAGGTGGACTTCTGCCAGAAGCTCGGCGTCGTCCCCTTCCCCCTCGCCGAACACCCGGACGATCGATCGGGGGGGGTCGAGTTCGATGGCCTTGAGTTCGGCCGGCCCCATGGCTTCGGCCAGGATGTCGCTGGCGCGCAATCGGGAGAGTTCACTCAGCATGCCACCGAGCTTTCCGCCGGCAAATCGGCTGGGGCTCGACGTCCAGCCGTCTTCCCCCCGAATGGCGCTGATCGTGACGGTTTCGCCCTTGTCGGAGTGGAAGCCCAGCTCGATTCGCTTGGCGTCGACAGAAGTGAACTCGGCGATCTGCCGGTTGCGGTAGGCGGAGACCCTTCGCGGCATATCTTCGAGCTGTGCCGCTGCGATGGTGTAGAGGGAGGTCTGCTCGCCCCGAACGAGTCGCTGCGCACCGGTGGCATCGAGGCCGCCGATGGCGAGCTTCACCGGCCCCGGCGTTGGCGCCTCGCCCTCAGCGGCCAGCTCGATCTCTACCGCAAACTCGGGCGACTCAAAGCCGGCCATCTCCTCTGGCGTGGGCTCGTCGACGAAACCCTCCGCGCGCAGGGTCGACAGATCCGAGAGCAGGTCGTCGAGCGTCTTGGCGTCCGCCAGTCCGCTCGGCGGGGACGTCAACCGCCAGCCTTTGGCGCCGCGCTCGACGACAACCCGTCCCGCCGGCCAGCTCGCGCTTATCCGCTGAACCGACGTAGTGTCGAAGCTCGCAATCTTCTTGTCGCGCAGGGTGTCGAGGCTCTTGTGCAGCGACTGGACCCGATAGCTCGCCACGATGTACACCGCGTCGCTGCCTTCGACTGCGACGTAGGAGCTCGAACCCCGCGGTGCCTTTCCACCCGTGCGCAGGCGTTGCTCGACGCCCGCGGCGGTGAAACGAACCTCGCCACCCGAATCCAGTCCGTACACCTCGGGGGGGCTCGGTTCCTCGATCTTGGATTCGCTGACGAGCTGGGCGAGCGCGCTGGCAATGCCATCGGCCGCGAAAGTGTCGGCCGGGAAAGCGATCGGCTCCACGATCTGCCAGCGGCCGTCCCGGCGCTCCAGCAGCAAGCTCCCGTCGGCCGAAGTCAGCTGGATCGAGTCGACAGAGTCCTCTTCGAGGCCCGGAAACAGATGCCTCTCGGCATCCTCGGCTTCCTTGCGCGCCTCCTCCCGAGGGATCAGGTAGAAGTAAATTGCAGCTGCCAACGCAGCAGCGACAACGAAGAGGATCGCCGTCGTCCTCGGATTCATTGATGCCGGGTCTGGCGGCGGGTCCACCAGATGAACACCCCCACCACCGCCAGCGCCTCGGGAAGGGCGAACAGCGCGAAGAGGCGAATGGTCTCGGCCTGGGCAGCCGTGACCTGGAAACGCGAAGCGCGTGATCGATTCGGTCGAACCGAGATGGCTTCCACGTCGCCGAGCAGCCAGTTGATCGAATTGACGAAGAGGTCACGGTTCTGGTACGCGCCCAACAGCTCGTTGGAGGCAAAATCCGCGTCTCCGAAGACAACCAGGCGGGGTTCGGCCTCGTTCGCACCTTCCAAGCCCACGTTGCCCGCGACTCCAATCGGCACGGGGCCCAGCAAGTCTTCCGGACCCAGCTCGGCGTCTCCCTGGGAATAGAAGCGCTCGAGATCTCGTTCGGCCCACGAGTCCCGTCCCGTCAGCACGATCTCGGTGAAGCTGCCCTTGGCCTCGGCGTGTTGCTTCACGCTTCGAGCCACGTGAAAGAGCGTGAACTCGCGCAGGTCCTTGGTGATCGGATGATCGGGAGCGTATTCGGCGGCGAACGGCGTGGTGGCCCGCCCGAAGACCGCGAGCTGCCGATCGACGACTACGTCTTCGCCCAGCGCGACACCCCATTCAGCGAGCTTGTCGACCAGATTCGTTCTCGCCCGCGGGTCGACCAGCGCCAGCACGGCCCCGCCGCGCTCCAGGTAGCTTTCGAGGGCTGCAGTCTCTTCCGAGAGTAGCGGCCGGGTGGCACCCGCAACGACCACGACGTCGGCGTCGTCGGGAACTTTTCCCTCGGCGGCCAGCAGCAGCTTTTTCACGTTGTAGTTTTCGTTGCGCAGCGCATCGGCAGCACCCGCATAGCCTTCCTTGTCGGTGGAGGCTTCGCCCTCGATCGCGCGCTCGTTGTGTCCCTCGAGAAAGTACACCGTCTTGTCGCCCGTCCGAGTCAATTTGACGATGGCGTTGGTGAGATTTTCCTCGCTGAGTTCGTCGACGTTGACCGACTCTCCCTGGTAGGAGACGTGCACGATCCCCTGACCCAGCTGCTCGGGGCTGATGTCGAAACGCTCCAACAGATCGGGCTTCTCGTTGGGGTCGGCGATGGCGACGATCTGGAACTGTTCGCTCTCGTATTCGTAGCGCTCCAACAAGTCGCGGATGGGTTGCCAATCCACTCGAGCGTAGAGCGCGACGATCTCGACCTTGTCCTCCAGGCCGCTCAGGACCTTCTGGGTCTGATCTGCCAGCGAATGGACCTGCTGCTCGCTCCAGTCAAAGCGTGTGGAGTAGCGGTTGGCCAGAAAGCCCCCCATGCCGAGGATCGCGATCGCCAGCAACGTCGACAGCACCGCGCTCGAGCCGTACCGGCTCGCGCGGCGCGCTTCTCCGGTGCTCACGCGGTCGCGCAGCCCCTCCAGGTTGATCGCCGCGGCCGTGCCGAGTAGGACGATTCCCAGGAACCCGTGGACGATGCTCCACGTGAGATTGGCAACACCGGCCCACGCCATGAAGAAGCTGGCCAGTGCAAAGAGGATCGAAACCGCCCCGAGCGCTCCGAGCAGCGAAGACATCAGCCGTGGCCTCCCGCTAGCGCCATCGCGCGGATTCCACGGCGGCCTTCGTGATCAGCAAGAAGCTCCCGATCATCACTGCGAAGTAGGCGAGGTCAGCCGTATCGATCAGCCCGTTGAGCAAGGGATCGAAGTGAACTTGGGTCGAGAGGTAGCGCAGCGCATCGGCGACGACCGGCGCACTGCCCGCGACGCCAAAATCTGCCACAGCTGGAATCAACAGCAGGATCAGGAGCGCTACCAGGGTGATCAGGAACGCGATGATCTGGCTGCGCGTGATCGCCGAGGCCAAACCGCCGATGGCCACATAGATCCAGCCAGTCAACATCAGACCGAGCAGACCCGAGGCCGTCTTGCCAATTTCCGGGCCTCCGTAGGCGAAGAGCAGCCCGGGAAACAGACCCACGATCGCGACCAGGAGCGAAATGAACAACGCTCCCGCCAGGAACTTCCCCAATACGATGTCCCAGATCGTCAGGGGGCTGGTGAGGAGCAGCTCCTCGGTTCCGTTGGTCTTCTCCGCTGCGTACGTTCCCATCGTGATGCCGGGAATGACGAAGAGCAGCACGATCGACATCGATCCGTAGAACTCGCGGATCAGACCGTCATTGAGGTTGAAATCGGCCAGCTGGTCGGGGTACTGCTGGTAGCGGAGCAACACCTGCTCGAACCAGGCGAGATCCAGGATGAAGAAGATACCTGCGAGCACCGAGAACAGGCTCAGTACGCCGTAGGCCACCGGAGATACGAACAGCGACCGCAGCTCGCGACCGGCCACGGATGTCACGTGCCTCACGTTTCGGCTCCCTGCGTTCCCTCTAGGGCCTCCGCGGCGGAGTCACGCGCGATCTGTCGGGTGAAGACCTCGTCCAGCGTGGTTCCGCCACTGGTCAGCTCGTCGATGGGCGCATCGACCACCTTGCGTCCCTCGTTGATCAAGATCACGCGTCGGCAGATCGCCTCGACCTCGGCGAGGATGTGGGTCGAGAGAATCACGGTCTGCTGCCCCTCCCCCTTTGAAGGATCGGTCAGCTCGGTGATCAGAGAACGGATTTCGCGAATTTGAAGGGGGTCCAGGCCCGCGGTCGGCTCGTCGAGGATCAAGACGGGAGGGTCGTGAACGATGGCCTGTGCGAGCCCAACCCGCTGCCGATAGCCCTTCGACAGCGTTCCGATGACTTGCCGGCGCACCTCGGTCAGTGCCGTTCGCTCGAGCGCGCGATCCACGGCTTCTCGCCGAGCGCTGCGCGCGACATCCTTGATCCGTGCCACGTACTCGAGGAAGGAACCAACGCTCATCTCCGGGTACAGCGGCGGAGACTCGGGCAGGTAGCCGATGGATCGGCGTGCCGGAATGGGTGCTCCGAAAATGTCGTGGCCATCAATCGATGCGGTCCCGTCCGTCGGCGGGAGGAAGCCCGTGAGCATGCGCATGGTGGTGGTCTTACCAGCGCCGTTGGGACCGAGAAAACCAACCACCTCGCCCTTCGCCACCAAAAACGAGACGTCATTGACCGCGACGAGATCTCCGTAACGCTTGCTGAGCCCCTTCGCCTCGATCATTGCCGGGCACCAGCCGAGGCACCATTGAAAAAGATCTCGATCACGTTGTCCGCCACCTTCTCGTAATAGGCACCTTCGGCCTCTCCGGCTTCATCGATCTCGATGACCTCGAGCACCAGCCCCGTGATCACGATCTCCAATCCGCCGATCAACACGTAGCACGCTATTTCGGCATCCAGATCATCGCGCAGCTCTCCCGAGTGCTGGCCCGCGCGAATAATACCGGCGACCGTCTGAAACAACCTCCCAACCGCGTGGATCTGACCCGGCTCGGAAAAGCGAGACGAGCGTTGTATCTCGAGAACCAGGACCTTGACCCAATCGGGCCGCACCCGGTACGCACTCAGGATCAGATTCGCAACGCCGACTAGCTTCTGGCGGGTGGAGACGCTCGAGCTCGCGATGGTATCGATCGCCCGAAGAAAGCCACCCCAGCGTTCTTCGAAGATGGTGTTGAGAACCTCTTCCTTGTTCTTGAAGTAGTGATAGACGAGGCCGTACGCAATCCCCGCTTCTTCGGCGATGTCGGACACACGGGCCTGGTGATAGCCCGTCCGGGCGAACACCCGGATGGCGGCGTCGAGGATCGCACTTCGTTTGACGCGGCGGCTGGAGGATTCGGTGGGCACAGGTGATTTCGTCACGGGTCATGCGCTTCTCGACGGGCCGGGACTATAAGCACTCTCGAATTGGCGTCAACTCCGAGCCGCGGGGGGTAGCCAATTCGCCCTGACGCTATATCCTATTGGAAATGCAAAGGTTTCTAGCCACTGCCAGCCTGTGTGCCGCGCTTTCTCCGTTGTTTTCGACGGGCGCGTCAGCCGTGGAAGGCAAGCCGGAAATGGACCGCTGGCGCCACCGCTTCTGCAGCTTCGACCGCTGCTCTCCCGGCCGCCAGCACCCGTGGTCCGTTGCGATCGGGTTCGGTGTCGCGGCCGTGGCCGCCGGCTGGCTCGGACGTCGAACGCAGCCTCAAACCGACTGAGTGGCGGACGCCCGATGCGAATCGCGCTGATCATCGAGCGCTTCGCACCCAGAGCAGGCGGAGTGGAGTCCGTGGCCTGGACCGTGGCGCACGGCCTCGCCCGTGCGGGTGACGAGGTTCACGTCGTCGCGCGGGGCGCCACTCCCTCCGCTGAAATCAAGCTCCACCAGGTAGACGTCACCAATGCGTGGCAACCACTGCGTGTCTCCGGTTTCTCCCGGGCGGCCGCTCGCGCTGCGCCGCGCGGAGACTTCGACATCGTCTACTCGCTCGCTCGTACGGCACATCAGGATGTCTATCGAGCGGGTGGGGGCAGCCACGCAAGCTACATGAAGCGGCGCTACCGAGGGTTATCGCGCACGATCCGCCGGGTTTCGCCCCGACACGCGTTGTTGCTCGCACTCGAAGAGCGCGTCTTTCGGGATTCGACCCAGGTCGTTCAATGCAATTCGGAGATGGTCCGCCGCGAGCTCGTGCTCCGCTACGGAATCCCACCCGAGCGTATTGTCGTGGTCCGAAACGGTGTCGACCTCGGTCGCTTCGACCCGGAGAACCGCGACCAGCTGGGCGCCCCGCTCCGCCGAGAGCTCGGCGCCAGTGCCGCGCCGGTATGGCTGTTCGCCGGGTCGGGCTTCCAGCGCAAGGGGCTCGACACCGCGATGCGTGCGCTGGCTCGCGCTGAGCGGAGCGACAGCCAGCTGTGGATCGTCGGGGCAGACCGGGCCACACAATGGCGGCGTCTGGCCCGTTCCTTGGGCATCGAGGCGCGAATCCGGCTGCTGGGCTTTCGCAGCGACATGCACGCGCTCTATGCCGCCGCTGACGCGCTCCTGCTACCCACCCGCTACGACGCCTGCGCGAACGTGTGCCTGGAGGCCGCGGCCGCGGGAATTCCGGTCGTGACGAGCGCCGCCAACGGCGCAGCGGAAATTCTAGACGGTGCCGGCTTCGCGATCGATGAACCCGAGGATGTCGACGGCTTCGCGAGCGCACTCGACGCTCTCGGCGATGAGCCAACCCGCCAGCGGATGGGTGACACAGCCCGGGCGGCTGCCCGGACGCTGAGCTGGGGCTCGCACATGACCGCCCTCCGCGGCCTGTTCGCGGGCCTTCGGCCATGAGCTTCGAGATCCGCTGGACACACGGGGACGCGAGCCTGCAGCGCGCGCTCGAGCCCGTCCTGCTCGATCACTCCGATGCGCTGGGCCAAGCCCAGATTCTGTTCGAGCGGCCGGGGCGCAAACGTCATTCGCGCGTTCGGCTCGGCACGGGTGACGAGCTCTTCGTCAAACGGCTCTTCGCCCGTCGGGACTCGCCACACCGGCGCTTCGCCAGCGCGTTGGGCTTCGCAGCTGCCGAGCGAGAGTGGCGCGCGCTGGTCCGGCTCCGCGACGCCGGCGTCGCGGTTCCAGAGCCGATGGCTCTCGGAGTCCTGCCCGGCGGAGATCACGTGCTTGCAACGCGCTACCACGAGGGACCCACCCTGAAAGCGATGCTGCCCGGTTCTCGAAGCGAGCGCGTTCCATTGCTGGTCGCGGTGGGGCAGCTGGTCGCGCGCCTGCACGCAGCCGGTTACGTCCATCGCGATCTGCATTGGGGAAACATCCTCGTCTCAATCAAGGGGCCGCTACTGTTGGATCTGCAGGCCGCCTGGCCCTCCCGCTCTGTGCGCGCGCGCCAGCGCGACCTCGGGGTGCTGGACTTTTCGCTCACCACCCGTGTCTCGACCTCGGATCGCGTTCGACTGCGCTGCGCGGCGCTCGGGTTCGAGCGGCCTCTCGAGCCACGACAGCGACACATGCTGCGCACAGTCGGCCGCGCCTCTGAGGCCCAAGGCCGCGCCTACGCGAGCAGCCGAACCCGACGTTGCCTGCAGCCGGGCCGCGCCTTCGCATGTATCGACAGCCACAATTGGCGCGGAATGCGCGCGAGGCTGGTCTCCGAGTCCGAGGTCATGGAAGCAATCCGGTCCTGCCGCCAGGTCGGGGACGAGGCTTCGGGTCGCGAGGTCCTCAAGAGTGGCCGGCGTTCGCTGGTCGCGGCGGTCGAGACGGACTCTGGCAGCTGGGTCGTGAAGGACTATCACCCTGGCGGTCGCCTGCGGCGTGCGGCGGACCTGTTCCGAGGCTCGCCGGCGCGGCGGGCCTGGCGGGGCGGTTACGGCCTGCTCGCTCGCAACATCGGCGCGGCCAGACCAATCGCGTTCGTGGAACAGCGCCGATGGGGCACCCCGGTGGCGTCCGCAATCGTATTGGAAGACCTGCGGGCGCTCGAGCCAGCCGACCGTTGCTCGGCCGACTGGGCAGACGATCGCAGCATCGTCAACGCGATCATTGGACTGGCGATCTCCCTTCATCGGCGCGGCGTCATCCACGGCGATCTGAAGTCCAGCCACGTGTTGCTCGCGCGAGGGAGCGACGGAATCGAAGCAGACCTGATCGATCTCGAAGGCGTACGGTTTCGGCGCTCGCTTCGGGACCGCGCCCGCATCCAGGCACTGGCGGAGCTGAACGCATCCTTGCCGGACAGCATTCCCAACGAGCTACGCCACCGCGCGTTTCTTCGCTACTGCGCCGTGCTCCCGTTTCGCTGCCAAGCGCGGGACGCGCTCCGGCGTATCGTTGCGATCAGCCTGGCCCGACGCCATCGATGGACGGGGCTGGGATGCCAAGTCGCTGGAGAGCTGCGAGGTTCGACGGGGAGCCGCGAGGCGTCGCCCCGCCAGGCGAGCCGGTCAGGCGCTGACGATGATCCAGCGGTAGTAGCTCGAGGAGCCCGAAACCCGCCCCCCTGAGCCGGGCTGGTAGGTCAGATTCCGACCGGCCTCCGAACCACCCACGATCTCCTTGAACGCCTCGATCTTGGCTTCCGGGTCCTCGGGATTGAGTCCGTGAAAGACGATCTCGACCTTCGCCCGAGTCTCGAGCACGTTGAGCATCAGGGCCGCAAGGGTGAAAAGCTTGCCGATACCCTCGACCACCTCGACCGAGAATCGCGGAATTTCGACCGCGGAGAGTTCGAAGCCGTATTCCAGCCGCATGTCTCTTTCTCCGTATCGCAATGGAACGCCACGAAGGGGCTCCACCACAAAGGTTGTCAGGCATCGTCCTTCGACATGACCGCCTGCAAGCGCTCGACCAGCTCGTCGCGAGAGAATACTCCCTTTTCGATCAGCAATTGGGCGATGGCCCGAAGCATGGGATCGTTCCCTGGGCTTGCAGCCGCCTGAGGCTCCGGCTCCGCCATCATCGATTCTTCGCTGTCCGCAAACTCGAGGGGCTCTGCCACTTCGGGCTCTTCGACTCCGGGCTCTTCGACTCCGGGCTCTTCCACGAACGACAGCTCCTCGGCTGCCATCGACGCGGCATCGGCCAGGCTCAGGTTGTCCATTCTCGGATCCGGATCGGGGCTCGTCAGGGTTGGCCCGGTGTCGCCGAGCCGATCCTCCATTCGCTCACAATCCATGCTCACCCAGTGATAGTGGCGGTGAATACACTCATCGAGCTCGGTAGGAGATACCAGCACCACCTGAACCCGCATGCCGATCTGGCTGCTGATCTCCCCGACGGCCTCCCGATCGGCAGGGTCTTCCATCCCGAGGTACAGCACCTTGGCATCGCCCACCCCGTTCACGAGCAGTGGCAGGCAGCGGTACTTCTCGGCGAGATCGACCGGAACCAGTTCCAGGATCTCCGGATTGACGCGCTTCCCCTGGAGCTCGACCACCGGAAGCTTCAGCTGGGTGGCCAGCGTACGAACCAGGAGGCGTTCGTCGAGGATCCCCATCCGCACCAGGGTCATCCCCAGCGGCCTTCCATAGTCCCTCTGCTGCTCGAGCGCGGCCTCGAGCTGAGCGGGCTGGAGCGCCCCCGCCTCGATCAGCAGCTCACCCAGCTTATGGGGTCTGGAAGTCGAATCCGCCACCCGCCGACCATCGGCTCAACGCGTTGGCCGCCTTAATGGCCGGCCCGGCCTCGAATCGGTTGCGAAGGTGGCTGTGGAAGCCGCTAGAGCGGCTTCGTCTGGAACCAGATGCCCCCGTCGCGGTCGCGGAAGCCAAAGCTCCGGTACAGACCCAGGGCACGATTGTTGTCGAAGCGAACTTCGAGGGTGAGCTTGCAGCAGCCGAGCTCGCGGGCCTCGACTTCCACGCGATCCAGCAGCAGACGCCCGATACCGAGACCCCGGTGCGGAGCCGCTACCGCGAGGTCGTGGATGTTGATCAGCGGCAACCCGGCGAAGGTCGAAAACCCCACGAAGCAGACAGCCAGCCCCACAATCGACTGTCCCTGAACGGCCAGAAATACCCGGCTGTTCGGGTGCTGCTGAAGACCTGGAATCAAGCGATCCAGCACCTCCTGCGGAAGCGCCGCGCCGTTCCCGATCGGTTCGCGGGCGTAGCTCCCGATCA
>CAXMOC010000283.1:0-5227 GCA_964194865.1 uncultured Opitutales bacterium | reverse complement strand
GTTGCCCCAGGATCGCAGGTAGTTGCCGTCGAGCTCTCGAAGCACGAGACCTCCGGCGATCAGGTAGGGGGGCGCTGATTGGTCTCGGCGCTCGGGAATCAACCAGTCGGCGCCAGGGTTTCGCCGCAGCTCGACGTCGAGGTCGAGCTCTTTGCCGTTCCGAAGTATCCGAAAGCGCACGACGTCGCCCGTTCGACGGGAGTCCACCACGATGTGTTGGAACGCGAGCTGCCCGTAGCGCGGGTGTTCGTAGTTTCCCAGCGCGTCGAGGTCGTGACCCTCCACGCTCAGAATCAGGTCCCACGGCTTCAGCGCATCACAGCCCGTCGACCCCCACGGTATGAAGCGAAGCACGACTCCTCGCGGTTCTCCCGTCAGCCCCAGATACGCCGCCATGGCGGGGTCCTGACCGAATTGCCAGTAGGGTCGAAACGATGGGAAGCCGGTGTCGTCGTCGGACCGGGCTATGCGGACGTAGGCTGAGAGAAGCTCGACCGGAATCACGCTGGCAAGCTGTCCGTTCTGCAGGATGCTGAGACCGACCAGCTCTCCGTCATCGAAGACGGGCTCGGCCCAGCCCCCGTTGGAGAGGTCGGTGCTCAACGAGAGGAAGGCGTGGGTGATCGAACCGGTGGGGTTTTCACGGACGTTGATTCCAGCGATCTGGCTCTCCGAGGTCTCGTATTGTTGGTTCCGCCAGCGCGCCAAGTGTACGGTCCCTTCGCCCGGTGCCGACTTCGCGAACCGCACCGGTTGGAGATCGTCGAAAAAGCCGGGCTCGTCTACCTCGAGCAGCGCCAGGTCGATGTCCGCGTCGACGTGAACCACCCGACCGGGAACGCGTGCGGCGCCGCCATTCTTCTGTAGCTGGATCAGGATGGCGTCTCGAATCAGCTTCGCCTCGGTCAGCAGCTGGTTGCCTTCCAGCACGACGGCGGATCCGATGCGAGTGCTCGGCGTGCCCTTGGTCCAGGGCCGGTGTTCGTCGAAGGACTGATGGGTTACCTGAAGTGACACGATCTGTTTGTCGTAGCTGGCAGGGGCCGCGTCGGCCCACGGCACCAGCAGCAGCAGCAGAGAGAACCCCCCGATTCTCAAAGACGCCGGTCCCCGACGATGCCAAAACGCTCCAGGATCTCCGGATGGGCTCGGTCTGCAGCCTCGCGCCGCATGACCTCGAAGCGGCCGAAATAGGCAAACTCGAATACGTGGAATGGATCGCGGTTGCTCTCCAGCGCCTCCACGAGATCCACCAAGCTGCGGATGGGTCTGTCGTTGACGCGCTCCACGACGGCTTGACTGGACCAGGTCATGTCGACGTTGACCGGGTGATCCAGCCGCCTCAGCAGCACGACGGTGCTGTTCATACGCTCGGGTTCGGCGAAGGCGCGGGACGAGTACTCGTAACTGATCTGGGTCTGGACGGTGTTGCCCAGGGCCCCTACCACCCCGCTGCATAGCGGGGCGAAGACCAGCCCAGCGTAGACATAATACTGCGGCAGGATGTCGTAGGGCGCGCGGTAGCAGTCGAGTGCGGCGAGAGACTCGATCGGGAACTCGACCTCGAGGCGCCGGCCTTCGCGGACGACGCCAAGCTTCATGATCTCACCGCTCTGCAGATGGTCCACAAGAACCATCAGGGCCAGGCGGAGGTCCCCCACGGCCACCGAGCCGTCGTTGGCGATGTCGTGGCCGTTCACTTGAACGAGTATGTCCCCCTCTAGGAGGTGTCCATCCGCGCTGCTGCCCGGAAAGATCAGGTCCACACGGACTCCGGAGTCCGTGGGCCCGAGCCCCGAGGCGCTACGCGCGGCTGGGTTCTCGAGCTTCGACCACATCAGTCCGATCTCGGGGAAGCCGTCGTAACGGCCGTCATCCAGGTCGGCGAGGAAGTGTCGGATGATCTGCGTGGGGATGAAGAAGCCGACGTTCTCCAGCTGCGAAACGGCCTGGAAAGCCACGCCGACCACGCGTCCGTCCTGGACGACGGGGCCGCCGCTGTTACCGGGATTGATGGCGGCATCGGTCTGGACCGTGAGGTAGGCGTCTAGACCGGAGTGGCTGTACCGGTTGACTTCGATGCGAGAGACCACCCCGCGCGTCGACGAGAGTTGTTGCCCGGCAGTCGGGTAGCCGAAGGTTTCGACCAGCGAGCCAAGCTGCGGCAGGCCTCCGAACTTCAAGGCGGGGAGATCGTCGAGCAAGCCCGCTTCGACGGGCTCGAGCAGGGCGAGGTCGCAGTCGTGGGCAACGCTTGCTACCCGCGCTTCGTGAGGGGTTGGGTCCCCGTGAAGATACAAGAGCAGCATGCGGGCATCGCTCACCACGTGCGCGTTGGTCATGACGAGCCCGCCCTCGATGACGAATCCACTTCCTCCATTTTGGCTGGTTGCTGCACTGGTCCATGGCGAGTACCAGTCGGCCTTCTGCGAGTGATTGACGATTCGAACCAGCGAGCGCTCGATCTTCGCGTCGCCAGGTTGCGTCGGGATGCCTGTCGCGCAGGCGAGGCCCGCCAACCCACAGAGCACACAGAGCAAAGCGATTCCCAGCGGCCGGGTGGTTCGGCGATTGCGAAACACGGCACAACGATAGCCGTCTCCGCTCGCACAGTCGCTAGAGGTTGATTCCTGTCGCCGAGGATTGGTTGATGTCCAGGGAAGCGGGTGGTTCGCGCGGTGGGACAGTGCTGGGCTGGTACCCAACCCGAGCGCGCTGTGATTGAATGGATGGGCGCCAGTCGGGCTGGGCGAGGTGCAAACGAATGATCGAAAGGCTGAGAGCTCGGGACGAGTGGCGCTTCTTCGGCGTGCTGCCAGAGGCGGACCGCGTGCTGGCTACCGCCTGGTGGATCGTACTCTTGCTGCGCGGCCTGCTTCCCGCGTTCTTCGCGGTTGCCATGGGTGGATTGATCTATCCGCTCTGCCGAATGATGCCGCGTTCGCGCAGTGAGGCGATCGCGTCGGCA
The DNA here is from genome assembly GCA_964194865.1 of uncultured Opitutales bacterium. GTDB lineage: Bacteria > Myxococcota_A > UBA9160 > UBA9160 > SMWR01 > CAXMOC01. The sequence goes on along the minus strand of CAXMOC010000283.1, from coordinate 2,259 downwards.
GAGAGCCCGAGACCGCCGAGCACTTCGTCGTCGTCGGCTCCCTGCTCGGGCGCAGGGGTGCGAATCCGGGTGGGTGTGCGGGAGAATTTGACCGCCGGGCCGGTGATCGGAAGAGTGCTGCCGTCGGGCAAGGTCACGTCCTGCAGCATATCGCGCGCCAGCACATGCTCGTCTCGGGCAGATTCTTCGTAGCTGCGGATTCTCGCGACGGCCAGGCGCGCCGTCGACAACTCCTCCTCCACCTGTGCCACGGTTCGTTCGCGGCACCACTCCGCCATCATGCGATTGAGTTCGTCGCGTTTCGCGAGGCGCGCCGAGACCGTCGCGAGCTCTTCGCGCAGATCCGCCCGACCGATTACGTCCACCAACGTACGCCAATGGCTGTCGAGCACGACGCCGGCGTAGACGTGCCCGTCGCGGCAGGCGTAGATATTGGCGGGAGCCGCGAATACGTATTCGTTACCCATTCGCGGATAGGGCATGCCCAGTGCGCCGAGTGTGAGAAAGCCATTCGACTGGAAGAGCAGGGCGTCGAGTAGTGCCACGTCTACGTGCTGGCCTTCGCCGGTGCGCTCGCGATGCCAGAGGGCCGCGAGGGCGCCTAGGGCGCCATGCAGGCCGGCGAGGTCATCGCCGAGAAAGGTAGGCGCCTTCACGGGTTCCCCTTCGGGCGTGCCGTTCAACGAGATGAAGCCGCTCTCCGCCTGGGCGAGAGGGTCGTAGCCGGCACGCTCGTGCTTGGGGCCGAACTGGCCCCAGCCCGAGATCGAGACGTAGATCAGGTCGGGCTTGACGGCGCATAGATCGCGATACCCGAGCCCCCACTGAGCGAGGGTTCCGGGGCGAAAATTCTCGACCACCACGTCGCTCTGCGCGACGAGCTGCTTTGCGATCTCCTGGCCCTCGTCGGTGCGAAGGTCGAGGCTGATGCAGCGTTTGTTGCGGTTGACGGACGCGTGCGCGAAAGACTCGCCGCTGGGAAGCATGGGCGGTAGCCGGCGCACGACTTCACCCTCGGGCATCTCCACCTTGATCACTTCCGCGCCAAAGTCCGCCAGCACGCAGCTACACATCGGCCCCGCCCAGGTGGTGGTGACGTCGAGCACGCGAACACCGGCCAGAGGGCCGGGCAGGTCGTCTCGGGCGTCGGCGTAGAATTCGTCCTTGCGCATGGGGCACCTCTCAAACTCGAAGCGACAACGATTCCAACCCGCGCAGGAAGATCATGGGTTTCCAGCGCGGCTCCTCGGCCAGGCTCAGCTCCGGGGCACGGCGCAGCAAACTGTCGAAGGCCAGCTGCGCTTCGAGGCGCGCCAGCGGCGCACCCAGGCAGAAGTGGATGCCGAACCCGAACCCCAGGTGGCGGCCTGGCCTGCGGCCGAGGTCCAACTCGTCGGGGGCGTCGAACTGGCGCGGGTCGCGATTGGCCGAGGCGATGAAGGGGATCACCATCTGCCCCTTGCGGATCGTCCGGTCGTGCCACTCCAATTCGCGGGCGGCCACCTTGGCTGTAGCGGGCACCGGGCCGTCATAGCGCAGCAGCTCCTCGACGGCGTCGGGAGTGGCCCTTCGATCGCGGCGTAGGATCTCGCGCTGTTCGGGATTGTGCAGCAAATGGTAGAGGCCATTGCCCAGTAGATTGGTCGTGGTCTCGTGTCCAGCAAAGAGCAACAACACGCAGTTGGAGACCACTTCATCGGGCGTGAGCTTGTCGCCGTCGTGTTCGGCGCGAAGCATCAGGCTCATCAGGTCGTCTCGGGGCTCGCGCCGCTTCTCGCCCAGCAGGGCGGTGAAATACTCGACCAGCCGCTCCACGCCGTCGCGCGCCTCAGCGAAGTTGTCGCGCCCGTCGCTGGCGCCACCCAGGTAGGATGCGAGCCGATCCGACCAGCTTTTCAGAGCGTCGATGTCCTCTGCGGGAGCACCGAGCAGCAACGCGATGACCATTGCCGGCAACGGGAACGCGAAGTCGGCGATGAAGTCGAACTCTCGCCGCTCGAGTGCTCGATCGAGCAGGTCGTCGATGGTGGACTGGACCCGCTCGCGGTTCTTTTCGAGCTGTCGGGGCGTAAAGCTGCGCTGCAGCAAGGCGCGCAGCCGCGTGTGATCGGGTGGATCTCGAAACACCAGCCAGTCGCCCAGCACTTTGCCCACGGCCTTGACGTCGGGGCGCTCGCTCGTGTAGTCGGAATCGAGCTTGCGAAAGCGATCCGACGAGAAGTCTTCCGGCCGATTGAAGACGCGCAGCACGTCCTCGTA
>CAXMOC010000282.1:0-23230 GCA_964194865.1 uncultured Opitutales bacterium | reverse complement strand
GTGGCCAGGATGGTGGGGATGAAGATCCCGCCGGCGTTGGAGGATTCGAGACTCGCGCGCACCGCGATGACGCCCAGTGGCATCACCGCCACGCCCGAGGTGTTGATGGCGAGGAACATTGCCATCGAATCGGTGGCGACCTCCGGGCGCGGATTGAGCTTCTGCAGCTCTTGCATCGCCTTGAGTCCGAACGGTGTCGCCGCGTTCCCCAGCCCGAGCATGTTGGCCGACATGTTCAGGATCATGGCGCTCATCGCCGGATGGTCGGCAGGTACATCCGGGAAGAGTCGCCGCATCACGGGGGCCAGACGGCGTGCAATGGAGGTCATGACGCCGGCGTCGCGCAGCACGCGCATGAATCCGAGCCATAGGGCCATGGTTCCGATCAGGCCCAGGGCGATATCCACGGCCAACCGCGCCGAGTCGATCAGGGCCTGATTGACCGCGGGCATGGTTCCCGTCAGGGCGGCGGTCACCACGGCGCTCACGACAAGCGCTGCGAAGATCGCGTTGAGCACTCTCCCCCCCGCTTCTCGGTTCGCTGTGCTCGATTGCCGCGCCGCAGGCTCCCGGATAAGCTGGGCGACGTCAAGCGAGCCCCCCTTGGAAGCCCCCCCAGCTTCTCGGCGTCACTGGCGCTAGCGGTGAGTTCCTTCTTGAAGAACTTTTCGAGAGGATTCGTGAGCTTCGAGGCTTCAGCAGGGTGTTGGGCAACAGCGGGTCGGCGCGGGGGGCGCCGGAACGTTGCTACGGCGTTGTTGCTGGGCCTGACCCTGTCGATCCACGGCCTGGCAAGTGCCGGAGAGCCCACGCTCGCCTCCGTAGATTGGGTGTCCCGCCTGGATGCGGCGCTGCGAGACGGCGCGCTGCGCGGCGCCCGAATCGGGGCGCTGGTCGTTGCGAGCGACGATGGCCGAGTGCTCTACGAGCGCGATGCGGATCGCTCGCTGGTGCCGGCGTCGAATATGAAGCTGCTGACATCGATCGCCGCGCTCTCAGCGCTCGGTCCGACTCACCGCTTCACGACTCGCGTCTACGTGGACGTCGCTCCCGATGCCGAGGGCTCTGTCGACGTCCTCGCGATTCGCGGGGGCGGTGACCCCGCCCTGACCTCCGAAGACCTGTGGCGACTGAGTGCAGACCTGAGAAGATTGGGATTGCGGCGGGTGCGCAAGGGCTTGCTGCTCGACGCCTCCGCGTTCGATGGCGAGCGCTGGCATCCGAGCTGGGGAGCGACGTCGTCGCGTGCCTACCACGCGCCCATCGGTGCGCTGCTGGCGAACTACGGCGCCTTCTCTGTCGAGGTGCAGGCAGGCGCCGAGCCGGGCGATCCCGTGCGGGCCAGCATCGACCCTCCGATTCCGTACCTGCGGTTGGTCAATCGCGGCAGTACCGGAGGAAGCCGTGCCCCCGTCAGCCTGGCTGTGGATCGCCGCGGCGCGGGAGACACGGAGGAGATCCTGGTGTCGGGAGTGGCCCGCGCGGGGAGCGAGTCGGACCTCTTCTACCGAAGCGTCCTGGACCCGGCTCGCCATGCGGGCGCGCTGCTGCGCATGCAGCTCGCAGCCAATGGAATTGTCGTCGAGGGCGAAGACCGCCTCGGTCCCGTTCCGGAAACGATGACGTTGCTCAAGGATTTCGAAGGCAAGAGCCTGGCGGAAATCGTGAAGCTGCTGCTCAAATACAGCAACAACGCGATCGGCGAGATGCTCGTCAAGGCGCTCGACGCGAGCAGCGGTGGGCTGGGTAGCTGGTCGACCGGTGTCGTGGCCGTGCGTCGCGAGCTCGTGCAGCTGGGTGTTCCGCTGGATGGCATGGCGATCGCGGATGGCTCGGGCCTTTCCTACGACAATCGCGTCACCCCGCGCGGCCTCGTGTCGATTCTGCGAATTGGAGCTGCGTCGTTTCGGTTCGGGCCGGAGTTCGTGGCTGCGCTGCCGATCGCGGCCGCCGACGGCACCCTGAAGAAGCGTTCGGCTGGCGCGGCCCTCCGATTGCGCGCGAAGACGGGCCTGCTGACACGCGTGACTTCCCTCTCCGGCTATGCGGCGTCCGCGGACGGCGAGCGCCTGGTGTTCTCGGTGGTCGTCAATGGATTTCGGGGCAGCGACAAGCTGGCGATGGCTGCGGTGGATCGATTCGCCGCCGAGCTGGTGAAGGGTCGAATCTCGGATGAAAGGACTGGCTCGGTCGATCCGCCTCAGTGCCGGTAACTGACCGGGACCGCCTCTCGGCCGTGCCGGGTCCGTTGGGTCGCGTAGGCGGCGAGGACGGAGTCGGAATATCCGGCAGGGGGCGCCGCGCCGCGTCGCAGCCTTCGGTCGATCCGCCCCGGCCCCGCGTTGTACGCCGCGAGCGCGGTCTTGGTGCTGCCGAAGCGCTTCTCGAGCTGCTTGAGATACGCGGTTCCAAGGCGGACGTTGAGGATTGGGTCGAACAGGGCGGGTGGACCCGGCCAGGGCAGTTCGAGGTTGGCCGCCAGCTCTTCTCCGGTAGCCGGCATGACCTGCATCAACCCGATCGCCCCCACCGGTGAGCGCGCAAAGGCATTGCCACGGCTCTCGATGTGGATCACGGCCATGACGAGCCTGGGGTCGAGGTGATGTCGGCGGGCCTCGCGAACCGTGGCCAGCGCGACGCGCTGGATCTCTGCTTCGGTCAGGCCAGACCGCTTCGAACGGAAATAGGCGATCGCGCTGGCTACGGCAGGGTCGAGCTCGGAAGGTGCCGTCACCGAGTGGGAAGGCGGAGCCACCGAAACCGGCGCAAGTTCGGTCGAAGCGGGGGATCGCGCCTCGTCACACGATAGTGTCGATACCAGGAGACACAGCAGCGGGAAAAGGGTACGGCGGCCCATTTTATCCCAACCCGACTGGCGAAATGCCCAGCGCCTCGATCGCCCGGAGGTTGTTGATCACCGCGTAGCCTGTGGAGACGACGACCGCGGCGAAGAAGGTCCCTTTCAACGCGCCCGGCAGCCGGCGGGTCGTCAGCAGGAAGGCCACTGCGAACAAGGTGATCGCGCTATCGACGAGCAGCCCGGGTACGAGGCCGATCCAGCCGAACAGCCACTCCGAGATGGGATTGGCCTCGGTTACCTGCCAGCCGGAGACTGGACTCCGGAGGCAGACGTAGGTGGTCCAGTGGTCGGCGGCGGACAGGATCAGTGTCAAGAATGCAAGCAGGTGCACGCTGTCTCCCCGTGGCCGCTGGAACGGTCCGGCTGCCAATCGAGCGGGAAATGAGCAAGAAGCGTGCCCCGGGCTGGTGTGGCCGGGGCGGCGCGCGGAGAATCGCGGTCTTCGAGGGCAAGTTGCGCGCGAGCTTCGCGGCGCAGACCAGGCACCTCGAGAGTCGAATGAGAAGTTCTTTACCCTTTTTCTACTGCCGCAAGCCGACTCCAAGGCGGTCTGCAGAGCCACGCAGAAGGGCCCAGCCGAATGGCCGGGCCCTTCGCGTTGGATCCGATTGCGTGTGGAGGATCTAGCGACTGCGTCGAATCTTACCCTTGCCCAGCAGGAGCCAGTCGATGGAGATGTTTTCCTTGAGCGCCAGCGTGATCAGGAAGTCGGTGTGGGGCGTTGTGCCACTCTCGTAGCGGTTGACGTTTTGCTGGAAGACGCCGAGATCGCGAGCGAACTGTCGCTGTGAACGGTCTCCGCGAATTGTGGCGAGCCTCTCGGGAAGCTTGCGCTTGAGACGTTCCACTGCGGCTGTTGCCATGCTTCATTCTCCTGAGATTGATGCGATTACGAGTGCCCGCCAGCGGGGGCGGGGCTTGACTCTCTTTCCGTCGGATTAGCGCAGAAGGGCATGCGAAAAAGGCCTGGGGAAAGCTCGCGGGATTGTGCACGATCGCAGGCCACATAACACCTTCGCGTCACCTGCGGGCTGCGCAGTGTAGGGGCGACGTCGCGATTCAGCAAGGTGTGCGAAGGTGCAAAATAGATGCAATGGAAAGTTGCGGACACAATGGTGAGGCGCGCGAATCGATGAACCATCTTTTGTGCGTCGATGGGTTGGTTGAGGTGTATCAATTCCACGCTGGACTGGGCCCAATCCGCGCGAGAGCCGACCCGGATTGGGTTCGCCATCGCGAGACGGACGGGCGTTGTCGATGAAGGTGGGACGGCGTCTCGGCGTGTTTCGCGCAAACCGGGCCCGGACAGCGCGTTACATATGCGCCGTGACGTCTCGGGGGGGCGCGTGAGGACCGCTCGTCTACGCGTAACTGGAGGCCGCCTGCGGGGACGACGCATCCGGATTCCAGCGGAAGGAGTCCGGCCGACCTCCGCCCGGATTCGCGAGGCGCTGTTCGGGCGTCTCGCTGATCTCGAGGGCGCCTCGGTCCTCGACTTGTATGCGGGCAGCGGAGCGCTGGGAATCGAGGCGATCTCGCGCGGAGCCGAGGCGGCGGTCTTCGTGGATCGGGCCGCGCACACATTGGCAGTCCTGCGGGCGAACCTGGCGACACTCGAGATCGATCCGGTTTCCCGGGTGATGGCGGGCGACGTGCCGCAGGTAGTCGCGCGCCTGGGGAGGGCCCGAGAGCGCTTCGATCTGGCGTTGCTGGATCCGCCTTATGCCTCTGACGAGCCCGCGCGCGCCCTCGAGGCCCTGGTAGATTCAGAGATCCTTGCTCCGGGGGCGATAGTGGTACTCGAGAGAAGTAGAAGGCATCCTTCGCCACGCGTGAGCGGACTTTCAGAGCTCGACGAGAGGCGCTATGGCGACACCGTCGTGGCCCGTTTTATTGCAGGACAGACCGACTAGCCGAGGAGAATCCGATGCCGAAGGAGCAACCGCACGGAGCCGTCGCGGTCTTCCCCGCCAGCTTCGATCCGCTGACCAATGGTCACCTCGACATCGTGGGCCGAGCCCTGGCGATCTTCGATCGGCTGGTGGTGGCGGTTGCGTACAACGTCGCCAAGGAGGGCAGCTTCAGCAAGGACGAGCGGGTCGCGATGCTCGAGAGCGTGTTCGACAAGGAGCCGCGCATCGAAGTGACCGCCTTCGATACCTTGACGGTCGACTTTGCCAAGGAAATCGGGGCGAAGGTGATCATTCGCGGAGTGCGAGCGATGTCGGACTTCGAGTACGAATTCGAGATGGCGCTGATGAACAAGCACCTCTATCCCGAGATCGAGACCGTTTTCCTGATGTCTAGTCAGGAGTACCTCTACGTGAGCTCCTCGCGGCTCAAGGAACTCGTGCGATTTGGCCAGTCGATCGATGAGTTCGTGCCGCCGGTAGTCGCCAAGATGCTCAAGGACAAGCTCAGTCGCCGCTGACCCCAAGGCCCAGACGCGGAGTTTCCGTTTGAGGGTCTAGGCTTGGCGGCGTGCGCGTGGCGCCCGACGCGCGACGATCCCAGTCGTTTGTTGGTTCCGGTCGGTTCCGGTAACCTCGCAACCAACAAAGGAAATTTCCAAGGCTTGGCCCATGGAACAGCGACGCGTCCTGGTCGCCGTCAGCGGCGGAATCGCAGCGTACAAGCTTCCCGAATTGGTCCGGGCCCTGCGCCGGGCTGGTTCGGTGGTGCGTTGCGCCATGACCCGCGAAGCGACCGAATTCGTTTCCCCTCTGGTGCTGCAGACGCTGAGCGGTCATCCGGTTCGCAGTGAGCTCTTCGATCCCTCCGAAGAAGGGGAGATCGATCACATTTCGCTGGCGGATTGGGCGGAGCTCGTGATCCTGGCGCCGGCCACCGCCCACACTCTCGCCCGGATGAGCTGTGGTCTTGCGGACGATCTGGTCTCCGCAGTCTTGTTGGCAACGCGCGCTCCGGTGCTCGTGGCGCCGGCGATGAACGTCAACATGTGGGAGCACCCGGCGACGCGCAGCAACCTTGCGGTTCTTTGCGAGCGGGGAGTTCACGTGGTGGGGCCGGAGGTCGGAGAGCTCGCCTGCGGTTGGGAAGGGGCTGGACGCATGGCCCCGCCCGAAGAAATCGCCGCCCAAGCCGCCTTGCTGCTGGGCTCCGGAGACTTCGCTGGCGAAACGGTGCTGGTGAGCGCCGGCGGCACACGCGAGCCGATCGATGCCGTTCGCTACCTGGGCAACCGCTCCTCTGGAAAGATGGGCTTTGCGATCGCTGCGGAGGCGGCGCGCCGAGGGGCCGAAACCGTTCTGGTGAGCGCGCCGACGGCGCTGCCCACGCCGCCCGGTACCCGGCGCGTGGACGTGCAGACCGCGCTGGAGATGCGCGACGCCATCCAGTCCGAGTTCTCGGCCGCCAGCGTGGTCGTCATGGCGGCCGCCGTCGCTGATTTCCGCAGCGCGTCCTACTCGGATCAGAAGATCAGGAAGGAGGACCTGGGCGAGGGCGAGGGGTTGACGCTCGAGCTGGCACGCACTCCCGACATCCTGGCCGAGATTTGCCGAGACAAAGGCCATCGCACCGTCGTGGGCTTCGCGGCCGAGGCCGACGATGTAATCGAATCTGCACGCCGCAAGCTCGCGCGTAAGGGCTGCGATCTGCTGGTTGCCAACGACATTCGGCGCGAGGGGTCGGGCTTCGACTCCGATACGAACGCGGTCGTCTTCGTGTGGCCCGACGGTCAGATCGAAGAGTTGGCGTCGCTGCCCAAGCCCGAGGTCGCCGCTCAATTGCTCGATCGGGTTGCCAAGTTGCGAGGCGAACTCGAATGATCGCCCGAACCCTCGGACCTGTTGCCCTCTGGTCGGCACTGCTCGCTCTGCTGATCGCTTGGCCGGCGGAGAGGGCGGATGCGGGCCACGTCAATGTGATCACCATCGACGGCTCGATCAACCCGGCCTCCTCGGATTATCTGCAGAACGCAATTCTCCAGAGCGAAACGGACGGCGCCGAGGCGCTATTGATCGAACTCGACACGCCCGGCGGATTGCTCTCGTCTACGAAGGACATCATCCAGGCGATGCTCGGCGCCCAGATTCCCGTCATCGTCTACGTCTCTCCAGCCGGTGCCTGGGCGGCCTCGGCCGGGACGTTCATCACACTCGCGGCCCATGTCGCTGTGATGGCGCCAGGCACCAGCATTGGCGCGGCGTCTCCGATCAGCGCGTCGGGGTCCGGCGGTTCGCGAGACGAGGACAACGAGCGCACGGATGTCGCGGCCGAGAAGGCCGAGAAGATGACCATGGCCTTCATGGAGTCGATCGCCAAGGAGCGGCACCGAAACGTCGAATGGGCGCTGAGCGCGGTGCGGGAAGCGGATGCGATTCCCCAGGATGAAGCGCTCGAGCTGGGCGTGATCGATTTCGTAGCGACCGATCGCACGGATCTGTTCGAGCGGCTCGACGGAATGGAGGTTCGGGTCGGGAGAGAGGAAGTCATTCTCGATCTGGCCGACGTCGACGTCCGGACGATCGAGATGTCGGGCATGACCCGCTTCTTCAACTTCCTCGCCAGCCCCGACATCGCGATTCTGCTGGTGATGGCGGGGATGCTGGGGCTGTACATCGAATTTCAACAGCCAGGCATGCTATTCCCGGGCATCACCGGCGCATTTTTTCTGGTGCTCGCTGCCTTTGCGTTCCAGATCCTGCCGTTTTCCTGGATTGGACTGATGATCATGCTGGTGGGGATGGCTCTGATCGTCGCGGAGATATTCGTCACCTCCTTCGGCGTGCTATTCACTCTGGGAATCGTTTGTTTTCTCCTGGGCGGAAACATGATCTTCGATATGCCGGAGGTCAGTGACCTGACGGTGTCGTTCTGGTCGGTGCTCGTCCCCTTGGTGACCGGCTTCGGGCTGGTCGTCCTGTTGATCGTGACGATCGTCGCCCGCAGCATTTTTCGGGATCAGACGGCCGGCGTAGACGAGTTGCTGGGTATGATTGGCGAATCGCGATCGGCGCTGTCTCCCGAGGGCAAGGTCTTCGTTCGCGGCGAGTACTGGACGGCCCGCTCGGAACAGCCGATCGGCGAAGGCGAGCGTGTCGAGGTCACCGCAGTCGAGGGGTTGTGCCTCCGAGTGCGTCCGGAGACTCCAGGCTCGTCACGGGGTGTCACCTGAGCCGCGCACCACGCGCGCTGGCGGCTAGCTGAGCCGGGGCTCATCACAACGCAAGTAAATCTTGGAGGGGTTGATGCCTTTTACGCTGCTGGTGATTGCCGCTTTTCTGGCGCTGTTGTTCGTATTCGGCGTTCGCATCATCACCGAGTACGAGCGAGGCGTCATATTCCGCCTCGGTCGCTACGTGGAAGTGAAGACGGCTGGCTTCAAGTGGATCATTCCCGGGGTGGACCGGATGGTTCGTATCGGGCTGCGCGAGATCGTGATGGATGTTCCCTCCCAGGAGGTGATCACCCGCGACAACGTCTCGGTCAAGGTGAATGCGGTGCTCTACTTCCGCGTCCTCCACCCCGAGAAAGCGGTCATCCAGGTGGAGAATTATCTCTACGGAACCTCTCAGCTGGCGCAGACCACGCTGCGCTCTGTCTGTGGCCAGGCCGAGCTCGACGAGCTGCTCGCCGAGCGCGACGCGATCAACCAGAAGCTGCAGGAGATCATCGACCTTCAGACCGAGCCCTGGGGAGTGAAGGTTCGAGCAGTCGAGGTCAAGCAGATCGACCTTCCGCCGGACATGCAGCGAGCCATGGCGAAGCAGGCTGAAGCGGAACGCGAGAAGCGCGCCAAGGTGATCCACGCGGAGGGCGAGTTCCAGGCGGCCGGACAGCTGGCGAATGCGGCACGGGTGCTCGCCTCCGAGGGCGCAGCACTCCAGCTTCGCTATCTACAGACGCTGGCCGAAATCGCCACCGAGAACAGCTCGACGACGATTTTCCCGATTCCGATCGACATCCTCCGCCCCTTCTACGAAAACCTTCAAGTGTCGGCGGAAGCCAAGCCGGGCGACAAAAGCTGATCGATGGGAGACGAGGACGGCGGCTCGGTCGATGCACGAGTCGAGCGGTCGGTTCGTAGGCTGCTGGTTCGATTCGCAGTCACCTTCGCGTTGTTCGTCGCGTTGGCGGGCTGGGCGTACCTGGGTTTCTATCAGCTGGAGCCGGGCCAGGCGGCCATCGTTTTGCGCCTGGGCAAATACCAGCGCACCGCGGACCAGGCCGGTTTGCGCTGGCGTCTTCCACCGCCCTTCGAGACAGTCGACATCATCAACGTCTCCGAGATCAAACGGCTGGAGTTCGGAATCGCTTCCGGGGACGACGAGGAGGCCCAGCGACAGGCGAAGCTCGAATCGACCATGCAGACGGGTGACAACAGCATCGTCAATCTGGACTTCGTGGCGCAGTACCGGGTGAGCGATGCCTTCGAGTCGCGCTACCGGGTGGCCCAACTGACTTCGACGGTTCGCGATGCGGCCCAGGCCGCGGTTCGCGAGGTCGTGGGAAGGATGACCGTGGACGGGGTGTTGACCGAGCAGCGCGGCGAGCTCGAGCTGGAGAGCAAGCGGATCCTCCAGGAGATCCTCGATTCCTACGACATGGGCATCGATGTGATGGAGATCGAGCTCCAGCAGGTTCAGCCGCCAGAGGACGTTCGCGAGGCATTTGACGATGTGATCGCATCGGCGCAGGATGCCAGCTTGGCGGTCAACCAGGCCCACGGTTATGAGAACGAGCTCTTGCCGCGGGCGCGGGCGGAGGCTTTGGAGCTGATCGAGTCGGCCAACGGCTATCGAGATGCGAAGGTGGCGGAGTCGGCGGGCGAGGCGCAGCGCTTTTCCGCGCTCGTCACCGAATATCAGGCGGCTCCCGAGGTGACGAAGAAACGCCTCTACCTCGAGACGATGGAAGAGGTGTTGCCCTCGGTCGAGAAGATCATCATCGAGCCCGGGACCGCGACGGTCCTGCCCTACCTTCCTATGGGCGGAAGGGTGAGAGGCACACCGTGAGGAAAATCTCGCTAGCAGTGCTCGGATTGGGGGTCCTGGTCACCGCTCTGGTGGCCGCTGGAAACCTCGGCATCGGCCCCATCGTGATTACCCCCGAAGGTTCGCAGCAGGTCATTCTCTCTGTGGGCCCGCCCCGCGCGGTCACCGAGCCCGGATGGTCGCTGCGAGTTCCATTGCTCGAAGAGGCGAGGACCTACGACCGGCGTCTGCTCCATCTCAACACCCAGCCCGACGTGATCCAGACCAAGGATCAGGAGCGCATCGTGGTGGACAACTACGCGATGTGGCGAATCGAGAACCCCAAAGAATTCCTCTCGTCGTTTCCCAAGGGAATGAACCAGGCGGAAAAGCAGATCGACCGGGTCGTGAGGGCAGGGGTCAGGGAGATCATCGGTCGGAATACGCTCACGGACGTTCTCACGGATCGACGCAACCAGATCATGCAGGAGATTCGCGAAAGCATGACCCGATCGTTCGCGGGGACGGGGATCGTAATCCAGGACGTGCGAATCAACCGAACCGAACTTCCGCCCGGCATCGAGAAGAATGTCTACGCCCGCATGAAGACGGACCGCGAGCGATTGGCCCGCAAGTATCGCGCCGAAGGAGAAGAGCAGGCTCGGAAGATTCGAGCCGAGGCAGATCGCGACGCGCGCGTGATCGTCGCAGTTGCCAAGGGCCAGGCTGAGGTCGCTCGCGGGGAAGGGGACGCCGCCGCGGCGCGGATCTATGCCGAAGCCTACGGACGAGACCCCGAGTTCTTCGCCTTCGTTCGCAGCCTGGAGGCCTATCGAAAGACGATCGGAGAAGGCACCACCCTCGTGCTCTCCCCGAAATCGGAGTTCTTCCAATTCTTCGACGGCAGCAGCCCGGGAGTCGGAGCTGAAGACGGACGGCAGTAAGCGCTCAGCGCGAAATCCGGTTCAGCTGCCAGACCCCATAACCGCCGAAACCTACCAGAATCAACCACGGGCTGATGATCGCTGAAGCGAAGCCACCCGTGGCGAACAGGCCCGCCGTGGTTCGGGCGGTGTAGAAGACTCCGAGAGCGACGACTCCGTAGAGCGACGCTGTCGCGAGGCTTCGCGAGCTCTCGACGGACAATCCCAGCGGAATGGCGATCAGGGCAAAGATCAGAACCGTCAGGGGTTCCGCCAGACGCGAGTGGTAGAGGGCCTGGTAGCGGGTGGTATCTCGACCCTCCCGGTTCTGGGCCTCGATGTAGTCATTCAGATTCAACAGGGAGAGGGTGCGCGCACTCGCCTCGAGCATCTCCAGATCCTTCTCGGTGGCGACAACCCGGTCCCACTCCCGTAGCCGGGAGGTTTTTGGGGGCGCCGCGGGGCGGGATGGATCGAAGACCCGCTGGGTCACGTCGAAGAAGCGCCAGGTGCCGTCTCGCACCTCGACGCGTTCGGCCTGGATGCTGCGCAGTAGCCTACCCCGCGGGTTGAGCTCGAATACACTCACCCCGCCGAGTGTTCCGTCCTCCTCGTCGGCCTCCTGGATGTTGTAGATCGCATTGGCCCTGTGGTACCAGAACGAACCCTGGCGAAAGGTGATCTCTCCCGCCGAGTTCCCCTGCCGGTTCCACTTCCGCGAGGCCGCGAGGACCACGGACTCGTTCAGCAGTAGATCGACAGCGGAGAGCAGCGTTGCCGCGGCCAGAACCGGGATGACGACCCGGCGAGGCGAGATGCCACCACTTTTGATCGCGGTAATCTCGTGGGCGCGCGCTGGAAGGCCCAGGCAGAACAACACCGCGGCGAAGGATGTGACAGGGAAGAGGTCACGCAGATAATAGGCTGGCACCCGTAGGAAGAGGTAGGTTGCGATGTTGCGGCCCCCCTCGCGGTCCTCGAGGATGTCGTCGAAGTTGAGCATCATCTCGATCACCACGATGGCGATCGTCGACCCGATGAGAATCAAGATGAACAGGTTCAGGTAGGAAACGAGGAAGTAGCGCGAGAGAATGCGCATAGGCGGAGTCTAGCATTGGAGTATTTCGCGGGTAGCGGTGAGATCGAGCGATCGCTGCACAAGCCAGTTGTCACGGTGGGAAACTTCGACGGGCTACACATCGGGCATCGCGCGATTATCGACACAGTCGTTACTCGCGCTCGCGCGATCCATGGTCACGCGGTGGTCTATACATTCGAGCCGCATCCAATCAAGATCTTGAGACCGGCGCGGGCGCCGGGCTTGCTTACGACGATCGAGCAGAAGGTCGAGCTCATCGAGCAGGCTGGGATCGACGCGCTGGTCGTCGAGAAGTTCGATGCCGATTTCGCTCGGACGACCGCCGAAGAATTCATCCAGAACATCCTGTACGAGCGGATTCGTCCGGTGGAGGTCTACGTAGGCTACGATTTCCACTTCGGGCGCGATCGCGAAGGGTCGATGCGGCTCTTGACCGAACTCGGGCCGAGGCTCGGGTTCTCGGTGACGATCATTCCGGAAGTGACGGTGGGTGGAAGGGACGTGAACTCCACGCGGATTCGCAAACTGCTCGAGGATTCCCACGTCGAAGACGCGGCGCAGCTGCTAGGCCGACCCTACAGGGTTCGGGGGCGCGTGATCGAGGGGGCGCGGCGTGGACGTACGCTGGGTTTTCCAACGGCGAACCTCGAGCCCGAGAATGAAATTCTGCCGGCGGCGGGTGTGTATGCGGGGCGACTGCGCTTCTTGGACGAAGGCGACCCTGCTAGCGGCGACGAGTACCCCACCGTGAGCAACGTGGGCTACCGGCCCACTTTCGAAGGCCGGGGTTCGCTGCAAGCGGAAGCGCACCTGATCGGGTTCGACGGTGACCTCTACGGCCGACGCATCGAGCTCTCATTCTCCGATCATCTGCGGCCCGAGCAGCAGTTCACCGGCGTCGACGCCCTGCGAGAACAGATCGCTGCCGATGTCGACCAGGCCCGTAGCCTCCTGGAGCTCCCCTGACCGTCGGCGGCAACGCTCAGCTACCCAGTACCGGCGCCAAACGCAGGAGCCGGATTCGTGACCCTCGCGTGTGGCTGGGCCTCGCGATTACGTGTTTCTTCATGTGGCTGGTATTCCGGGATGTCGACCTCGCACTGCTCGGGCAGGCGATCGCGCGGACCAACTGGACCCTGCTGCTGGGCCTGTCCGTGCCGTCCTATCTGGCAGCGGTTCAGCTCCGCGCCATGCGCTGGCGGCACCTGACGGATCCAATCCAGCCAATCGCCGGGCCGCCGCTCTTTCGGGCGGTTTCGGTCGGCTTCATGGCAAACAATATCTTCCCGCTGCGAATGGGCGAGGTCATCCGCGCCTGGTATCTGAGCCGGGAGACCGGAGCCCCGCCCGCGGCGATCTTCGGCACCGTGATTCTCGAGCGAGTCGTGGATATCGTCACCGTCATCGCGCTCGCGGCCCTGGTGCTCAGTTTCTCGGGCGGGGGAGGGGATGGTTTCCTGGCGCGCGGAGCCGTGTTGCTCATCCCCGTGGCCGTAGCGCCGCTGGCCGCCCTGATTTTTCTGCGGATGGCGCCCGCCAAGGTGATCGGCCTGGCCGGCTGGCTGCTGTCGCCGTTTCCCGATCGGTTCAGGGATTACATCACCGGGGCCCTGGCTCGATTCGGAGAGGGGCTCGGGGCGATGAGGGGTGGAATCCACCTGGTCTGGATCGGCGTCTACTCCATCGTCATCTGGCTGGTTGCTTCCACGATTCCCGTGCTGGCGGGTTTCTGGGCGCTCGGGATCGATCTCGGCTCTCCCTTCGACACCTTGAGAGCGGCTTGGATCATGCTCGCGGCGGTCGGGATGGCGGTGGCGATTCCCTCAGCCCCCGGCTTCTTCGGCACCTACCACGCTGCTTGCAAGCTGGCTCTCGAGCCGTTCGGCGTGTCGTCGGAGACGGCCGTTGCCCTGGGGACCGTGGTTCACGGGGTCTTCTGGCTCACCCTCACGCTGCTCGGGTTCGTGGTGCTGCGAAGCGGCCACACCCCGCTGAGCGATCTCGACCGGGCCCCCGACGAGGGCGAAGGCTCCTCCTCCCAGTAAAGGTCCCCTCCCGGACCGCCGATAACCCACCGGGTTCTCAACGATTTCCAACGCGCAAGAAAGCGCGCAAGGGATCGCATCGGGCGCAGATTTCGATGCCCTGAACTCGGAAGCATCAGGCGGATCAGGGAGGGAACGCAGCCGGTGAACGAGAAGCTCGGCGAACTTCTTGTCAAAGAGAACCTGCTCACCGCGGACCAGCTGCGGGATGCCCGGACCGAAGCCCGCGCTGGGGGACGGCGGCTAGGCGCTCAGATCACGAGCCTCGGCTATCTGGACGAGAACGATCTCACTGACTTCGTCGCGAAGCAATACGGCGTTCCTTCGATCGACCTCGGGGAATTCGAAATCGACCAGGCCGTCATTCGGCTGGTTCCAGAAGACGTGGCCAACAAGCACACGGTCATTCCGGTCAACCGCGCGGGGTCGACACTGATCCTCGCGACCTCCGATCCTTCCAACATCTTCGCACTCGACGACATCAAGTTTCTCACCGGCTACAACATTCAGCCCGTCGTAGCTGCCGAAGAGGCGATTCGGCGCGCGATCGACAAGTACTACGACCAATCCACGTCGCTCGAAGAAGTCATGGGCGACTTCGACGACTCCGACATCGATCTCATCGCTGAAGATGAGGACATCGACATCGATCAGTTGGCCAAAGCGTCCGAGGACGCGCCGGTCATCAAGCTCGTCAACCTGGTGCTCACCGACGCCATCAAGAAAGAGGCGTCGGATGTCCACGTCGAACCCTACGAGAAGTCCTTTCGCGTTCGCTACCGGATTGACGGTGTCCTCTACGAGATCATGAAGCCACCGATGAAGTTGAAGAACGCGATCATCTCGCGCATCAAGATCATGGCCTCCATGGACATTGCCGAGCGGAGGCTTCCTCAGGACGGCCGGATCAAGCTGAAGTTGGGTCGTGGCAAGGAGATGGATTTTCGTGTCTCCGTTCTTCCCACGCTATTCGGTGAGAAGACGGTGCTTCGTCTGCTCGACAAGTCCAACCTCCAACTCGACATGACGAAGCTGGGCTTCGAGCAAGCTCAGCTCGACGACTTCCAGTCAGCGATCCATCAGCCCTATGGCATGGTGCTCGTCACCGGGCCCACCGGTTCCGGCAAGACCACCAGTCTCTACTCCGCCCTCTCGGAGCTCAATCAGACCTCGGAAAACCTCTCGACCGCGGAAGACCCCGTCGAATTCAATCTTCCTGGCATCAATCAGGTCCAGATGCACGAGGAGATCGGGCTGAACTTCGCAGCGGCTCTACGTGCGTTCTTGCGCCAGGACCCGGACATCATCATGGTGGGTGAGATTCGAGACTTCGAGACGGCGGAGATCGCCGTCAAGGCTGCTCTGACCGGTCACATGGTTCTCTCGACCCTACACACCAATGACGCCCCGTCTACCGTGAACCGGCTACTCAATATGGGAATCGAACCCTTCCTGGTGGCCTCTTCCGTCAACTGCATCGTCGCCCAGCGACTTGCGCGGCGAGTCTGCGAAGAGTGCAGGGAGAACGATACCGAGGTCGAAGCAGAGGCCCTGGTGGCGGCGGGGCTCCCGGAGGAAGAGGCTGCAGCGGTGGTTCCGGTCAAGGGTCGTGGCTGCCGCAACTGCTCGGAGACGGGCTTCAAGGGTCGTTTTGCGGTGTACGAAGTCATGCCCCTTCACGACGAACTCAAGGAGTTCGTGCTGAACGGAGCCTCCGCACTCGATTTGAAACGGGAAGCCATGCGGCTCGGAATGAAGTCCTTACGGCAGAGCGCGCTCAGCAAGCTGAGCGAGGGAATGACGACATTGGGCGAGGTGCTGCGCGTCTCGACGGCAGACCACTAGGAGCGCTGGCCATGGCGAACATGCATCAACTGTTGAAGGCGATGATCGAGAAGGGCGCGAGCGATTTGCACCTCACGACGGGTACCGCTCCGCAGCTCCGCATCGACGGAAAGCTGCATCCGCTGCGCATGCCGCCCCTCTCGCCGCCGGAGACGAAGCAGCTTTGTTACTCGGTGCTGACCGACGCCCAGAAGCATCGATTCGAGGAGAACAACGAGCTGGATCTGTCGTTCAGCGTGCAGAAGCTCTCTCGATTCCGTGCAAACGTATTCATCCAGCGCGGCAACGTCGCGGGCGCCTTCCGCGCCATTCCCTACAAGATCTCCACTTTCGAGGAGCTCGGTCTACCGAAGATCGTTGCCGAGCTGGCCACGAAGCCCCGCGGGCTCGTTCTCGTCACCGGTCCAACTGGGTCCGGAAAATCGACCACACTCGCGACGATCGTCGATCAGATCAACCAGGATCGCAACGAACACATCGTCACGATCGAAGACCCGATCGAGTATCTCCACCACCACAAGGGCTGTATCGTCAACCAGCGTGAGGTAGGTGCGGATACCGACAGCTTCAAACGAGCGCTCAAATACATTCTCCGGCAGGACCCGGATGTGGTGCTGATCGGTGAAATGCGCGATCTCGAGACGATCGAGGCGGCGCTGACGGTGGCAGAGACCGGCCACCTCTGTTTCGCCACGCTTCACACGAACTCGGCCCTGCAGACCATCAATCGAATCGTGGATGTGTTCCCTCCGTACCAGCAGGCCCAGATTCGAGCACAACTCTCGTTCGTTCTCGAAGGCGTGATGTGTCAGGCGCTGATTCCCCGGGCCAATGGGCCGGGGCGCGCCATGGCGCTGGAGATCATGATTCCGAACTCGGCGATCCGGAATCTGATTCGCGAGGTCAAAGTCCACCAGATTTACTCGGCCATGCAGGTGGGGCAGGAGCGTTCCGGGATGCAGACGATGAATCAGTCGCTCGCAAAACTGCATCAGCGGAGAATGATCACGCTCGAGGACGGCCTCGGCCGTAGCCCCGACCACGATGAGCTTCGCAACATGATCGGGCAGGGTGCCACGAACCAAGCAAGTCGACCGCAGCGGAAGAGCTAGGCCAGCCACCGGAGGGGGTGACCAACCATGCCCGTGTACAAATGGAAGGGAAGAACACGGCAGGGGACCGTGAAGCAGGGCGAAATGGAAGCGGCGAGCGATGCCGCTGTCATGGCGCAGCTTCGCACGCAGATGCTGGTTCCCGTGTCGGTGAAGGCAAAATCCAAGGACATCAGCGAGTACCTGGTCTTCCTCAAACAGAAGATCAAGACCAAGGAGCTGGTGATCTTCACCCGCCAGTTCGCCACCATGATCGACGCCGGCCTACCGTTGGTTCAATGCCTGCAGATTCTTGGTGACCAGCAAGAGAACCCGACCTTCAAGGCGATCATCAAGGAGGTGCGGGAGGATGTCGAGCAGGGCTCGACATTCGCGGACGCGCTCTCCAAGCATCCGAAAGCCTTCGACGCCCTCTACTTCAATCTGGTCGCGGCGGGCGAGATCGGGGGAATTCTCGACACCATCCTGAATCGGCTGGCCGTGTACTTGGAGAAGGCCGATGCATTGGCGCGAAAAGTGCGCGGTGCGATGGTCTATCCCACAACGGTTCTGGTGGTTGCGATCGGTGTCGTGGTGCTGTTGTTGGTCAAGGTGATCCCGACCTTCGAGAAGATGTTCGCTGACTTCGGCGGTGAGCTTCCCGCCCCCACCCAGGTGGTCGTCAACATCAGTCACTTCATGCAGGAGTGGATCGGCCCATGCATGGTGGGGATCGCCCTGGCCGCGGTCGCCTTCGGGCAGGGTCGTAAGAGATCATACAAATTTCGCCGAACCACGGACGCGTTGTTCCTGAGAGCGCCGGTTTTTGGGTCGCTGCTTCGCAAGGTCGCGGTGGCTCGGTTCACGCGAACGCTGGGTACGATGATCGCCAGCGGTGTGCCAATCCTGGATGGCCTGGAAATCGTCTCGAAGACGGCCGGGAATGTGGTCATCGAAGAGGCGCTCGACAGCGTACGGATAGCGATTTCGGAGGGGCGAACCATCGCTGAACCTCTCGGCGAGTCGGGAGTGTTTCCGGGGATGGTCGTGCAGATGATCGCAGTCGGTGAGGAGACGGGCGCGATGGAGTCGATGTTGTCGAAGATCGCGGACTTCTATGACGACGAGGTAGACGCTGCCGTGGACGCGCTGACGGCGCTGCTCGAGCCGGTCATGATGGTTGGCCTGGGCGGCACAGTCGGAGCTCTCTTGATCGCGATGTACCTGCCGATCTTCAAGATCGCGGAAACCATCGGCTGAAGCCCCTCTTGTGGGCTCGACCGCGAGCAGGGCAGATCGACATGACGCGCTCGAGGTGAGGTCCTCGAAGGTATCCGGCGATCTCGAGAAGAGATTGCTGCTGCTGATGGGGGCGCGCCTCGCGCTCTCGATTCTCTGCCTGGCAATCGCGGCCGCGTTGGAAGCGGCCGGTTGGAGCTACACCCCCGCAGAGTGGCGGGGCTTCTACGGAACAGTCGCCTTCGCTTTCGTCGCCACGATCGTCTATGGCCTTTGTCTGGGCCGCGTGACGCGCGTGAAGCGCTTCGCCGCCATCAACATCGCTACGGACATCGCGTTGGTCAGCGCGCTGGTACACCTCTCGGGGGGGTCCGACTCGCCCTTCGGCTTTCTCTACGTGATGGTGGCCGTCTATGGCGCCGTACTCTTTGATCGAACGGGTGCCGTGGTCTGTGCCGGAGCGAGCGCTGCCGTCTATGGAATTGTGTTGCTTGCGGAACAACACGGCTGGCTGCCCGCACGCACGATCGGAGCGCCAGACCCGGCGCCGGTGCTGCTGGGGATGTGGGTGGTCAATGCCGGGGGCGTGATCCTGGTGGCGGGCCTCGCGAGCTTGCTCTCTGCGGAGCTGCGCCGGACGGGAGAGGCACTGAAGCAGCGCACGAGCGACCTCAGTCGTCTCCAGACGCTGCATCAGCGAACCGTCGAGAGCTTGATGAGCGGCCTGTTGACCACCAACGAGGCGGGCCGGATTACCTTGTTCAATCCCGAGGCAGAACGGATCACGCAACTCCCTCACGAAGAAGTGATCGGCAAGAGCCTCGAAGGGGTGCTCCCGGGAATCCACGAGTTCGTGGTGGCCGCAACCGAAGGTGGACGCGTGTTGCGCTCACGCGCGCGAATGTCCTATCCGGTTCAAGGCGAGCGGACGCGCCATCTGGGGGTGGGCGCCTACGCGCTCCGAGATGGGGAGTCGACGGCCGGTGGCCACGTGGTGATCTTTCAGGACGTCACGGATGTGGTCGAGATGGAGCAGAACCTTCGGAGATCCGAGCGTCTGGCGGCAATCGGCGAGCTGTCGGCGAGCATCGCCCATGAGATCCGGAACCCGCTGGCCGCGATTTCGGGGTCCATCGAGATGTTGCATTCGGGCCGAAACTCGGAGTCTGCTCCCAGCGATCCCGAGAGGTTGATGAAAATCGTTCTGCGGGAGGTCGATCGGCTCGACCATCTGATCACGGGTTTTCTCCAATACGCCCGCCCGGAGCCTAGACGCGTCGAGGCGATCGACCTCAGGGCGGCCGTGGGAGACGTGATGGAGATGTTCGACGCCGCCTGTTCCGACGCCATCGAGACCGACGTGTCGGTCGCCGGGGGTCTCGTGGTGCATGCGGACGCCGCGCAGCTGCGGCAAGTGCTCTGGAACCTGGTGCTCAACGCTGCCCAGGCGATGCCGGACGGAGGACGCGTGCGGCTCTCGGCAGGATTGCTCGATGAGAAGGAATCTCAAGAGGCCCAGCCAGGGGACCGAAGAGCGCAGGAGGAGGAGGGGAAGGAGAGCTGGCTGGAGATCGTCGTCGCGGACGACGGCATCGGGATCCCAGCGGATCAGATGGATCGGATCTTCGATCCCTTCTTCACCACCAAGCCGAGCGGGTCCGGCCTCGGGCTGGCCACCGTACATCGAATCATCGAGGATCACGGCGGAACCGTGCGATTGGAGAGCCAGTTGGGCGTGGGTACCACTTTTCGGATTCGATTCCCGGCAGCGGGAGCTTCCACTTGAGCGCGAAGGCCCGCATCCTCGTCGTCGATGACGAGCGCAGCATGCAGGAGTTCCTGGAGATCTTTTTTCGCAGTGAGGGCTACGAGGTCATCACTGCGGGGGATCTCGATACTGCGTTGCTGCAACTCGAGTCCGATGACGTGGACCTCGTCATCACGGATATCCAGATGCCCGGTGGATCGGGTCTCGAGCTGCTCCGCGCGACTTACGAGGTCTCGCCCGAGACGCTCGTCATCATGATCACGGCGTTCGCGAGCACCGAGACGGCGATCAGCGCGATGAAAGAGGGCGCCTACGATTACGTCACCAAGCCGTTCAAGGTCGACGAGCTTCGAATCGTGGTCGAAAAGGCGCTGGAGAAGAAACTTCTATCGAGTGAGAATCGAAAGCTGCGCAGTGAGCTGGAAAGCCGTGGCCGCGATCGAACGGTCATTGGCAATAGTGCGCCGATCCGGAAGGTTCTCGATCTGGTCGGGCAAGTCGCCGAGAGCAAGGCGAACGTGCTGATCAGCGGGGAAAGTGGCACCGGCAAAGAGGTTGTCGCGCGGGCGATCCATCGCGCGGGCCCGCGCCGGGGAAAGCCCTTCGTGGCCGTGAACTGCGCCGCCATTCCCGAGACGCTGCTCGAGTCAGAGCTTTTCGGCCATGTCAAAGGCGCCTTCACGGGTGCCGTGCAAAACAAGGCGGGGCTCTTCGAGTCTGCGGCCAGCGGGACACTCTTCTTGGACGAAGTGGGCGAGCTCACGCTTCCGGTCCAGGTCAAGCTGCTGCGCGCCATCCAGGAGAAGACCTTTCGAAACGTGGGCGGAACGAGGGATGTATGCGCTGATGTCCGGATCGTGGCGGCCAGCAACCGGCGCCTGGAAGACGAAGTAAGGGCGGGACGTTTTCGCGAAGACCTCTATTATCGCTTGAATGTGATCGAGATTCCTCTGCCGGCGCTGCGCGAGCGCCGCGAGGACATTCCCCTGCTGGTCGCCCACTTCATCGAGAAATACGCCTCGGAGCTGGATCGACCCGTGACTCACGTAGACGAAGGGGCGATGGCGAAGCTCGTGGAGTACCGCTTCCCCGGCAACGTTCGTGAACTCGAGAACGTCATCGAGCGGGCCGTAGCGCTCAGCCGCGGAAGCGTGATCGACAGCGACGCTCTTCCGCCTTCCGTGCTGAACCCCAACGCTTCCAGTGACGCTCCGAGAATCCCGAGCGAGGGAATCGATCTCGAGGCGACAGTCAACGAATACGAGAAGGAGCTTCTGGTGGAGAGCCTACGCGCTACCGGGGGCGTGAAGAAGCACGCGGCCCAGCTCGTTGGGGTTTCGTTTCGCTCGTTTCGTTATCGGCTGGAGAAGCTCGGTCTCGATGGTTCCGGGCGCGGCGAAGACTGAAACCCCTCAGTCCCGAATCCGATACTCCTTGATCTTGTAGAGCAGCGCTCGGTGGCTGATTTCGAGGCGCTTGGCGGCGTGCGTCCGATTGCTGTTCGTGGCGCGCAGGGCGCGACGGATCAGCTGGACTTCGAGTTGCCGGCGCGCGCGCTTGAGGCACAGGTTCTCTTCCGGGCCCTCGCCGGGTTCGGCGGGCTGGCTGATCTGGACCGGTAGCTCGGACGCGGTAATGAAGTCTCCGGTCGCGAGAATGACCGCCCGTTCCACTACGTTGTCGAGCTCGCGGGCGTTGCCCTTCCACTCGTGAGCGATCAGCCGCTCCAGTGCATCGTCAGTGATCCGTCGGACCGGCTTGGCGAGTAGCTGGCGGTATCGGTTCAAGAAGTGGTCGACCAGAAGGGAAATGTCCTTTCGGCGCTCTCGAAGGGGAGGGATCTCCAGTCGGGTGGCGTTCAGCTCCTCGTACAGCTCTTCGAGGAATCGCCCGCTCGAAACCTCGGCTTCGAGGTCCTTCGCCGTCGCGGCGAGTATCCGCACTTCGGGCGACGGTTCGTCTACCGGCGAAGGGCGTTTCGATCCTTCGCTCTGGAGGACCGAAAGCAGTCTGGACTGCAGTTCGAGGGGCAGCGCTGCGACCTCGTCGAGGAAGAGGGTGCCCCGCGTTGCGTCGTGGATCAGGCCGCGCTCGGCTCGGTCGCCGTGGCCGCTCCCGGGGGGGCTTCCGAAGATCTCTGCTTCGAGCGGTCGATCGGGTCGGACCGCGCAGTTGGCCGTGAGAAAACTCCGATTCCGGCGTCTCGATAGAGAATGAATGGCTCGCGCCAGGACTTCCTTGCCGGTACCCGCCTCGCCGCATAGCAGTACCGTCGAGTCTCGCTGGGCAACCCGCTCGACCTGCTCGAGGAGCGCGATCATCGGGGTCGAGGCGGCCACGATCGGATGCTCGCCAACCGATCGGGCTATCTCCCGGCGCAGCAATCGGTTGTCGCGGCGTAGTCTCCCCCGCTCACAGGCGTTTCGCAGCTTGAGCAGCAAAGTGGATGGAGAGATGGGCTTCTCGATCCGCTCGTAGGCACCGCGCGCGATCGCATCTGCTGTGGCCAGCTCCTCGTCTTGTGTCGAGGTCACGATGATCGTCGAGCGCCGGGCGCTCCTGGCCAGCTGGAGCAATAGATCGCCTTCACCGATTCCCGAGATCCCCACGTCGCAGACGATCACATCGGGAGGTGATGATTCGATCTCGCGGAGGGCTTCATGGGCATTGCCCGCGGCTCTGACTTCGTAGCCCTCTTCAGACAGCAGGTTTTGCTGGGCGTTGCGGGCCTCGGGATCGGCCTCGATCAGCAGGATCCGATCGGACATAGCGTGATCATCGGACGATTCCGGGCCGACCCTGAGAGAACCTGGAAAGCGGAGTTCCGTCACGCCCTGCGGGTCTGCCCCGCCTGATTGCCGGTTAGCTACGCGTTCGAGGTCGGGATCCGCAGCACCACGGGCCGGATGCCGCTTCTCTCAAGTCCCCGTAACCGCACGCCGATACTCAGAAACGTCGAGTCTGGAGGCCCTGCAATCTGGCCCGGAACCGGCAAGGGGGGGAGGCGAAGGTGTCGAGCAACAACGTTCAGCGGTTTCGCGAGTCGCGCATGTTGAGCAAGGCCGAACTCGCGCGCAAGGCTGGCCTGTCTACGCTCACAATCGATCGCGTCGAAGCCGGCCGTGCATGCCGTCTCGATACCAAGCGAAAGATCCTGCTCGCGCTCGATCTCAAGATCTCGGACAAAGATCAAGTGTTCGGGGGCGAAGTGGCCGAGCACCACACCGATCATTCCGGGCGCTTCCAGCAGCAAGAAGATTTGCGCGTTGGAGCGTTCCACCTGACGGATCCCCAGTCTTATGGAGGCGATGAATCGTGAAGTTCGGGCTTACCGGCTTTGGGGCGACGTCGATGGTCGGTCTCGACATCGGCTCGTCTAGCGTGAAGGCCGTCGAGATCTCCATGAAGGGGAATGGCCAACC
>CAXMOC010000281.1:0-5815 GCA_964194865.1 uncultured Opitutales bacterium | reverse complement strand
GCTCGACCCCACGGCTCACGCTCCCAGTTCGGAGCGCGTAGGCCGTCCCGCGACGAACGTTCTCTGTCACCGTTCGTTCGATCGGGAGGGATGCCCGTGGCGTCCAGCAAGCGAGACAAGAAGCGCATGTCCTTCATTCTGAAGAAGGATGAGGGAGAGAAAAGGCGGCTCTACAAGCGCGCCGCGCAGATGCGCAAGGCGGCGCGCGAACCCGAGCACGGGCCGAAGCACCGACGCGATTGGTCGGATGCGGACGACTGGGACGGCGACAACCAGCCGGACCGGATTCAGAAACGCCGCCGCCGAGGGGAAGGCTCGCTACAAGACTGGGCGGAGCGGCTTGCCGTCGAGGAGGTCTCCGCCCCGCAGCCGAGTGACCTCGCTGCGCCGGAAGTGCTCGAGGAAGCTGTCGTGCTGACCGCGACCTCGGCGGGCTGCCGCGTGCGATTTGCGGACGGCGCCGAGCAGGAGTGCATGCTTCCGCCCGAGATCGCCGCGTTCCAGCGCTCGGAGCTGGCCGTTGGAGATCGCGTTCAGGTGGCGTTCGGTGACGACGCCGCGCCCGCCACGGTGGCGCAAGTGCTTCCACGGCGAAGTGCGCTCTCGCGGCCCGACTCGGGACCCGGTGGTGAGTATCGTGAGCGTGTCATCGCCGCGAACGTCGACGTAGTCGTCATCGTGGCGGCGGTCGCCGATCCGCCACTGCGTCCGAGGCTTCTCGATCGATACCTGATCGCGGTGGAGTACGGCGGAGCCGACGGCGCAGTCGCGCTGACGAAGACGGACCTGCTCGCGGAGGAAGCCGAGCTCGACGACTTGTACGCGCAGCTGTCCGGGCTCGTCCGCCTCGGCGTGCCGGTGGTTTCGACGTCGACCGTCGACGGCCGCGGGCTCGACGAGCTTCGGGCCCTGTTGGCGGGTCAGACGGCAGTCTTCGTCGGACAGAGCGGCGTTGGCAAATCCTCGCTGCTCAACTCGCTCGATCCCGGGCTCGAGCTGGCCACCCAGCCCGTCGGATCGACCCACAAAGGACGCCACACGACGACGGCGTCGACACTCCACGAGCTGCCCGACGACACGCACATCATCGACACTCCGGGCATTCGCGAGTTCGGGTTGTGGGAGATCACGCGCCCAGCACTACGAGGCTATTTCCACGAGTTCGACGCCTACGCGCCCGGCTGCCGATTCACCGATTGCAGCCACCTGCACGAGCCCGACTGCGCGGTTAAAGCAGCAGTAGAGCAGGGCGACGTCGATGAGGCCCGGTACGATGGATATCGCCGGATCTGGGAGACGTTGCGGCCGTGACGTCTCCGGACCCGTAACGCGCGAGGGGTGGCTGGCCACGGCGGGTTCCGGGCTCGAACTCGAGCCGATCGGGTGCCTGGCCGCGGACCGTGACCGTGCCCTGGTGGACACCCTGTTGGTGGTGGAACGCACACAGGGTCGTCAGGTTCGGGAGCTCGTTGCCGCCGCCGGCCGAGCGGAAGACGATGTGGTGGGCTTGGAGGTTGCGGCGCGATGTGCAGCCGGGGAACACACAGCGCCAGTCGTCGCGGTCGAATACCGCGTAGTGGCGTTTCTTCATCCGGGTTTGCAGCCAGCGGTCGTCGACCTTCCAGCTGGCCAGCGTGTGGTCGAGCATGGCTTCGAACGCGTCGGCCTCGCTGGCGAGCTGGCCGGTTTCACGTTCAATGGTGCGACGTAGCGTGCAGAGCACGGCGTCGAACAGGCGAGCCACGTCTTGGGGAGCACCAATTCTCAGGCGGACACCTCCGAGCACATCCCTGGGTCGCGCACACGTTTGCCGCTCGCCCCGACCTTCGCCTGGGTCGGGCTCCGCAAAGTGCGAGGGGTCGCCTCGGTGCGCTTCGAAAGCGGCGGGGTTCGCCTTGCGCCACAGACACGCTCGCTCGACTGTCTCCGTCAGGCGCCGCACGGTAACCGTCGCTGCGAAGGCAACCCACGACCCGCGCCAATTTCCCTCGGCGTCGCTAGAGAGCACGGACGTCAGAATCTGCGCCTGGACCCAGGAGAGGGCGCCGTCGCGGTAGGCCTCCCGCAGCTCCGGACAGACCTCCCCGACACGCTCGACCTGCAGCAGCGCGCGCGCTTTTCGCGGGGACATCCCGAGGCAATCGCGCGCGAAGTCCTCGAGCGTGGCGTAGCGCTCCCTCCACTCGTACTGGCTCGATGTGACGTCGCGCAAGAGCGGGGCGAGCTGTGAATCGAGGCGTTGCTCCAGACGAACCGCCCGGCGCAGCCGGGCATCGAGCTCGAAGGGGTCGGCGGTGTCGAGGTTCTCCAACAGCGGAGCCAGGAAGGCAGGGAGCGCGGCGTCGTCTGCGACCTCACCCGCATGCGTCGATTCGAAGGCATGGGTCGCGCACACATTTGCCGCCGCTTGCTCGATCGGCTCACGGGGGTAGGGAGCGTCCAACACGCCCAGCATGTCGCCATTTTCCAAGGCGAGCTCGACCGGCAGCGCGGAGAGAACTTCCGCAGTTACCCGTTCGAGAACATCGCCGACAGAAAGCGGTTGCCCTTCGACTTTCTCTGCGTACTTCCGCACCCGCTGCCACTTGAAGGCCAGGGGGGGCCGGGACGCGAAGTCGAACCCAGCGGGTTGGCTCGCGATCCGAATCTTCCTGAGAAGAAAACGCAGCCCGAGGGGGCGCTTCGGAGCCACCATCATCGCGCCCAAGCGTCCCGGCCTCCAGTGACCTCCGGTCCGCAGCGCGCAACTCCTTCTCGAGCTGCCGCACATTCAGCCCGGTGGCGCAAACGATCCAGGCCCCCACGTCGTCCGTACCCACGAATCTTGCGAGCAGGCGAACCTTGCTCCAGGGCAGCCGCCCGGACACAAGCGCCCCCTCCAGCGCCGGAAGCCCCCGAAGGCGCGCGCCGACTCGAGCGAACTCCTGCACAGAGCGAGCCGAGAGCCCGAGCCGCTCGCGCGCGTAATCGCCAAGCCGCGCGAACCCGAGCCGGCTCCATCCCTGCTTCTCGACCAAGCGCGCCGCCAGCTCCGCGACCACCCGCCGCAGCGGCGCCCCCGCCCGCGCCAACTTCGAAAGACGCTTCTCGGTGTCGCCAATGTTGGCAAGATCGACCGCTACCCGCGAAGCCACCATCCGAGGCACCTCGATCGAAGAGCCTACGCGGCGTGTGTGACAAATGCGGTCACGGGTCCCGAATTCCGTGGCCAGACGAAGGCTCAGTCCACGGCGCGCCCGGCACCCCGGAGGCAGAAACCGAACCTACGGGGATACGGGGGTTGTCGAAGCTCATTCGCTAGGCGAGGAGAAGCGCGTGTCGATCCAGTAGAGCTGTTGGATTACAGCCGCTGCGCGAATCGGCCGATAAATGCAGCGCGGTACGCCGCGGCAGGTTGAAGCGCTAGCGGGGGCCATCTATCGCGGTGGACCGCCGGACAGTAAGGGCGCGTGCCGCCGAGGCGAGGCACCGGGCCGGGCCATCCGAGAGCTTTGCACCTACCCTGCGCCGCAAGAGGTCGTGACACAAGAACATGCGACGGTCATCGACGTTTTCACCGATTGTCGCGCTGTTGTTCACTCTATTCTTCGCGGCGTTCCCGCAGATCGTGATGGCACAGGGGCAGCCGACCCAGGGGCCACGCCGCGCACCGGGCTTTCTGACCGCACCCGGACCCGGCGACGCGTTGGACCGGGTGCAGGACTACGTTCGAGGGAACCGCACCGCTCTCGGACTCCAGCAATCCGACCTCGAGGATGTGAAGGTCACGAACCGCTACACGACCCAGCACAACGGGGTCAGCCACATCTACCTGAGCCAACAGCTGGCGGGCATCGAAGTCATCGGCGGTTACCTGAACGCCAGCATCACCTCAGACGGGCGGATCTTCAGCCTGCACAATCGATTTGTCCCGGGGCTGGCCTTGGCGGCGAACACACGGGCGCCGGTGCTGTCCCCGATTCAGGCCGTGGAGGCTGCGGCCGGCGAGCTCGGTCTGTCGGTCACGACGCCGCTTGCGACGCAGGCGGTGATGGGAGGACCCGCGCGGGAGGTCCTGCTCAGCGACGGCGGCATCTCGATGGATCCAATTCCAGTGAAGCTCATGTATCACACCGACGGAACAGGAGCCCTGCGGCTGGTGTGGAACCTATTCGTGCGTCAGCTCGATCAGCAGCACTGGTGGAACCTGAACGTCGATGCGGTCACGGGGGCCGTGCTCTCCAAGACCGATTGGATTCTCCGGGACAGCTACCGGGCGTTTCCAGTGCCGCTGGAGAACCCGGACGAAGGCCCGCACTCGCTCGAGGTGGACCCGGCGGACGCGATTGCCTCCCAGTATGGGTGGCACGACAACAACGGCGCCGCGGGGGGCGAGTTTACGGATACTCGCGGCAACAACGTCTGGGCTCAAGAGGACGCCAACGCAGACAACTCGGCTGGATTCCGGCCCGATGGCGGAGCCGGTCTGGTTTTCGATTTCGCCCTCGATCTGACTCAACCACCCGCGTCGTCCCAGTCGGCAGCGATCACGAATCTGTTTCACTGGAACAACATCCTGCACGACATCCACTATCAGTACGGATTCGACGAGGTGAGTGGGAACTACCAGGCGAACAACTACGGCGCCGGCGGTGCATCTGGAGATCCGGTGTTGGCCGACGCCCAGGACGGCTCGGGGTTCGACAACGCCAACTTCAGCCGTGCGCCCGACGGCTTCTCGTCGCGTATGCAGATGTTCCTGTTCCAGTTTCCCGGAGTGGCCATCCACTCGCCGGCAGCCATCGCGGAGTCGATCGGGGGCGGCGAGGCCGAGTTCGGTTCGCCCCTCACGGTGGGTGGGGTCACGGGGAATGTCGTCCAGGCTCTCGACCCCGCCGATCCGGCCCTCTTCAGCACAACCGACGGCTGCTCCCCGCTGACGAACGCTGTGGCAATCGCCGGAAACATCGCGCTGATCGACCGTGGAGATTGCACCTTCGTCCAGAAGGTGGCCAACGCCCAGGGGGCTGGTGCGATTGCGGCGATCATCGTGAACAACGTCGGCGACGAAGTGATCGCCATGGGTGGAATCGATTCCAACATTACGATCCCGTCGATGTTCATCGGGCAGACTCATGGAGATGGCATCAAGGCCCAGCTCGGAAGTGGCGTGAACGCGACCCTCTCCTCGCAGGTTCAGCGCGACGGCGATCTCGACAACGGCATCATCATCCACGAGTACGGCCACGGAGTTTCCATCCGCCTGAGTGGCGGTCCGGCCAGCGTCGGCTGCCTGAGCCTGGCCCAGAGCGGGGGGATGGGAGAGGGTTGGGGTGACTGGTGGGCTCTGGCACTGACCGACAAGGCTTCCCGTAGCGGTACCGACATCCGCCCGATCGGCAGCTACGCGTTGGGGGAGGGTCCGAAGGGCCCCGGCATTCGCAACTTTCCCTACAGCACCGACCTCGGCGCCAACCCCCAGACCTTCGCCGCCATCGATGGTACCAACCAGCCACACGGGGTGGGTGAAGTCTGGGCACAGGCGATCTGGGACGCCTACTGGAACCTGAGGAACGCACACGGCTTCGATCCAGATCTCTACAACGGGAGCGGCGGGAACAACATCATGCTCCAGTTGGTGATGGACGGCCTCAAGCTACACGGATGTGAGCCTACGTTTCTCGAAGCGCGCGACGCCATCCTTCAAGCCGACGTCGTGAACAACGCAGGCGCCAATCAGTGCCTGTTGTGGTCAGCCTTCGCGAAGCGCGGAATGGGCGTGGACGCCGACGATACCGGCAATCCGAGAAGGGTCATGGTCACCGAGGATTTCACG
>CAXMOC010000280.1:0-2069 GCA_964194865.1 uncultured Opitutales bacterium | reverse complement strand
CCCCGCCGCTGTACTCCATGTCGGGCAAACGGCGCAGCAGCTCACTGAGCGCGACGCGTAGCTCCATGCGCGCGAGGTTCGCGCCGAGACAGAAGTGCGCGCCGATGCCGAAGGCCAGGTGGTGCGGCTTGCGATCCAGGCGCAGCTCATCCGGCGCATCGAAGACTTCCTCGTCGCGATTGCCCGACGGGTAGACCATCAGGACCTTCTGCCCTTCGTCGACGGTTCGGCCCCGAATCTCGACGTCCCGGGTGGCCGTGCGCGCGAAGCTTCGGACGGGGCTCACCAGCCGAAGCAGCTCCTCGATGGCATCCGGAATCAACGCGGGCTCGTCGATCAATCTCTGCCGCGCGTCCGGATGCTCGATCAACAGCCCCATCGCGCCGGAGAGCGCGTTTCGCGTGGTCTCGTTGCCTGCGACCATCAGCGTCACGAGAAGCATGATCAGCTCGTCGTTCGCCACCGAGACCTGCTCTTCGTCCGTGTTTCCGTGCGTGGCGGCCACGTCGAACTCTTCGAGCATGCCGGCGTCCTTCGCACCCGTGAGGATGCTGACCAGATCGTCTCGAGGGTTCGCGCGGCGGTCCTCGATGATGCGCTCGACGTACGACGAGTACTCCAGAAACGCGGCGCCGGCCTTCGCCATGATCTCCGGGTCTTCGAAGTTCCCCTGGGCCGCCATCATCGCGTCGGACCAGCGGTGGAAGTCGAGCCGGTCCTGCTTCTCGATGCCGATCATCTCCGCAATCAACAGGAGGGGTAGGGGTACGGCGATGTCGTCGACGAAGTCACACTCCCCCTTCGAGGCGATCGCGTCGAGCGCGCCCGTCGTGATCTCACGGAAGGCTTCCTCGAGCTTTGCCACCATGCGCGGTGTGAATCCACCGTTGATCAGCCGGCGCAGCTGCGTGTGCCGCGGTGCGTCCTCGTCGATGAGCCCCTGGCGCACGGTGATGCCGGGGAGGATCCCCTTGCCGGAGCAGAAGAGCTGGGGATTCTTGGAGACGAACGAAATGTCCTCGAACTTGGAAAGGATCCACAACTGGCTCTGCTCGCTCCAGTAGACGGGCTCGTTGGCGCGCAGCCAGCGCATGCGATCCTGCATGTCTTCGGTCCAGCTCTCGCTGGCGCCCCAGTTGACGTCGATATGCTTCACTTCGGGACTCCCTTACGACCGATTCGGTATTCGAGTCGAGGCTTCAGCGCTCGATTTCCAGCACCCACAGAAGTGCTTCCTCGAGCGTCGTGGGTCATATAGCGCTCCGAAGATCTCCGAGGAAAGGTTCCACGATCGGGAGGTTGTTCCCCCGCGGGAGGGCCCTC
Source organism: uncultured Opitutales bacterium (assembly GCA_964194865.1). GTDB lineage: Bacteria > Myxococcota_A > UBA9160 > UBA9160 > SMWR01 > CAXMOC01. Next base: position 746 of record CAXMOC010000280.1, on the reverse strand, counting down.
GTCCCGGCCTCCCATCGTTCGAAGCGGTTGCAAACGGCATTCCAGCTACACGCCGGCCCGCGTTGAGCTTCCGCGCCTCGTTGCACGTGGGTTGCCCGATCCCTGCGCACGAGGTTCCGCCGAGCTGCCTCTCGGAGACCACTGCTCTTCAGCGGGCCCTTCGGCGAGCCGATTGTATCCATGGGCTCCATGTCTCATTTGCGGAGCCGAGAGGACGCAAGATATGCGGATGAAGTCGTTCGTGGTTCGTAGCTCCAAGGACGGTTGGATGGTCCAGCGGGAGGGCAAGAAGAGTCCCGAGAGCATGCACCGGAAGAAGGATGTCGCGGTGCGAAAGGGTCGCATGCTGGCCAAGCGGGCTGGTGGCGTGCTCAAGATCAAGGCGAAGAACGGGAAGATCCAGGCGAAGCGGAGCTACGCAGCCTAGATCGGTTCTTTTGCCGAGCCGGCATCGCGCCCGAGACGATCGAAAAATCGAAGCCGGCGGATCTCCGGGAACAGAGGTTCGCCGGCCCGCTTTTCCCTGCGGCTAGGATTCACCCGCGCCATTCGGCTCGGGGCGAGTTGCTTGGTGAATCGTCGCTCTCGCGCCCTCCAGGGCGGTATCCGTGCTGCTCTTGACGCCATCGACCAGCTGAGCCTGTAGGCCGGGCTGTGCGAGTGGGTTGCTCAGCAGGGGCACGCCTCGACCGAAGTTCATTCCGATTGGGAAGGCGGCGAAGGATCCCAGGACCACGCCAAGTAGG
>CAXMOC010000279.1:0-76606 GCA_964194865.1 uncultured Opitutales bacterium | reverse complement strand
TCGATCCACTCCGGGCGAACCCGATCGCGATACTGATCGACTAGAGCGGGTGTCTCGGTTGGGCTGGACATCGGTTCGTGGGCGCTCCGCGTTTCCCGGTTTCGGGCAGGCATTCCGAAGCCCCTCGGGCGAGTTCGACGGGTCGGACTGCCGGATGTGGTGCCCCTAATGTATCTCCTGCGCAGCGCCGGCGAGCCAAAAAACAATGTCGAGGCGCTTGGCCATCGGACTTCGCCTTGAGTATTGACGCCGGGCTCGACGCTGAGATTGGTCCGCCTACTCGCGGCTTTCGGCGGGCGGGCGCTGGGCCATCGCCCCAGAGCCAGGTAGGATCGGAACATGAGAGCCGACGAGTCTAAGGAGAGGGAGTTCGGGCGCTTCGGGATTCTGCTCGCGGCGCTCGTGTTGTTCCTCTTAGCCATTCCGTTCACCGGGCCCGAGGGTGCCGGCCGGTGGATCCTCCGCATCGGCAGCTCTTTCGTGCTCGTCGCGAGTGTCTACGCGGCCAGCAACAACCGCTGGCACCTCGGAATTGCGATCGCATTGGCGGCCCCCGCGCTCGGCTCACAGACGGACGTGGATTGGTTCGGCGATCGGTCCGCGATGCTGATGCGGATGAGCTTGGGTGCCGCGTTGCTCTTCTACATTTCGACCCTGGTCTTGCTCGCGCTGGTGAAACAGCACCGGATCTCGATCGATACGATCCTCGGGGGGATCAACGTCTACCTGCTCTTCGCCATAGGCTTCGCCTATCTCCACGGGCTGGTGGAGTTCTCCCAAGCAGGGTCCTATCAGCAGCAAGGGGAGAGTCTGAGTGTCGTTTTCGGGCAGGACCATGGAGGCGAGGGGCTGAACACGTTCTTCTACTTCAGCGTGATCACCCTGACGACCCTGGGCTACGGGGACATCTCGCCGCTCTCCCCCATCGCGCGCACCCTCTGCTCGGTGGAAGCGGTCGTGGGTCAGCTCTATGTGGCGATCTTCATCGCGCGCCTCGTCGCGCTCCAAGCGAGTGGGGGAGGTCGAAGTTGACAAAGGGAATCCCGCGCGCTCTCACATTCCCGTCGGAGAGCGACCCGCGTGCCGCATGCTACCGTACGCGCCGGAATGAGCCGGGGGAATCGCATGATCCAATCGATCCGAGGCTGTGCGGCAAGTTGCGCCGTCGGAGCAACACTCATGCTTCTGTGCACGGGCTCCGCAGCGTTCGCCGCCGACGACCCGAGTGAAGCTGACCGCGCCAAAGGCAAGGCCGAAGCAGCGGCGGAGGATTTGAAAGAAGCGCTCGCCGAGCTGAAACTCGCGTCGGATTTTCTGGCTTCGAAGCCGAGCTTTCAGTTCGATGCGGTGATGGGTTTCGACGTGCTCCAGTCCACCGGCCAGAAGCTCGAGTTTGGCAGCAGCCGCAAGGTCACCGTTCGAAGGCCCGACCGCGCGTGGGTAGAGTCCCAGTCTCGCGACGGCGACGTGAGGACTCTCTTCTTCGATGGCCAGACTATCTCGGTCGATCTCGCCGACGACAACGCCTACGTGTCAGTCTCGAAGCCGGGGACGCTCGACGCGGCCCTCGACTACCTGATCGACGATCTGGGAACGCCGGCTCCACTTGCCGATTTCATGTACAGCGACTTCTACACGGAGGCCGCCGAAAACGCCGATTCGGGCTTCGTGGTTGGATCCGCGAAGATCGGCAAGCACGAATGTGTACACATCGCGTTCAGCAGCAATGAAGTCGACGCTCAATTGTGGGTCGAAGACGGCGATCGGCCCCTGCCGGTTCGACTCGTCATCACCTACAAGAACGCGGAGGGTAGCCCGCAGTTCTGGGCCCACTTCGTCGCCTGGAACCTCTCGCCCGAGACACCGGACAGCCTGTTCGAGTACACCCCACCGGAGGGGGCAGAGTTGATGCCGATTGCCGTGGCAGTCGCGGCTGCCGCCGAGGATCAGCCGCAGGTCGGGGAGGGCGAGTAATGTCGCGAAGGCAGCTTCGACGGATTGCGTGGATGGGAATCCTGCTGGCCCTCGGCCTGCTGGCGCTCGACGCCGCGGCTCGCGGACGCGGTGGCGGTGGTCGCGGCGGCGGCGGCCGTGGAGGTGGTGGACGTGGGAACATCTCGCGCAGCGGTCCGGCTGGCGGTGGCTCCTTTGGAAGGGGGGGCGGCTCGTTTGGTAGAGGGGGTGGTTCGTCGCGCAGTCGTTCACCGAGCCGCAGCACCGGCAGCTTCGGAGGCGGTGGCAGCAGCCGGGGCCTCGGAGGGAGTAGCGCCCAGAATCGCCAGGGCAACCGCGGCGACCGCCAGGCTGGGGCCACGGACAACCGCGGCACCCGCCAGGACGGCCGGGGTGACCGCCAGGGTGGTCGCCAAGACAACCAGGGCGACCGCCAGGACGGCCGGGGTGACCGCCAGGATGGTCGCCAGGACAACCAAGGCGACCGCCAGGACGGACGCCAGGATCGCCTCGACGACCGCCAGGAGTACCGCCAGGGCGTGCACTCGGAGATTCACGAACACTACGAGAGTCATCACTACTCGTCCTCGGAGTTCTACGAGGACCGTTGGAAGTACGCCGTAGGGGCGTCTCTGACAATGGCGACGTTCAGCGCAATGAGCTGCCAGACGACGACGGTCGTCGTCGGGTCCGTGAGCTACTACCAATGCGGACCCACCTGGTACAACCGTCGCTACATGGGGGGCAGCACGACCTACGTGGTGGTCAACGCTCCAGCGGGCTATTGACGGATGAGCCCAGCGCGGGGTCCGGTCGTCGATCGGACCGGCGCCTGGCCGCGGACGGCTCGGCCAACGGGGGGCGAGGATGGCAGCGGTGGCTGCATTTCCTGCCACCCCTCCTGCTGGTGGTGGTCGCGGCCAACCAGCTCGTCCTCACCCGTAGCTCCGGGCTGTCTCCGTGGTCAGGCGGCGGCTTCGGCATGTTCTCGACCACGGACGCCGGTGCGACCCGTCATCTACACGCCTTCGTGATTCGCAGCGGCCTCGAGCGCGAAGTGGCCGTGCCCGCCGGATTGAAGGACGCGGAGCGCCGAGCCCTCACCCTGCCCAGCGACGCCAGACTCACTGCCCTGGGTCGGCAGCTCGCCGAGCTGCCGACTCCAGACCACGGCCCCGCCAGCGCCGTTCGCGTCCAGGTCTGGCGAACCGAATTCGATCCAATCGGGCTGACTCCGATCGCCCGAATCCACCGCGCCCTTCAGATTCCACTGCAGTGATCGAGCGGTTGCAACGCTGGTCCGCTGAGCGGCTGGCCTCGCTTCACCGGATCGACTCCATCGATCTCGCACTGCGGCTCACCCTGCTGGACCTGCTGCTGCGGCCGATCGGTGCCTGGGCGATCCGTCCCGCGCTGCTCGTACTCGCCGGGGCAGCGCTGCTGGTGCCGGGCTGGCACCGCCGCCCCGCGCTGTGGTTCACGTTGACGGCCCTCACTGCGGCACGCGTCGTTTTCGATTGGCCGCTGGCAGACAATCACGCCTACCTGATCTGCTACTGGTGCCTGGCCGTCGCAATCTCGCTGGTGGTGAGCGACACGCGGGCGTGTCTGGCGTTGAACGGTCGGCTGCTGATCGGGCTCGTCTTCGCTCTTGCGTCGCTCTGGAAGATCGCGCTCTCGCCGGATTTTCTCGACGGGACCTTCCTGCGAGTGACGATGCTGCAGGATCCGCGCTTCGCAGATTGGACCTTGCTGTCCAGTGGTCTATCGGTCGAGGAACTCGACGCCCAGCGCGCATCGCTTGACCGCCACCTCGATGCCCCGCCGTTCGAGGTGGAGCCCGGCCCGCCGCTCGCTGAGCGCTTCGCCACTGTGGCGGATGCCATCACGATCTGGACCGCAGCGGTCGAGTTCGGCCTGGCGGCCGCCTTCCTGTGGTGGGGCGGGGGCTGGCTCGCACGCGTGCGTCACGCGCTGCTGATCTGCTTCTGCGCCACCACCTACGCGGTCGCCACCGTCGATGGCTTCGGTTGGCTGCTGATCGCGATGGGCGTCGCCCAATGTGGCGTCGCGCAACGCGGAATCCGCGCGCTTTATCTCCTGACTTTCGTACTGATTCTCGGTTACCGCGAAGTTCCGTGGGAAGAGCTGCTACGCGGCGCGTTCGGCAGCTGACGCAGCGGGCACAGTGCGCGTGGCAGTTGCCACGCGCACTGGCTGATCAATCGCTGCAACTCCGGGCGCGTCCCGGTGCCGCTCAGTCGCCGAGGCCGCCTAGCGCGTCTGCCGCTGCGCCCGAGGCAGCGTCCGTCGCATCGGCTGCCTGGCTCTCCGCTGCTGCGCTCGCCGAACCGGCTGCGCCGTCCAGCGCTGCCTGGGCCTGCGCCTTGGCCAAGGCGGCTTGAACCTCGGCATTCTCGGGATCGATTGCCGCCGCTTCGAGGCAGACAGGAACTGCCTCTGCGAAGGCACCGCTCGTCACGAGTCCCAGACAGGAACTCACCTGGGGTGCAGTTTCGATCTCGATCGCCTCGACTTCGATCTCGTCGACTTCGATGGTGTCTGCAGCAGAGCCCACAGCCGAAACGGGCGGCGTGTCGCTATCGCTTCCAGTGGTGCCAGGGTCAGACTGATCAGCTCCGCAGGCCAACATGGCCATGAGCGAAACCGCGAAAAATGCTCTCAACATTGGCTTTCCCCCCTTGAGATGGCAGGGTGAAGCTACCACAGTTCCCCAGCCCGGTGTCGGCCAGTTCCCGACGGAGGGCCGAGGTTGATTTGTCTAATGAAATCGGCCTTGTATCTCAAAATGTCATTGCTTTGGGCAGCTCCACCCCTTACGGTTCACCAGTTCGCCGATTCGAAGCGGGTCGGCCTTTTCGCACCACGGAGGTCACACCATGCGGCTCAAGATCGTGTTCGCGCTGTCGCTTGCCATTCTCGCGGCAGGCTGCACGGCCAAGACTCTTTCCTCGCAGGAACCGCGCGCAGTTAGCCCCCTGCAGTTCGCTGCCAACGAGTGGAGAGTGCCGAGTCAGGCAGTGGTCGTTACCGACTCTTCCGGCACGATGTACCAGAACCAGACCTTTCCGTTCGCCAAGGCCCTGACGCAATCGTTCGTGAAGGCGATGCCCGAAGCCAATACAAGGGCAAAGTTCCCCGGTGGCTACGACGCCAGCCTGATCGGCTTCGGCGGTGAGGAGCGCATCGTCTCGGCTCTCGCCCCCTTCGACCGGGGCGCTCTCGGAAGCACCGCGAACAGTCTGCGGATCTTGGGCGACATTCACGGTTACGGAGGAACCACTCCCTTTCACGAGGTGTTCGCCGAGGTGCAAAATGCACTCGTAGCCAAGAGCGGTGTTGCGGCGCTCGTGATCTTCTCCGACGGCATACCCCAAGACGAGTCGGCCGCCATGGGAGCCGCTAAGTGGGTCGTGGATTCCTATGCGGGAGACGTCTGCATCCACACTGTGTGGGTTGGCGATGACGCCGATGGTGCTCGTTTTCTGGCGGCGCTGGCAGCGCTCACCAGCTGCGGGAGCACGCGCGCGCTGGCCGATGTCTGGGGGCCGGAGAACTTGATGGCGTTCACGCACGACGTTTTCGCAGGAGAAGCTCCTCCCGAGGCGCCCGACGCCTGTGCGGGTCGGATTGTGCTGCGCGGCGTCGCGTTCGCCTTCGATCGCGCGGAGCTCACGGGTTCCAGCTTCGTGATTCTCGACGTTGCGATCGAGGAACTCTCCCGCTGCCCGAACATCCCCGTGCGGATTGAAGGGCATACGGATGCGTTGGGCTCCGATGAGTACAACCAGGCTCTCGGTCAACGCCGCGCCGACACCGTGAGGAGCTACTTCGTCAGCAAGGGCCTCGGCGGGAGCCGGCTCAGCGCGCGTAGCTTCGGCGAGTCGAATCCGGTCGCCAGCAATGAGACCGACGATGGCCGGCAGCTCAACCGCCGGGTGGAGCTGCATCCGGAGCAGTAGCCACGCGGGGTGGGACGGCGTACTCGCCGTCCCACCCCGAGTTCCGACATCCGATCGCGCGGGGTCTCGGAGACGTCCGCTCACGCGCGGCGTTCGCGGGCCGCGATGCCGAAGCTGCTCGTGGCAGCCAGGAAGATCAGCGCATTGGCGGACAGCGCCCACGGAATCGAGGTGGCGTCGGCCAGCGCGCCGAGCGCGATGGGCCCCAAGAAGAATCCGGCGTCGCCAGCGGTCCGATACATGCCCATCGCAATGCCGCGGAGCTCGGGAGGGGTGATGTCCGCGACGAAGGCGGCGGGTGCCGGACCGATTAGAGCGGAGCCGGCCGCGAGCAGCAGGGCCGCGGCAAAAAAGTGGGTGCCGCCACCGGCCCCCGCCATCCAGACCAGCGCTGCAGCAACCAGCGCTCCGCTCGGAACGATCGCCCACTTCCGACCCAGTCGGTCGGCCAGCCACGCAGCGGGTGCGATACCGGCCAGATTGATCACGGCCATCACTGCGAACAGGGCACCGAGGTCACCCGCCGAGTAGTCGAACACGCCGGCTGCGAGGAGGGGAACGAGGGTCATGCGCGCTCCTGCACGCGTGAAAAAAATCGCCGCGGTCACGGTCGAGACCGCCAGAAAATCGCGCGAAGCGAGAAGCTGAAGCCAGGCGGGCCGAGGGCCGGCCTCGGGGCTCCGGGCATGGGAATGCGATGGTGTGTTGTCCGAAGCCAGCTGACGGGTTTCCGGTAGACGCATAAATGCGTAGATCGACGTGGTCAAGGAGGCGGCCCCGACAACGAAAAAGGGAACTCGAAAGCCAAAGCCTTCGGCGAGTAGGCCGCCGATCGCCGGACCGATCGAGACGCCGAACAGGAGTGCTCCCTGGTTGGTGCCGATGACCCGAGCTCTCGTCGCGGCCGTAGAGATGTCGAGCAGGTAAACCTGTGCCCCGGTCATGTACATCGCCGAGCCCGCACCGGCGACGAAGCGCCAGGCGAGGAGTTGCCCCAGATTCTGAGCGAAGCCGGAGCCGAGCGTTCCGATTGCGCTGACGAGGGGGCCGCCCACCAACAGCAGCCTGCGGCCGTAACGATCCGAAAGGATGCCGAGCGGAACATTGAGCAGCAGCCGCGCGAAGGCGAAGATCGACAACGTCAGCCCGATTGCCGCAACGCCCACGCCGAAGCTTCCGGCGAATAGCGGCAGCACCGGCGCCATCACGCCCTGACCCGCCATGACGGACACGGTCGACACCAGGATCACGGCGAGACGCTCGTTGCGTCGCAGCAGCGCCACTCCTCGCCGGACGCGGTCGAACATCGGGAAAGGAGGCTATCGCAACCTCAGCCAACGGATGCTGGGCTGCTCCTCATATCGACTCTAGGCGCGAGAGATCGCCCGCAGAGCACGATCACCGACAGAATCACCATCCGGCGATCTCTGTTTCACTGAGCCTTGTTTCGAAAGGGGTTCTTCAGCTGTCGCTGCCGAGGTTGATGATCTCGACCCGTCGGTTGCGTTGACGGCCCTCGCTGGTCTCGTTGGCCGCGACCGGGTTCGCCTCGCCCATGCCGTTCGCCTCCAGCCGGTCGTCGGCCACTCCGTTTTCTTGCAGGTATTGGCGGACGGCGCTGGCTCGCCGTTCGGAGAGCTGATCGTTGTAGCTGTCCGATCCTACGCTGTCCGTGTGGCCTTCGACGGAGAACCGGAAACCCTCGAGCTCCGTGGTATTCAGTGCCACGCCGAGCTTCTCGAGCAGCTGCTCGCCCTCGTTCTGGAGGTTGGCCGAGTTGAACTCGAAGAGGATCGGAAGACGCACGGTGGGCGGTGCGCCCGCCTCGATGCGGGTTCCCCGGGAAGGCGCCAGCGCCGAGACGATGTCGACCGACTCAATGGCGTCGGGTGTTGCCATGGTCAGGTCGGTTACGCCGGCGCTGTCGGCGCTGACGGCGTCGCGGCTGAAGAGCTGCGCGACCGCGATCACCAATGCCACGATGACGAGGGTTCGGGCTGCGAAAGCGGCTTCGCTGAGTCGTTCTGCGCGTTCCACGGGCATTGATTTCCTCCGTTTTACTCACTTTACGGTGGATGCGCTCGTTGACTCAATGAACCACTTCACACTCGGCGATTTTGCGTGGCAGTTTGAATCGAGAGCGGACAGCCCAGCCCAGGCCGACTGAGGCGCTCAGCGAGCACGAGGGAGCCTCCCCCCGGGGCTCACCCTCTGGCGCTCGACCCCGCGTGGTGCGGCTTCGGGTGGTGACGGGGCCGCCGCACGCAAACCGCAAGGGTGGATCTGTATGTTCTCGCCATATGCCCGCCGAGTGGACTGGACCGGATTGGGCGAGCTGGTTGCTCCGCGGCCTGGCGTTGATCACCGTCCTCGCCGTTCCACTCTATGCGCGCCTCGCTCGCGGACGCAGCTTCGCCATCTACGGCTCCATCGTGTTGGTCTTCTCTTTCACTGGAGCACTGGTGACGGAGGCGCGCCTCACGAGCTGGGCCAGCGAGGCATTCCGCCCCTGGATCACCGGCATCTGGACTTATGGGGCCTGCGCGGCGGGTGTGCATCTGGCGCTGCTCGTGCAGGCGAGGCTGAGACCGGTGGGCTTTCGATTCCTGGTGAGCGCACCCGGTCAGGCGTTCCTGGCCGCCGGTTTTCTGGCGGGGCCGTGGCAGCTGTTGCTGTTGCCACTTCGTTTGGGCGTGGACGCCGCGGGTTGGACGCAAGTTCTGAGCTGGCTTCAATGGCTCGACCTCGCGCCCTTCGCGCTTGCCACCGCGTCGCTCGTGACGTCCGTCCGCTCCTCGGCGGAGTGGGTGCGGATCCCCCTGGCAACCGACGGTCCCGAAGAAGTCGAGCGGGTTCCGGTGGAGCGCTACCGCCGCGAGCCGCCCGCACTCGAACGCCCGGGCCTGCGCATCGTTCAGATCTCGGACCCCCATCTGGGCCCCTGGCAGTCGGTGGTTGGGCTGCGTCGGACGCTCGAATCGCTGCTCGAACACGACCCGGACCTCGTGCTGCTGACCGGCGATTTTCTGACCATGGAAGGGCAGGGCACACCCGGTGCCCTCGCGCAGGCTCTCGAACCGCTTCGCTCGGTGGCCTCTCGCTGCTACGCGATCTTCGGCAACCACGATCACGAGGCCCCGGATGAAGTTCGCTCCGCGCTTGCGAGCAACGACATCGCCCTGCTCGTAGATGCCGAGGCCGTCGCGACGACGCCTATCGGCCCGGTGCAGCTGATCGGCGCCGATTACGTCCGGCGCGGTCGCCAGGAGCACCTCGAGACGCTGATGCGACGCTTTCCCAGGCGCGACGATCACATGCGCCTGCTGATGCTTCACGACCCCCTCGGATTTCGCGGAGTCCCGCTCGGAGACGTGGATCTCACGCTTTCTGGACACACCCACGGAGGTCAGCTGGGGCTGCTCAGCCTCGGCCTCGACTGGACGGTATTGCAACGCTCGCAATGGCCCGATCACGGCCTGTTCGGGCGGGGCTCGAACCGGCTCTACGTCCACCGAGGCACCGGCTTTTACGGCTTCCCGCTTCGCATCGGTGTCCCCGGTGAGACTTCGGTGCTCGAGTTGGTGCCCGTCTCCCGCTGAGCCTTCGTGGGCCGTTACACGGAAGCGTCTCGCAGGATCGCGTTCACTTGATCGACAGCTCGTTCGAAGGCATCGCCACCGCGGGTGGACCGCTCCCTGCATGCGCCCCCAACCAGGAAGAAGACGCTCTGGACCAGGAAGAAACCCCAGATGGCGAGCACGATCGACAGGGTCGAAGACGCGATCAGTAGCTGCGCGACGCCAAGGCCCACACCGAGTAGTCCGGCCTCGATGAGCGCAGCGCGAGCGAGCGGCCGGTGGTAGACCACTCCGCTGCGCACAAGGCCGGCAATGACGGCGGCTAGCACGATTGCCTCGCGGGGCGAGCCCGCGACCAGCAGGGCCACCCCACCCAACACCGCGGCGAGCAGCGCCGAGCGGACGCCGCGTCGGCGGCTCGAGCCCAGACCGCTCAAATAGAGTGGGCCGCATGCCAGGGCATACAGGGCCAGCGCCCAGGAGACGCTCAGCCAGGGAGTCGTCAGCATGGCGAACGGGGCGAAACCGGCGGCTGCGACCGCCGCGAACAGAAGGCTGCGGGAGAAGTCGTTCCAGCGCATTACTCGGTCCCTCCCGAGCGCTTTCGGCGCAAGAGTTCCATTTCTACTTCCTCGTCGGTCACGAGCTCGTTCAACTCCGGCGCGGTCTCCGGCTGTCGGGTCGGCGCAGTCAGGTGGGCTCTGATCCGGGCCTGAAGCTCTTCGAACTCCTGTTGCTGGCTGGTGCGCTTGGCTTCGACCCGCACACGTTCGGCGGCCAGCGCTTCGCCGCGAGCCTTCAGCTGGGTCAATTCCTTCTGATTCGGAATCAATCGCCTCAGGGCAAAGCGCGCCAGGTCGTCTCGATCCTCGGCCAGTGCCAGGCGGGCGTCTTCTTCCGCCGATGACACTGCCGCCGCCAGGCGTTCGGTGTCTTCGCGCAGCAAGCGCTCTTCATCGGTCAGCGCCTCGACGCGCGCGCGCTTGCGCTGGAGCTCCAGCTCCGCTTCGCGCAGGTGCTGTTTGAGCAGCAGTCCACGATCCTCGAGGGATTCCACCAGCCCGTGGGCGTCCGCTGTGACGAGTCTGGAAACACGGTTCAGCAATCGAATGGCCATCGTTGTCCTCCGTAGTTTCGAATCGAATAGGCCAGAGTGGAGCGGGCCGCGATCAATCTCCGGTAAATCCAGCGAGCCTGCGCTTACAAAGCCTTTACAGGCGCTTGGTGTTGGCCGATCTAAACTGGAGTGCGTTGACCGGGCCCGGAAGTAGGGCCGGAGACCACGAGGTTTGGATGACGAACGACTCCGAAAAGCTCGCGATCCTGGTGGTGGAAGACGAGGAGGCCATTCGCAGGGGCCTGTGCGATGTGCTCGCCTACCAAGGGTATGCGCCAACCGGAGTCGGTTCGGGCGAGGACGGCCTGCGGGAGGCACTGAGCGAGCGCTACGCGCTGCTGATCCTGGATGTCATGTTGCCGGTGATGAGCGGCTTCGAAGTCTGCCGCCGGGTGAGGGAGCAGCTCCCTGGCCAGGCCATCTTGCTCCTCACCGCGCGGGGGTCGGAGGACGACGTGCTGGAGGGCTTCGAGCACGGTGCCGATGACTATGTGACCAAGCCCTTCTCGGTCTCGGAGCTGGTGGCCCGAGTGAGTGCGTTGTTGCGGCGCTCCCAAGCCGCGGCGGGCTCGGATCGAGAGCAGTCCAGGTTTGCTTTTGCTGAATGGGAAGTGGATGGGGCCACGCTGCGGGCTAGCTGCGGCGAAGACAGTCTAGATCTCTCTCCGCGAGAGTTCGCGATCCTGGCGCTATTCTTCCGCGAGGAGGGCCGCATCGTCAGCCGCCGCATGTTGCTTCAGGAAGTGTGGGGGTTCGCGAATCCCGAGAAGATCGAGACGCGAACCGTCGACATGCAGATCGTCAAGCTACGCAGGAAGATCGACCGCGGTCAGCAATCGGCGATCGAGACGGTGCGTGGCGCGGGCTACCGCTACGCGTCCGGTCGGGTGTGATGTTCGATGCGCCGGATCCGGATCGCCTTCGCGGCTCTCGCCCTGCTCCTGCTAGCCCCGATCGGTTTGCTGGTCGAGCGCGCCCTGGACAGTGCCGCGCGCGAGCGGGAAGCCCGCCACCAGACGGTCGCTGAACGCGTCTTCGACGAAATGGAGCGGTTGCTCGGCGAGGTGTCGAGGCGTGAAGAGGAGCGGCCCTTCGGGCACTATGGCTTCTACCTGGAGCGCTTCACCCGCTCGCCGCTTTCGCGCTCTCCCGAGGAGCCCTACATCGTCGGCTACTTCCAGGTGGATCCCGATGGCAGCTTTCAAAGTCCGCTGCGGCCGCGTCGACCGGAGGACGCCCAGCGACGCGGTGATTGGCGGCCGACGCCAGCCCTCGGGCCGCTGCTGTCGACCCTCGAGGATGTTGCGACTCGCGGCGTCCAGCCGATCACCGAGCGGGTAACCGCGGCGGATCTGCGCGCTCCGCTGCAAGCGCCGGGAACGACTCGCAAGGCGAGCCGAGTGGACAAGCTGGCCAAGCTGGAGGAATTGCAGGTCGCCGAGGCGAAGCGCGAAGCCTCCGATTCATACCAGCAGATCTTTCGCGATCTGAACCGGGGCGCACAGCGAAAGGGCAAGACGGCGCCGTCGCGCTCGTCGACGCGCAGCCGGTCGGCTCCTGCCCCCAGGAAGCTGGCCGCCGAAGGGTTCGCGACTGAGAAGCGTGCTGGACGGATCGAGAGCATCGAGCCGGTTGAGCTCGCCGAAGGCGATTTGAGCGCGACCGTAGCCAGCCCGGACTTCGCGCTGAGTGACGAACCGGCCACGCTGCGTGCGAGCGTCCGCAACGAAGCGCAGGGGGAAGCCGAATCGCGCACTCCGCGCGCGATCGGCCGCATGAACCAAGCGCTGGAGGAAGCCGAGTCGTACGCTCCGCGCCCCACCGAGGATCAAGCCGCCCTGCGCGCGGTCGTCCCCATGAATCAACTGCTGGGAGGCGCCGATTCGCACGCTCAGCTGGCGGCCGAGGATCCGGCCGCCGCGCGCGCGATCGCCCCCATGAACCGGCAGTTGGGGGAAGCCGAATCGCCCGCTCCGCACCCGGCCGACGATCTGGACGACGAGCCGGCGGAGCCAGATTCCCTCGCCGTGCACACCGTAGAGATTGGATCGATCGCCGGTCGACTCGTCGATCCCCATTTTCTGGTGCTGCACCGCACCGCCATCCTGAACGGGGCCGTGTACCGCCAGGGCTTGGTTCTCGATGTGCCCGCGTTGGCCGGCTGGGTGGCCGACGAAGTTCTCGGCGGGACACCGCTGCTGGGCGAGGCGCGGCTCGAACTGATCGCGGCCACCAACGAGCCTTCCAGCGCGCTCTTCGCGGGCGACGTCGTCTATCGGCATCGCTTTGCCGACCCGTTCGACCCGCTCGCGGTGGCCATGGCGCTACCGGCGTTGGCGGATGCGGGTTTCAACTACCTCTATCCGATCTCGTTGCTGCTGGTCGTTGCCGGCATCGCTGGCTTGCTGGCGCTGTATCGAACGGTCTCCGTCAGCCTCGCCTTCGCGGAGCGCCGCAACAATTTCGTGGCGGCGGTCTCCCACGAGCTGAAGACGCCGTTGACCTCGATCCGAATGTACGGAGAGATGCTGAGAGACGGAATGGTCGCCTCGGAGGAAAAACGCGCCGAGTATTTCGCGACCATCACCGCCGAGTCGGAACGGCTCACCAGGCTGATCAACAATGTGCTCGAATTCTCCCAGCTAGAACAGGGCAACCGCGAGATGAGTCTGGTGGTCGGATCCATCGCGCCGGTGGTGGAGGAAGCGGCCCTCCTTCTCGAGCCCCACGCCCGCGGCCTGGGATTCGCGATCGAGGTCGAGATCGAGGATGACCTTCCCGCCGTGCGATTCGATCGTGACGCCGTGCTCCAGGTGGTCTTCAACCTCGTGGACAACGCGCTGAAGTACGCCCGCAGCTCTGGGGACCGCAGCATCGCGTTGCGCTGCCTGCGCGCCGAGTCCGGCGTGATGCTCGCTGTTCGCGACCGGGGCCCCGGTGTCGCCGATCGACACCTGTCGAAGATCTTCGAGCCCTTCTACCGGGGCGAAGAAGAGCTCACGCGCACCGCCAAGGGCACCGGCATCGGACTCGCGCTTGTCAAAGGGCTCGGCGAGCGCATGGGAGCCGCTGTGCGGTTTCAAAATGCGGACGAAGGTGGATTCGAGGTGTCGCTGATCTTTCGCCAGGCCTGAATCGGAATCGATCCCGTCGCCAGCCTGCGCTGACAACCGCGTGGTCCCGGCCTCTGCCCCCAGTTTGGGCTCAGCGGCGTTCGGCTCAGGAGTTCGTCTCGGTCGGGGGCGGCGGTGGCGGGCCGGGCTGAAACATCGCCAGCAACTGGGGCACCTGATTGGCCGCCGTCCAGCTGGCCATGCCCGCACTCCACACCAGCGTTTCGCCGCGCACCTGGCCCGATGCAACCCCTTGGGCCAGCTGCTCGGCGCTGAACGGGCCGAGCGTCTGGCCATTCTGGGCGATGTGCCAGTGGACCGGAGGCGGCGGCGGGGGCGGCGCCTGGGGGAGCGGCGGGCCGGTCGGAGGCTGGACTCCCCCTACCGGCGGCTGGCCCATGGTCTGGGCGATCGCCAGTCCCATCCCCACTCCGACGCCCGCTCCAGCGATTCCGCCGGCCGGGTTTGCCGCGGCCACGGGCATGGACTGGCCGAGCTGGTAGTTCTGAAATGCGGTCATGTCCCCGATCGCGTTCATGCTGGTGCGCACGTCGAGCGCCTGCTCGACTTCGGCGGGCACCGAGATGTTCACGATGTAGAGCTGCGGAATCTCGAGCCCGTACTCGTCGTCCACCCGGTCGACGACGAGCTGGCGAATTGCTTCCGACAGATCCGCGTAGTGCGATGCGAGATCGAGGACCGCGATCTCGGATTTTGCGACCACATCGGCGAACGACGTGTTCACGATCGAGCGCAGCAGCTCCGTGATCTCATCCGCCTCGTAGACTCCGTCCGTCCCCACCAGCTCGGCGAGCAGTGTCTTGGGAGACGCTGCCTTCAAGGTGTAGGTGCCGAAAGCGCGGACGCGGATGTTTCCGAAGTCGGGATCGCGCATCATGACCGGGTTCGGAGTGCCCCACTTGAGATCGGTGATCTGGCGCGTGCTGACGAAGTAGACCTCGGATTTGAAGGGGCTGTCGAAGCCGTACTTCCACCCCGCCAGAGTGCTCAGCAAGGGGAGGTTCTTGGTCTCCAGCCGGTACTGACCCGGTTCGAAGACGTCTGCGATCCGGCCATCGGTCACGAATACCGCTTGTTGACCGGGGCGGACGATGAGCTGGGCGCCGTATTTGATCTGGTTGTGGTAGCGCGGAAAGCGCCAGACCAGGGTGTGTCGGCTGTCGTCGACCCACTCGATGACATCGAGCAGCTCACCGCGAAGCTTGTTGATCAGGCCCATTTCATATCTCCTATTTCAGAATTCGGGAAAGGAAGCTCGCAACCGAATCGACTACGTCCAGCGCGCCCCTGATCTCCAAGGAGGGTGCTGCCGAGCGCTTGGCCGCTGAGGCATGGAGCTGTGCGAAGGCGCCGGCCGCAGCGGCCTTCTGGCGCCGTTCTTCCGCCCCTTCGTGCGGCGTCGGACCGCCGCCGCCGCTGAGGATGAAGCCGGCAATCTCCTCCAGCTCGTCCGCGTCCAACCAGATGCCGTGCGCCGGACAGCTGTCGATGATTACGCCCGATTTCTTGCGGAAGTTGCGGCGCTGCATGAATTCGTCGCATTCGGGGCACTTGCGATACTGCACGCTTTGAACGGCGGGGTTGGAACCAGTGACCCGCGGCTTCAAGATCTGGAGCTGGGCGGGAGTGGCCTGCTGCCGCGATTCGATGGCACGGCTGACCAGTTCGTCGAAGCTCTCCCCCGGCGCCCACAGGCCGTGACAAGAAAGGCACTCGTTGGCGGCGACTCCGCCGACTTGACGCGGAGGCATCAGAACGGAGCAGGCCGGGCAGGGCAACTCGTGCCCTTCGATTCGCACGGGTTCCGGCTTGAAACCGACGCCGCACGCCGTGCAGAAGCGAGAGTCATCGGCGCAGCGGGCGAAACATTCCGGGCAGATCAAGCTCAGTGCGTCGGGGTCGCGGACGATTTCCGCGCGGCAGTAATCGCAGCAGACGGCGTCACCGAGGAGCAGGGCTCCGCAAGAGCCGCAGCGGTGGACGCTCCGCTCCTGGGAAAGCAGCGGGCTCGTGTCGATCTCGATCCCGCAGCGGCAGGGAATGGTCTTTGCCCGCACGTCTGCGACGTCGTATTGCGTGTGGCAGTTCGAACAAGCGACCAGGCGCACGGTGGTGTTGGGCCTCCAGACGAGCGACCGCGAGGGCTCGCACTGCGGGAGACATCGGGCTTTCGCCGCCGAGACTTGATTTGAGTCCGGCAGACGGTTGAGGTCAGAAAACGCGTAAAAACTGGTGGTTGGGTGCTATCGGTGCGGATTCACTCGAACCTCGATGCTCAGCTCGTGACGGCAGCGATCGAGCGGGCACGGACCACCGAGTCAAATGCTGCGCGAATTCGCTCGCGCACCGCGGTGAGCTCGTCGAGCAGGGGCTCCGGCTCGAGGTCCAGGTTGGAGAGATCGGCCAGCAAGGCGAGCCCATCCTGGTCGATCCTCGCCTCGTCCGTGGCCCGGCCGGCGATCCAACGCGCTCTCGACTCGATCTGCCGGAGAAAACCGTAGTCCGCGAGCAACTGATCGATCTGCGCTCCGCGGCCGAGGCTGTGGAGCATGGCTGGAACGCTCGGCAACCGTGGAAAGCCGGCGCCGCCGGTCTCCAGCACGCCACCAGCGGCCAGGAAGTCCACGTCCATCAAACCGCCGCGCCCGGTCTTGACTGAGATCGCTTTGCTGGACGTCATAGCGCGTTCAAGTTCCACCCGGGCTCGAAGGTCTGCGATGTATTCCCAGCACTCCCCGGAGTCGTTCATGACCCGATCGCGCACGCGATCCAGTACGCGCTGCGCCGCATCCGAGTGGCCCGCGATCGCCCGGGCGCGCAGCAGTGCGATGTGTTCCCAACTCTCCGCGCGGTCGAGCTGGTAGCGCTCGAATCCGTCGAAGGTCGTGACCAGGACGCCCTGGCCGCCGGAAGGTCGAAGCCGCGTATCCACCGCGTACGCAACCCCAGCGCCGGTCATGGTTCCCAGATAGGAAATCATGCGCTGCGCGACGCGAGATGCGGAGTAGACCTCCTCGACCGAACCGGTCTGCAGGAAGATCAAGTCGAGGTCCGAGTGGTAGGTGAGTTCTCGGCCTGCGATCTTTCCCATCCCAAGAACGGCGAATTCGGTGACAGTCCCCGCTGACGACAATTGCGCCTGAGCGAGGCTCAGCGCGCGCCGGGCGATCGTCTCGGCCAGGATCGAGAGGAAGTGGGAGACCGACTCGAAGCGCGCGATGCCGCCGAGATCGAGACAGGCGGCCAGGCAGGTCTCTTCGTGACGCAGGATCCGTAGGGCGTCGAGCGCGTTCTCGAGGTCTTCGACGCCGTTGTCGTCGCTGCCTTCGAGCTCTTTGGCACGTTCGGCGAGGGTCGATTCGTCGGCGTCGGCGATTCGCTCCAGCAGCTCCGGGCGATGGCTGAGAAAGCCAGCGATCTGGGCCTGGCTGGCGAGCACCCGCGCCAGGCCTCGCAGGGTCTTTCCCTCGAGCCGGCGCGAGGCTGCGTCCTCAGACCGACGCTCCAGAAAGGGAGCTGCCAGCGTGTCGAGCTTCGCTGCGAGCCGGCTGCCCTCCAGGGCATCGCGCAGCCGGTTTCCGAGTGAATCGGAATCACTCATACATCGGCACTCAGTACCAGTGCCTCGAAGTGCGTGCGTACCTGGCTGCGCACCGCCGTCCAATCGTCGAGCAGATGCGTTCGGGCGTCTTCGGCGGGCGCTTCGTCGTATCCCATGCGACGGGCCAGGGCGAGCTGAGATGCAGAGTCGCGGGGAAACTTCGCTGTCTGCCGCTCTTCGACGAGCTGCTGGGCGTGCTCGGCTCGCCGGAGCCAGAGATACGCGTCGCTCAGGGCCGCAGCCGCCGGCTCTGGCAGTAATCCCTGACGACTCAGGGCCGCGAGCCCGTCGAGGGTGTTGCCGGTTCTGATCTCCGGAGTGCGGCCACCCCAAAGCAGCTGGAAGGCCTGGACCAGGAATTCGACGTCGCGAATACCGCCCGGGCCCTCCTTGAGGTCTGCCTCGAGATCGCGACGGGCCTCGCGACGCTCGTGCTCGATGCGATCCTTCATCAGGCGCACCCCGCGAAACACGCCGGGGTCGATCGATCGGCGGTACACGAAGGGCCGGATCGACTCGACGAAGCCCTCGATCACCTCCGGAGGGCCGGCTACTGCGCGCAGCCGGATCAGCATCTGGCGTTCCCACTCGGCGCCGAAGGACTCGTAGTAGTCGAGCGCGGCGTTGACCGAATTGGCGGGTGCGCCCGCACTGCCTTCGGGCCGCAGGCCCAGATCTACCCGATAGGCGAAGCCATTCTCAGTAGGTAGTTCCAGCTGTTTCTTGAAGTGACGGATGAAGTGCCCCGCAGTGCGGTGTTGGGCCGGATCGTCCTCCCCGCCCGGCGAGTCATAGAGAAAGAGGAGGTCCACGTCGGATGAGAAGTTGAGCTCGCGGCCGCCGAGCTTTCCGAGCGCGAACAACGCGGGCTTGGGGGCGCCCGTTTCGATGAAGCTGCATTCCATGGCCGCGACCAGGCAGGCGTCGGCGAGGTCGGACAGCGCCAGCAGACTGTCGCGAAAGGGTCGCCCCAAGAGATCCCAACCCGCTACGCGAAGCAGGCCCCGATATTTGGCTTCGCGGATGGCGCGCCAATCGGGCGCCGGTGGGTCGATACTGCCGATGGGCGCAGTGAGCACCTCGAGCTCTTCGATCCAATCCGGGTGACGCACCAGCAGTCGGCCGAGAAAATCGCTCGATCCGAGCACGAGTGGCAGCGCCGGTGCACGGCTCGGATCGAGAGCACGTCCGGCGCCGCGGCAAGCCTGGGCAAGCTCCAGCAAGCGCTGGGCGCCGCGCCCCGGCCGAGCCGAGCGCAGCAGTGCCGGGCCCCAAAGATCCGCGCTGCTGGCCAGCTCTGCCTCGCCGAGCGCGCGTGAGAATGCCGCGGCTGCGGACTCGGCATCGGGGTCGCCAACGGCGTGTAGCGCCTCGACCCGCGGCGAACCCCGGCGCAGGCTTTCGGCGAAGTCGGCGGCCAGTGACTTCACCCGGCAGGGGGTAACGCTTTCGGCGCCCTGGCACACCCCCGGGCTACGAGCGTACGCATTGCGGCGGGCGGGTTATCATCGCGTGATTCGCCAGGGGGGGAGGCGCCGATGCCGTCCGATCCGGTTCCGAGGCGCGGGCTGACGTTCAAGATCCTGGTTGGCATGGCCGCGGGTATCGCGACCGGGCTGGCCCTCAACGCGGTCGGCGTCTCCGGCTGGCTCGAGACCTTCGCGGTCTCCGGCGTGCTCCACGTCGGTGGCGCGATCTTCCTGGCCAGTCTCAAGCTGCTCGTCGTTCCGCTGGTGTTCGTGTCGCTGGTCTGCGGCACCGCCGCCCTCGACGACATTCGCAAGCTGGGCCGGGTCGGGGCCAAGACGCTGGTGCTTTACCTGACCACCACCGCCATCGCGATCACCCTCGCGCTGTCGGCCGCGGAGCTGGTTCGGCCTGGGGAAGGATTCGACCTCGAGACCGAGGCCGTATTTCAGTCCAAGGAGGCGCCTTCCCTAACGGCTGTGTTCATCGATCTGTTTCCCACCAATCCGATCCAGGCAATGGCCGAAGGCAACATGCTTCAGATCATCGTCTTCGCCGTGCTGTTCGGAGTGGCGCTGACGCTGGCGGGCACGCCCGGCCGGCGCCTGCTCGCCATCTTCGAGGATCTCAACTCGGTGATCATGCGGTTGGTGATGCTGCTGATGAGCCTGGCCCCGTACGGCGTCTTCTGCCTGCTCGCCAAGGTGTTCGCGCTCCAGGGCTTTGCCGCGATGGCGCCACTGCTTCGGTACTTCTTCGTCGTGCTCGGCGTGCTGCTCGTGCACGTGCTGCTCACCTACCCCAGCCTGCTGCGCGTGCTCGCGCGTCTCAGCCCGATCGTTTTCTTTCGGAATATGCGCGACCCGATCGCGCTGGCGTTCAGCACCGCGAGTAGCAACGCCACGCTTCCCGTCACGCTCGAGACCGTCGAGCATCGGCTCGGCGTGCGCAATTCGATCGCCTCGTTCACGGTGCCGCTGGGCGCCACCATCAACATGGACGGGACTGCGATCATGCAGGGGGTGGCGACGGGCTTCATCGCCCAGGCCTATGGGATCGATCTATCGACCACCGACTACCTGATGGTGGTGCTGACAGCCACGCTGGCATCGATCGGAACCGCGGGTGTACCGGGCGTGGGGCTGATCATGCTCGCCATGGTGTTGCGGCAGGTGAATCTCCCTGTGGAGGGAATCGGGCTGATCCTCGGGGTGGATCGACTGCTCGACATGGTGCGCACCGCCGTCAACGTCACGGGCGACGCTGCCGTCTCCTGTATCGTGGCGGTGAGCGAGAATCAGTTGTCCGACGAGGTCTTTCGTGGAGAAACGCCGAGTCCCTGAGACCCAGCTCGGCGTCTGGGGCCTGATCTTCGATCGCAGCGTGATCCGTCGGGGTCTGCTGTTTGCCCTCGGCGTGGGCGCCTTACTGGTCACGATCAATCACGGGGATGCCATTCTTTCCGGAGACCTAGACCGGACGCGATGGCTCAAGATCGGCTTGACGGTGCTGGTTCCCTACGCTGTATCGACGGCGTCGAGTGTTCTCGCCGCCCGGGCGGCGAACGGGGCTGCGACGGCCAGTTCGAGGAGGTCCTGATGGCGTACGAGATCGTACGATTTCCATACGACGGCACGATCGATGCCGACGGGCACATCCTGGAGCCGAGTTGGCTGTGGGAGGAGTACCTCGAGAAGCGCTTCGTCGAGCGTGCGATTCGCATCAAGCGGGACGCCGAGGGTCTCGAGTATCTCGAGCTCGATGCGCGCGCTTCGGAGCGAACCGTCAAGGGCGTGCTCGGCCTTCTGGGCGCGATGGGAGATTCGAGCGCTCGTAGGGGTCCGGACCGGCTGTACATGGACTGCATCCCGTACGGTGGCGGCGATGCCAAGGAGCGTGTCGAGCTGCTCGATCGCGAGAACCTCGCAAAGGCCGTGCTCTATCCCACCCTCGGCCTGCTCTGGGAGTGCGAGGTGGAGGATCCCGAGCTGACTGTCGCGTACCAGCGAGCCTACAACCGCTGGATCGCAGATTTCTGCCGGGATTCCGGTGGCCGCCTGGTGCCGATCGCCCACCTGTCGCTACTGGATCCGGCCGCGGCCGCAGCCGAGCTCGAGCGCGCGGTAGGGGATGGTTGCCGCGGCGCGTTCATCGCTCCATTCACCCACACGCGCAAAGCACATGGCCATTCCGACCACGACGCGCTCTTCGCGAAGGCTTGCGAGCTCGACGTACCGATCGGAATCCACCCCACTTATGAACCCGGCTGGGCAGTTCCGGTGCGTTTTCGCGGTATGGGTCGCGAGCGCGAGTTTTTCTACAACGTGATGGGTCGACAAGCGGCCCAGCAGGCCTTCTTGTCGTTCTTTTCCATGGCCACTCTGGAGCGCTTTCCCCGCCTCAAGCTCGGCCTGCTGGAGGTCGGTTCTGGCTGGGTCGGCTCGTTTCTGGATCGGATGGATGCCGTTTACGAGACCATCACCTCCAAGGGCGTCGCACTTCGGATGAAGCCCAGCGCCTACTTCCAACGCCAGTGCTTCGTGTCCGGCGACCCGGACGAGACGGCTGCGCCGTTGGTGATCGACCACGTGGGCGCGGACTGCTTCATGTGGGCGACCGACTACCCGCACCCCGATCATCCGGGCAGCTGGGCCAAGGCCCTGGAGCGCTTCGTCGAGCCCTTGTCGGCCGAGACCCGAACCAAGGTGCTGGGAGAGAACGTGTCGCGCATCTACGGGCTGTCCTAGGCGGGCGCCCTTCGCCTCGCGCCCAAGGCGTGGGCGATCCAAGGCCGATAAGCTGCCGCCATGGGGCTGTTGCGCAACCTGCGAGCGGGCCTACGGCTGGCCTCGTTTCGGAAGGTGGGAATCGAGGAGTTCCACTTCTCGATCGATCAAATCGTCTTGCTGGCGCTGATTGCTCCGCTACTCGGGTTCGCGGGCAGCTACCTGACGAGCGACCCCCCGCGCGACTTCTACCTCCCTGCGATCGAGAGCAGCGCATTCCATTTGGTGCTGGCCCTCGGCTTTGCCTTTGCCGCTACACGCCTGGGCGCAGAGGCCCAGCTGATGCGCCTGTGCGTGCTGCTGTTGAGCACGGTGGTCTTCGAGTGGCTGATCGTCACCGGCCTCGGTCTCGCCGAGCTCCAGCTCGAGTGGCTCACGCGACGTCCAGTCGCGAATGTCGCGACGCTGTTGGTGGGCGTGTGGTTCGGTGGGGTCTGCTATCGCGCCCTGCGGTTGGCGTGCCCGCTGGGCCGGCTGCGCAGCGCGCTCAGCGCGGCTGCCTATCTGGCTGCCTTGTGGCTCATCTCCGACTTCGTCCCCGGCGAGCGCTACTGGGAGACCGACACCTGGTCGATCGCGCAACCGGCTGAAGAGATCGATGCCGAGCGCGTGCTCTTCGATCAGCGCGATCGGATCGACGAGACCCTGGCGGCGATCCTGCCGGAGCGCCCAGGTGTGCCGGATTTGTACTTCGTGGGCTTCGCTGGTGACTCCGTCCAGGACGTCTTCATGCGCGAGGTCCAGTTCGTACAGGAGCTGTTCGACCACCAGTTTGGCACGCTGGGCCGATCGATCGGTCTGATCAATCATCTCGAGACGCTGAATCGGCATCCGGTGGCATCGGAGAGCAACTTGGAGGCGGTTCTGTCGGGGGTGGCTCGCTGGATGAATCTGGATGAGGACGTGTTGTTCCTCTTCCTCACGGCTCACGGCTCGCCAGAGTCCCTTGCTGTCGACTTCCCGCCATTGCCCCTCAACCCGATCGATCCCGAAGGGTTGGCACGGATGCTCGACCGAGCTGGCATCCGGTGGCGCGTGATCGTGGTCTCGTCCTGCTATTCGGGCGTTTTCATCGACGCCCTTCAGGATGAACAGAGCCTGGTAATCACCGCCTCCGCGGCCGATCGCGAATCCTTCGGCTGCAGCAGCGAGGCAGACTTCACCTACTTCGGTCGTGCCTACTTCAAGGACGCGCTGGATCAGGGTTTGTCGTTCGTCGACGCCTTCGAGGCGGCGGCTGGGCAGGTTGCTCGCTGGGAAGAACGCGACGACGTGGAGCCGTCGAACCCGCAGATCGCGCTGGGGGCCCGCATCCCCGTCAAGCTCGCCGAACTCGAGACCCGCCGGAAGGCCGTCGCTCGGCGCTGAGTGGCCTCGCAATCTGTTCAGATGCGAAGCCGAACGGTATGTTTGCAGTCTACGCCCAGCTTGGAGTTGGGAAATGGATCGGCTGAAGCGCGCGCGCTGGCGAAGCGCCGTCCTGGCGATCGGACTCTTCGGTTGCTCCGCAGTGCTGGGCCCGCGGCCGACGTATCGCGTGGTCTCGGCGGCGCCGATTGGGCCGCTGCTGGACGTTCGCCTGGAGTCGGCGGCGCGCGCCGCGGTGGGTGCATCGGATGCCAAGCAGAGTCTGCTCTTTCCGAATACCGACGAGTGCCGGGGGCTGTTCGAAGCCGAAGCGGAGGTCGAGTATCTCCCCGGCGCGCCGACCGGGAGCGCTCGACGCAACGAACGAACCTGCGCGGCGGTGGGCATCGTTTCGCTGCGAGAGTGGCGAGATCGCCGGGGGCGTCCGAGCCGGCGGAAGATGGGTGCCGACCGGGCCCAAGCCGTCTATCGGATCGTGTTCGAGCACGAGGATGTCGCGATCGTGCGGGGACGGTTCCCGCTGGCTGGACGCATTGGCTGGTCGGGCGGAGAGGACACCTTGGCCTTGATCCCGCGAACCGATGGCTGCAGCGAGGTCCTGCAGCGGCAGATATCCTCCATGGAGTATCGGGACGCGGGTCCCATCGCGCTGCTGCTCGTCTCCGCGAAAGGCTGCCCTCTCGAGGGCTTCGCGCGCGTCGTGCCCGAGCTGCGCGACCGCTGAGCGTCGCTGCGGATCTGGGTCGGCGCCGTGGCCGCCCGGTGAACCGCAACCGGAGGAATCGCCATGCCGCCCCCCACGGATAGCCAGTTCGTCACACTCGAGTCGCCTACGGGTGGCCGCAATCCGGTTGGCTTTCTTCCCTGCCAGGGATTCTACGTCCACCCGCGCGGTCAACGACCGAGCACCGCCCTCATCGCGACCCACTACAACGTTGACTTCAGCCAGCACTATCTCGCGCCGTACATGGCTGAACGGGGCTTCGGGTTCTTGGGCTGGAATACGCGCTTTCGGGGAGCCGAGACCTACTTCCTGTTGGAGCATGCATTGGTCGACATCGGCGCCGGTGTTCGCTGGCTGCGCGAGGAGGCCGGAGTCGAGGAGGTCGTCCTGCTGGGCAATTCTGGTGGCGGGTCGTTGATGGCGGCCTATCAATCCCAGGCCAGCGAGCCTTCGATCCGTCCGGCGGTGGGTTTGCCGCTTCCCGATGCGGTCCTCGATCTACCTCCCGCCGACCTCTACGTTTCGCTGGCTGCCCACCTGGGTCGGCCAGAAATTCTCACCAGCTGGCTCGACCCCTCGATGACCGACGAGAACGATCCCCTCTCGTTGGATCCCTCCCTCGATATGTACAACCCCGCGAACGGACCGCCCTACGCGCCCGACTTCGTCGAGCGCTATCGGGCGTCGCAGCGCGCCCGCAACGACCGGATCACCGAGTGGGCGAAGGCGGAGCTCGAGCGGCTGCGACAAAACGGTGCCTTCGATCGTCTCTTCACCTTGCAGCGCACCTGGGCCGATCTGCGCTTCCTGGATGGGGCGATCGATCCTTCGGAACGACCCATCGGCCTGTGCCTGGCGGGAGACGCGAAGCGCGCCAACTACGGGGCCTTCGGAATCGGTGGCTGTAATACGTTGCGCACCTGGCTGTCGATGTGGAGCCTGCGCGAATCACAGTGCAACGGCATTCCGCACTTGAAGCAAATCGATCTTCCCGCGCTGGTGATCCAGAGCACTGGCGACGTCGGATGCTTCATCAGCGATGGGCGGGCAATCGTCGACAACCTGGCGTCGCAAGACAAGCGACTGGAGCTCGTGAAGGGGGACCACTATCTGGTGGATCCCGCGACGGCGCGCGACGAGGTCGCCGATCTGATCGCGGGGTGGCTGGCTGAACGTTGCCAGAAACGCTAGATGGAATCCGAAACGCCGTGCACGAAGAGCGGCTCGATTCCCTGGCGTTGGACGTCGTCAGACAACTGATCGAGCGCGAGGGATTCTGACCCGTCGCTGTCGAAGTCTCGAGCGGCTTGGAGAGCGAGCGGGAGCAGCGTTGCATCGCTCGAGGTGTTGACGAAGACGCCCGGACGAGCGAGCGCCCAGTGGATCGCGCGGCGTAGCGCGCTGGGGTCCTTGAGGGGCTCGTACCAGCTGAATCGCTTCTGGGAGTCGTCCTCTCTCCAGCGCCGGCGGGCGATGGCCTTGATCGTCTGGACGGCAACGCCCCGAGCAGAACACACCTCGAGCAGCTGCTCGAAGTCGTCCGCGTAGGCCCGAGATTGCATCATCGCGTAGTTGTAGGGCAGTAGAACGGAATCGAACTCGAAGCGCTCGAGGCTGCGCAGGTGCATGGCTGCGACGCGAGTCCCGTGGCCCGTCACGCCAATGAAGCGGACCCGTCCTTCGGCGCGCGCCTCGATGGCAGCCTCGAGGGCGCCGCCCGGGCCCATCGCTTCCTGCCAGCCGCTCTCGTCGGTGAGGTTGTGGAGCTGGATCAGGTCGAGGGAGTCGACCCCCAGGCGCTCGATGGAGTGCCGAATGCTCTGGCGGGCGTCGTCATGGCCCCGAGCCCCGGTCTTCGTCGCCAGGAAGAAGCGATCGCGATACTTCGCCATCCAGGGCGCCAGCCGAAGCTCTGCGTCCCCGTAGCTCGCTGCGACGTCGATGTGGTTGACGCCCCACTCGAGAATGGTCCCCAGGACGTCGTCTGCGCGTCGCTGGCTCATCGCACCGAGCGCGGCGGCCCCGAAGATCAAACGCGTGCTCCGATGGCCGGTGCGGCCAAACGGAGCGGTTGCCAACATCGATGTGATGACCTCTCTGAGAGCCGGCACTCAAGGGAATGCGTCCGAGTCTACCGAATCCGTGGGGCGAAACGCCGCTGGAGAGCGCCTGAAGATTCGGATCCGATTCGGATCCGACAGGGCGGTGCAGATCACATCACTAGCGAGATCCAGCATACAGGTGCAGCGTCGGGTGGCACTCTCGACCGCGACACCCCCGGGGATGGCCCGTCCTTTGATGGGCGAGCAGCGCTTCGACTGGACAGACGCCGTTTTCGCGACGTCTCCATCGAGGATTGGGTCAATTCCCAAGTGGCGCCTCGTTCGGAGAGGGTTACGCTTCCCATCGAGGTCGCCCACGGCGCATCGTTCGACTTCGGGCGGAACTTCGGGCGGAAGACTGGTCCATTAACCCAGACGAGAGATCGACATGAAAGTTGGCGCCGACATCCAAAACGCGTGTACGAAGTGTGGCACCGTCGCCCACGTCATCGTTGCGATCGTCGAAGGCAAGATCGCCAAGGTCGAGTGCAAGGAATGCGGCTCGGTACACCGTAACCGGACCACCGCGGCCAAGTCGAAGAAGAAGGCTACGACGCGTCGTGCCGCTGCACCGCAGGTGATCGGCCCGGCCGTCGAGCCGGACTTGAGTCTTCCGATCCGTCGCTACCAGACCAGCGATACCTACGCGGTCGGCGAACGCATCGATCACACACACTTCGGCATGGGTGTCATCGAGCGGATCATGGGTCCGTCGAAGGTCCAGGTCTACTTTTCCGACGGGCAGAAGACCCTGCTTCAGGGGCGTTCGACCTGATCACAGCGCCCTTCGGCGCTCACTTGCGGCCCTTCCGCGAGAGCTTGAACGAATCGAGCGGCGGCAGGTAGTCGAGCGGGTTGACGCTCCGGTTTCCCTCACGCGACGCGCTCCACCACTCACCGGCGTTCGCTCCCCGCACGATCTTGTATTTCGCGATCTGGTGCTCGAAGTTCCACTCCCAATCGCAATCAACGCTGGCGAAGTGGGCTGAGATCGCGCGTCTGAAGCCGCTGGTCTTGTTGCGACCGGAGCCGTGCAGCAGGACCGGGTGAAAGAAGATGGTGTCTCCTTCCTCCATTTCGACGTAGACGCGCTCTGTCTCGGGCCCCGCGCCCTGAGCGCCGAAGTAGGCGTTGTTCAAGAACTCCCAGTCGGGATTCTCGTGCTTCAGCAGGCCGCGCTTGTGGGAACCGGGCACGACGGAAAGGCAGCCGTTCTCTTTCGTGATGCGCTCCAGCGCGGTCCAGGCCGCGATGATCTTGTCTGCCGGACGAAAGGGGAAGTAGAGCAGGTCCTGATGGAGCGGATGCCGCCCATCGACGTGAGGGGGCTTGTTGATCAGCATGGTGTGAAGCGTGAAGACCTCGTGGCCCACGAAGCGCTCCACCGCGTCAAGTAGCTGTTCGTCCGCCACATAGGAGTAGAGGACGTCGTCGTTTTCGAAGTTCTGAACCTTGGCGATCGCCTCGGCGCTGTTCGCCGGTGCGACTGCGCCTTTGGCGACCATGACGTCTTGCATGACCAGCATTCCGTCGGCAGCCGGGACGCTGCCGTGGACGATTTCTGCAAAACGCTCCAACCACATAGCGACGCGGCGGCTGTCCAAGAGCTTTCGGGCAATCGTGTAGCCGTGCTCCCAATAGTGATCGAGCATCTCGTCGCTGATGGGGTTGGAGCTCATCCGAGCGTCTCCTGAAGCTCCCGCGAATGGGGCGTGTACACCGCGGCTCACCAATGGGGTTACCGCAGCTCCAAGCGGGCCGTCAAGTTCGCCGCTTCAACCCGGGGCACGCCGTTCCGGGCGGCGGGTTGCCAATAATGGCATGGGCGCTGACAATTTGATTTCGACCACACTCCGACGATTGACAAGAAGAGGAACGATGACGGCTGCGACGACCCCCCTCAAGATGTTGGGAGCCCCCGGCTCTCCCTACACCCGAAAGATGCGGGCGCTGTTGCGCTACCGGCGGATTCCGTATCGGCTGATCATCCGCGGCTCGCGTGAAGATCGCGGCCTCCCCCAGCCGAAGGTGCAGCTGATGCCGACCTTCTTCTTGCCGGACTCCGAAGGCCGGGAGGTCGCGGTGGTGGATTCCACGCCGCTGATCCGACGCTTCGAGCGCGAGCATTCGGGCCGGGAGGCCGTGCCGCCGGACCCCGCTCTGGCGTTCATCGATCTCCTTCTCGAGGACTACGCGGACGAGTGGCTCACCAAAGCGATGTTTCATTACCGCTGGTGCCGGCAGCTGGATATCGAGAAGTCCGCAGCAATCCTGCCCCTGTGGGGCGCCATCGACGCGCCGCGGGAACGGCTGGCTGCGATGTCGAAGCTGATCGCCGAACGCCAGGTGGGCCGGTTGTACGTGGTAGGTTCGAACGAAACCACTGGCCCGATCATCGAGGAGAGCTACCGGCGCTTCCTGCGGCTGTTCGATGCGCATCTGCAAAGGCTGCCCTACTTGATGGGGCGGCGGCCGGGCGCCTCGGATTTCGGCGTGCTTGCGCAGCTCAGCCAGCTGGCGCTCTTCGATCCGACTCCCGCCGCGGTGACGCTCGAGGAGTCGCCCCGTGTGGTGGCCTGGGTCGAAGTGATGGAAGACCTTTCGGGCTTGGAGCCGGTCGATGCAGACTGGATCAGTCGTGCGGCCGTGCCCGAGACGTTGCGCGCGCTGCTCACCGAGGTAGGCCGCGTTTACGTGCCGTTCCTGATCGCCAACGCCGACGCGTTGGCAGCCGGCGCAGAGCGGGTCGAGTGCACGATCGATGGGGCTCCCTGGGTCCAGCAGCCCTTTCCCTATCAGGGCAAGTGTCTGCAGTGGCTGCGCGAAGCGCGGGCGGCGCTTGGCGAGAACGACCGTGCAGCCGTCGACGACTTGCTCGCGGGAACCGGCTGTGAAGGTCTCTTCGACGACTGACCGGTTCGTGCCGGGCCGCGAAGCTACAGGATGACTTCGAATCCCTCGAAGTTGGGATGACCCAGGTAGGTGCCCTCGGGCGCCAAAGCCCGCGCGTGGGCCTTTCGAAAGCTCTCGGATTCCCGCCAAGCGTCGAAGGCGGGTCGAGATTCCCAGAGGGTGTGCGAAGCGTAGAGCGTGCCTTCGTCGTCGCTCGGCCCCTTCAGGAGATGAAACTCGCGAAAGCCGGGCACGCCGTCGAGCTGGGAATCGCGCGTGCGCCACAGCTGCTCGAAGACCTCTTCTCTTCCGTGCGCGATTCGAAAGCGGTTCATGGCGATGAACATCGGATATTCCTCGGCGATTGGTGACTGGACCGGAGCGAGATCGACAGCGACTGGCTCGACGCGCAGGCTAGCACCGCGAAGATCGGGCAGCGAAAGGTTTTTCGGCGCGCTCCCACGGCTTCGCGTCGAGTCGATGGTTCGGTTAGGTTCGGGCCCGGTGAAAGCGTCGCTGGACTCAACAAAGCGAGGTCAATCCATGGGTGACAGACTGAGGGATCAAGTTGCGGTGATCACCGGAGCTGGAAGTGGTATTGGCGCCGAAACCGCGCGTCTGTTCGCGGAGGAGGGCGCCAAGGTGCTCGTCGCAGACATGCGGGGCGATCGCGCTGGCGAGGTCGCGGACACGCTCGATCGCGCAGTCGCTGCGGAAGTCGACGTCAGCCGGGAAGACGATGTCCGGCGAATGATCGATACCGCGGTCGAGCATTGGGGACGCCTCGATGTGCTCTTCAACAACGCCGGCTTCGGAGGCGCGATTGGGCCGATTGGATCGACGAGCGTCGAAGATTACGACATCACGTTTGATGTGTTGCTCAAGGGTGTCTTTCTCGGCATGAAGCACGCGGCGCCGATCATGAAGGAGCAAAAGCGCGGCAGTATCGTCAATACTGCCAGCGTCGCGGCGTTCACGAGTGGATCTTCCCCACATCTCTACGGCGCCGCCAAGGCGGCCGTGGTCAAGCTGACCGAGAGTGTGGCTCTGGAGCTGGGCGCCGATGGAATTCGTATCAACTGCATCTGCCCTGGAGTGATCGCGACGCCGCTCGCGGCCGGGCACCCCGACGCCGACGCCGAAGACCTCGATCGGCTCCGCGCGGGCCTCGCCGGCGGCCAGCCGATCGGCCGGCTGGGAGAGCCTCGCGACATCGCGCAGGCCGCGTTGTTCCTGGCGAGCGACGAGTCGAGCTTCGTCACGGGCCACGCGCTCGTAGTGGATGGTGGCTTCAAGGCGGGTCCAGCCTGGCACCGCTGGCCCAAGTGGATGACCGAAGACCGACCGCTGCGCATGTACCGCCCGACCGGTCGCTAGCAGGACCGGACTCGGCAAGGAGTGAGGTCAGTCGGTGCTGACTGGAGAAGGGATCTGGTAGACGCGACACGCGGTTTCGTAGAGCAATTTGCGCTGTACGGTCTGGTCGAGACCTCCGAGCGTGTCTCTCACGTAGTCTTGAACGCCGGGATAGAGGCAGGTGGGGTGGGGGAAGTCGGTCTCGAACATCACGTTGTCGGGCCCGAGTCGCTCGATGGTCGACGCTACGTCGCTACGCTCGAACCAGAAGGCGCCGAAGATCTGCCGCTGGAAGTACTCGGTGGGAGTCAGCTTCAGGCGGTCCGTCGAGTTCAGATTCTCCTGGGCCTGATAGGTGCAGGCTTCCAGCAGAAAGGGAATCCAGCCGATGCCGCTCTCTACGGAAACGAACTTCAGCTCGGGATAGCGATCGAGCAGGCCGCTGAAGATGAGGTTGGTGATGCAGCGGGCGTTCTCTACGAATAGCGTGGTCGACATCACGGCGACGCGGCGGGGCCGGCCCAGCCCGCTCCAGTGGCCGCCACCGTAGCCCCCCGACCCGATGTGGAAGTTGCAGGGCAGGCCGCGCTCCTGAGCCGCTCCCCACAGGGAGTCCCAGTAGGGTTCCTGAAGACAGGGCGTTCCCCACTTCTGCGGGGAGTCGCTCATCGTAAAACCCGTGAGTCCAAGCTCGTGACAGCGGATCAGCTCGGCTGCAGCGAGCTCGCCATCCCAGAAGGGAACCAGGGCCTGGGGCAGGATCCGGCCGCCGCCTTTTGCTTGAAGCTCCGCAATGGCGTCGTTGTAGGCGGTGATACAGAAGTTGCGCAAGGCGAGATCGTCGATCTTCATGATGTCGGCACCCGCGAAGCCAAGCACATTCGGGTACACGATTTGGGCGTGGACGCCCGTCTGGTCCATCACGGCGAGGCGAGCGGCGGGATCGCTGGCCGCGGGAGTCATCTCGTCGAAGCTTCGCAGCGAAAAGTCACCGGTGTGCTTGCTGCCGTCGGGCCGCACGACGCAGAAGCCCGGCGGACCGAAATCGATTCCCCCGTCGACGATCCAGCGCTCGGCGCCGCGATCATCCCGCTCCACCCGCGGCGCGCGGTCCCTGAGTCGAGCCGGTGCCCGAGAGGTCCAGAGATCGGGGGGTTCGGTGAAGTGGGTATCGACGTCGATGATCGGTAGCGCCGTGGGTTCGGTGCTCGAGTCCAACTCCATCGGCCGGCCTCCCAAGCTTGCATTGTAGCAGCCGCGAGCCGGTGCCCATCTTCCCCGGCAATACGCCGGGCGTGGTCGAGCCATTTACGGCGGCACCGCGGTATGCTCCGTGCGAACCCGATCAGCGAACGGAGCCCCGCCATGGTCAAAGTCGTCAAGCTCGGAATCAAACGTCCCGTGGTACACGAGCTGCTTCCCGACCCCGAACCTCGGGACGTCAAGTACACCTTCATTTCGGTTGATGACCACCTGCTGGAGCCTCCGCATACCTTCGAGGGGCGACTGCCCCGAAAGCTCCAGGAGCGCGCGCCGCGTGTGGTCGAAACCGAAGAGGGCCATCAGGTCTGGGAGTTCGAGAGTCAGCCGTATTTCCAGGTCGGTTTCATGTGCGTCGCCGGTCGACCCAAGGAGGACCATCGCTACGAGCCGGCGCGCTATTCCGAAGTCCGACCTGGTTGCTACCAAATTCACGATCGCATCAAGGACATGGATATCGGTGGTATCTACGCCTCGGTGAACTTCCCATCGGGCGTCACCGGCTTCGGTGGAACGCTCTTTTCGGAAGCCAAGGATCCCGAGCTAGGGCTGGCCTGTGTACGGGCCTGGAATGATTGGTTGTTCGAGGAGTGGTACGGATCTTATCCGGATCGAATCGTTCCGCTGGGAATCACCTTTTTATCGGACCCGGAGCGGGGCGCGGAAGAGATCCGCCGCAACGCCAAGCGAGGCTTCACCGCGGTGACGGTCCCGGAACAGCCGCATCGGTTGGGCTACCCGCCGGTGTTCGATCCCCATTGGGAGCCGATCGTCCGGGCCTGTGCGGAGACCGAGACGGTTCTCAACCTTCATATTGGTGCGTCGGGCTTTGCGCAGATGCCTCCCGGTGCTCCGATGTTGGAGCTCGGTGCGACCCTATTCGGGCCGATGGCGATCTCGGCCTGCGCGGAGTGGCTGTGGAGCGATTGGCCTGCGAAGTATCCCGAGCTCAAGATTGCCATGTCCGAGGGCGGAATCGGCTGGGTGGCGATGCTGATCGACCGAGTCGACAACATCATGAGCCGCTCGGGTTACGGTCAGGGCTGGCCCGACAAACAGCACTCGCCCAGTGACGTCTTGAGGCGCAACTTCTGGTTCTGCATGATCGACGACCCATCGACGATCTCGACGCGCCACGTCATCGGGGTGGAGAACATCTTGTTCGAGTCGGATTACCCCCATGGAGACGGTACCTGGCCCGATACCCAGGAGGTGATTCACAAGGTGTTGGGCGACCTTCCAGTCGAAGAGATTCGAATGATCACTCACGAGAACGCATCGAAGCTCTACAGGCACCCGCTGCCGGAAAAGCGCATTCCCTGAGCCCGAGGAAATTGGGTCTGCGGCTATTGGGTACCGTGACGCGCTCGACGGATCTGCTCGATCGCGGTTCGCGGATTCCAGATCTCACTCCAATTGCTGGGGCCCGTCAGCGGGACGTACCCGGCCACGCGGGCGTGGTCGTCACGCCAACCGTTCGGAAGAGTGCCGAACACCCGGTCCCAGAGGCGCGTGGTCACGCCATAATATGCGCGCGGATTGCAGAAGTGATGCGCCAGGTGGTGGCTCCGAAGCAGTCGCTCCCGGTCATCGCGCGGCTCGCGAAAGTGGAGCCGCCAGTGCAGCCACTCGTAGCGCGCGAAGCCGCCAAGTGTTCCGAGAACGAAGGCGGCCGCCAACGCGCTGCCCACCGCGGTGGCCGCGAGTGCAAAGACCGCGAGCGCTGCGGGTAGGGACGCGATCGGACTGGTGAATACGCGTCTCGGGCTGCGGTGGTGCTGCCAGTGCAGGGGAGACGCGAACGTCTTCCAGCGATGGGAAAGGAGCCCGTGAATGGTGTATTCGAGCAGCCCCCAGCACGAGAATCCCAGGGCGGCCGCGATGAGTTCGGGCGCAAACGTCATTTCGACGGGCCCGCTCGAACCCGGCGGCACTCGCAGGCCCTCTCGGTCTCTTCGTGGGTCACGTTCCCTATGCTAGCGCTCCGTGGAGCTCCAATCAGACTTTCGACACCGGAGACTGTGTGCCAGCGTGGGTTCGCTGGAGCGCCATTTTCGGAGTGATCGAGCGATCGCACAACTTCCATTGCGCAACCCACACCGGGAACCTCGTGTAGACGTTGCCGCTCGCGCTCGGGCGATTCCGGCCGCCGTTCTCATCCCGATCGTGGTGCGCGAGCCGGGGCTCGGAGTACTGCTCACCCGCCGGCACGAGCAGATCTCGCATCCCGGACATATCTGCTTTCCGGGTGGGCGATGGGACCCGGAAGACGCGGATGCTGAGGGAGCTGCTCTGCGGGAAGCCCAGGAGGAGATCGCCCTCCAACCGTCCGACGTGCGGGTGATCGGTCGACTCGGTGAGTATTTCACTCACAGTGGTTTTTGTATCCACCCGGTCGTTGGGCTGATCGATCCTCTCCTCGGACTGGCTCCGCGCGCCGGCGAGGTAGAAGAGATTCTCGAGGTTCCCCTCGACTATCTGTTGGACTCGGAGTCCTATCGCCTGCGTGCAGTCGGGCCCAGCGAGGAAAGGGCGCACTACTTCGTCGAACACCGCGGCGCCTACATCGCGGGACCGACGGTGTCCCTGCTGATGGGATTCTACGAGGAGCTGCTTTGGAGCCACCCACCGGTCTGATCGGTGGAGAGGAGGCGCGCGCCGGGGCGGCGCGCTGACGGCCAGCATCGGGGGCGACAGCCGGGCCCCGCTCCCGGTAGCATGCCGGCCAGGGGCTTCTCCCAGGACTGGGCGGACGCTCATCGGAGGATTCAAGTTGTTGACTAGCATCGATCGTATACAGCTGGCGGTGCCCGACCGGCGCGCGGCGGCTCGAGGTTGGGTCGAGCTGTTGGGCGCAGAGCCCGAGGGAGAGGACCGAGTCGCCTGTTTGGGGGCGAGCCGCAGTCGCTACCGCGTGGGGCGGGGCCGAGTCGAGCTGCTCGAGCCCGATGGAACCGGGCCGATCGCCGACGTCGTTGCCAAACGCGGCCCGCATCTGTTCGCGGCGGGTGCTGCCGCCCCGGACCTCGATGGGCTGGTCGCGCAGCTGGTCGAACGCGGGCTGGCGCCAATCCTGGAGGGCGGGCAGGCGCACCTCGATCCGGCAGCGGCCGGCGAGGTTGGCTTCCGCACGGTGCTGAGCCCGCATGAAGAGCTCGACGTCGTGGGTGCGATCGACTTCTTTTATGAGGCGACGCTCCTCGTGGCGGACGCCGAAGCGGCGGTCGGCCGCTGTGCGGCGATCTTCGGCCTCGACGCAGGTGCCTTCGTCCCGATCGAATCTGCCCGCTACGGCTACCGCGGTGCACTGACGCTCTTCGACCGCAATCGGCTCCATCGCTTCGAGGTGATTACACCCACCGATCCCAACAAGACGATGGGGCGCTACTTCTCCCGCCACGGCGAGTGCTTCTACATGGCCTTCGCCGAGTCCTCCGCGCTCGACACGATCGAAGAGCGAGCGCTCGAGCGCGGAGCGGGCTTCACCGCCGACCCCCCCGCCGCCAGCCCCGACGGGGCGACCCGGAGTGGGGCGGCGGATACGATCTTCCTCCACGCGCCGTCGCTATCGGGCACGATGCTGGGAATTTCACGCCCAACCCTGGCGTGGCAGTGGTCCGGTCACCCCGAACGCGTCGAGAAGAGGCGCTGATGCTACCGGGTGGAGAGGGACTCCTGCAGCTTGAATCGCGCGGACGAGTTCGAGTTCTGACTCTCGATCGCCCCAAAGCACTCAACGCCTTCAACGACGAGCTCTACGATGCGCTGGCCTCCGCGCTGCGCAATGCCGCCCAGGATCCAGCCGTGGCGGTGGTGGTACTGACGGGATCCGGGCGAGCGTTCACTGCGGGCCAGGACCTGGGCGAGCTTTCCAGTCCGCCCATTTACAGTGACGGCCAACGCCACGGCTTTGGCCCCTTCATCGAGACCCTCGAGAGCTTTCCGAAGCCGCTCATAGCCGCCGTGAACGGGGTCGCGGTCGGGATCGGGCTGACGCTGCTGCTGCATTGCGATCTGGTTTTGGTGGCCGAGCAGGCGCGCCTCCGCGCACCCTTCGTGAGCCTGGGTGTGACAGCCGAGGCCGGCAGCACGCAGTTGCTGCCGGCCGCGATCGGCTGGCAGCGAGCCGCGCACCTGCTCTACACGGCGGCCTGGCTCGACGCAGCCCGGGCCGTCGAAGTGGGCCTTGCGTTGCGCATGACCCCATCCGATGTGCTGCTCGACGAGGTGTTTACGATCGCGGACGAGATGGCGAGCATGCCGATCCCCTCGCTCGTCGCCACCAAGAAGCTGCTGCTCGACGCGCGCGCCGATCTGGTGCGAGCGGCGCGTGAACGAGAAAATTTGAGCTTTGCTTCGCTGGTGGGCGGACCGGCCAATCGCGAGGCGATTGCGGCGTTTCGCGAGCGGCGCGAGCCCGACTTCGAAAATCTCGACCGGCGCGACGCCTAGGGGACGCGATCCGGAACGCTCGGCGTCGCTTGGCGGAGCGGCGAACCGCTCAGGCGCTGAGGCGTTCGAACATTCCGGCCAGCACGACAGCCGCGGTCGCAAAGCCAAGGACGGCGCCGATGGTGGCTGTCCAGCCGGCGCGCCGGTGCCAGCGCACAACCGAGCCGGGCGCGGCCGGATGGCTGGGGTTCAGGCTGACATTGCGTGTGAGACGCATCCGGCGGGCGCGCGTCAGCGCGACGGCGCCGCCGAGCACCATCGCCAGCACACAGGTTTCGTGAGCCCGAAGGTTCCAGACGGCTCCAGCGCTCCAGCTGCCGAGATGCTCGCGACCCAGCAGCATCAGCTTGATCCCATACGAGGTCAGAAAGGCCGCGACCAGACAGGCCGCAGTTTTCATACAGCGTCGGTGACGGGCCACGTTCCCTCGACGGACGCTGACAATTCCGGTCGCTGACAATGCAACGATGAACAGCATGTTGATCAGGGCCGCGCTCCAGAACGCGAGCTTTGCTTCCATGGGTCGCCTTCATCCGATGGGCCGTTGAGTATACCCAGCGCTGCACCAGCGCCGGCGAACGCCGCTGACTTTCTCCGCGTTCTGCCGCGCCTGGGTAGGTTCGCTATCTCGGGTCTCGATCTCGAAGTGCATAGAGCTCATAGTCGGCGTCCGCCGACCCGTAGATGCGTTCGACGCGTTCCGAGTCTTGCAATAGGCCCATGAGAGCGGCGGGGTAGGAGGCACCCCAGTCGTGATCGAAATAGAGAACGTGGGTGACTTCGCGGTCGCGTAACCTCCGGAGCACGTCGTCGGCGTCGCTTGCGGAGCCCAGCCAATCCGAGATCTGGGATGCCTGGAAGAAGCTGTCTGCCAAATAGTCGCGATCGCAGAAGAAGCCCTGGTTGGTGTTCAGGAAGAGCAATCGGGCCCCCTCCGGAAGCTCGCGGTTGATGAAGCGAAAGGCCGGGTCTACCGCTCCGTCTTGGAGCTCCGCCGGTTGCGCCTGATAGAGGATCAGGCGCTGAAAGCCTCCGATCAGTAGATCGCCGTTGATCCAGAGCAGCGCCAGCCCGATGGCGGGTAGGAGGCTCCGGCGTGCCACGCGCAGCCGCTCCGGGGCTAGGAAACGCTCGCCCATCTCTTGGAGCGTCACACCGGCTGCCACTGCCAACAGCGGAAGGATCGGCACGAGGAAGCGCGCATTCTGAGCGGAACCCGCCCAGCCGAGGAACATGAGCCCCGCGACTGCGAGGCAACAGCGCACCAGTCGAACCTTGAGTCCGAACGCCAGCGAGAGGGGAACCAGCGCCAGCCAGTAGCTTCCGATTGCCCATAGGAAGCCCTCGGAACCCTCGCCGATCTGCAAGCTGACACGAAGAGGGAGCAGCAAGTAGTCGAGCGGCTCCCGCCCCATTCCCAGAGCGGCCTGCCAGGCGGCGAAGCGAGAAGCGAGCGACGCGCTCCAGTCGCTTCCTCCGAAGGTGTCGAAGAAGAATGGGTAGACCGGATTGCCGGTAAACCAGGCGGCCTTCAGCAGCCAGGGAATACCGAGTGCGATAACGGGCAGGGCGAAGCAGACCGCAAAGTTGCGAAGTCTGGGGCCGAACTCGCGGGCGCGGACGGCACCCAGGATCTCGGGCACGTAGAGGGCCGCGACGGCCGCGCTTGCCGCCACACCCGTGAGCTTGACTCCCACCAGAACGCCGCAGCAAATTCCGGCGAGCAGCAGCGAGGCTTTGGCTGTGCTGTCACGCTGCTTGGCGCGCAGCATGAAGACCACGGCGGCCATCAGGAAGAAGGCCTCGGCGAGGTCGACGTAGGCCACCGGCAGCTCGAAGAGGACAACCGGGCTCGCGAGCAGGATTGCGGCGGTGAGCGCACCGTTCGGACGCCCGTGAAGCTCGCGGCAGGCGAGTGCCATCGCCCAGAGCGTCAACAGCCCGAATCCGAAGTGAACCAGCTTGGCTAGGACGTAATCCTTCAAGAGCATGGCGATGGAAAACAGCAGCTCCGTCGCCAGCGGCCAGTTCGAGTACACGTTCATGGGGACTGCCCGGAAGCCACCGGCGTGGAGATAGAGCTTCGGGAGCGTCAGGTGATAGGCCGCCGCATCCCACGAAACCTCGGGACCGATGGCCCGGAGGAAGAGGGCGATGAGCAAGACGACGATCGCCGCCCGAAGCCAGGTCTCATCCGTTGCCGCGCGCGCAACAGAGGGCTCGGGCTGCTCCACGGCGGGCCGAAGTCGGGCCCAGCCGGCCGCCACCGCGATGCCACCGATCAGCGCGAACGCGCTCCACAGGTGCCACTCGCCAAGCACGCAGAGCGTGAAGCTCGCAGCGATCCAGCCCGCCAGTCCGACGCAAACCCGGGCGAGGGGTACGAGCCCCCCCAGCTGCCCGAGGCTGGGGACAAGCCGCACGATCGCGAACCCGGGCAGCCAGAACAGGGCGCCCAGGGCCAGCCCTGCCAGCGTGTATTCGATCAGGTGATACACGAAGTTGTGACCCCTCCGCGAACCGGGTCACGCCGACTGCGCCATCGAGCGTTCACGGGGCGCTGTCGCGAGCGCGTCGCTCGACGATCCGGCGCAAGCGGAGAGCGGGCTCGTTGCCGCGTTCGCCGGCGTGCCTGAAGTAGTAGCGGTCCAGCTCGTCGTACAGACGTTGCGCCTGTGGGAGTGATGCCGACTCCATCTGCGCGGCGGCGAGGTCGATCGCAGCCTCGATGGGAAGGAAGTCGACCTCGGGCCGATCCCGCAGCGCATCCATGATCTCGTCGGAGTAGAGCAAGATCTGGCCGTGGAGGCGATCTCCGAAACGAATTTCATCGATGCGGTTCAGCCGGTGTGCGGGCAGCGGCGGCAGACCTCGCTTGAGCAACAGGTGAATCCGGTGCTCGGCCAGCCACTCCGCATCGGCAGCCTTCTCGTGGCCTACGGCTCCCCGTTCGACGAGAGGTTGCTTGGCCAAGCTGTACTGAGTCAGCCCCGTCGTCTCGACCAGGTAGGGAAGTTCGCTGTAGTAACCGAAGCCGGCCATCCCGCCCTCGAGGGCGACCCGCACGTCGGTGCCGCGGAGGCTGCGCCGCGCGGTCTCTGCCTGAAGACGGCGCTGTTCCAAGGTCTCGGGTGGGTAGGAGCGTCGCTCGTCGTATACGCCGCGAATTGCCCCCGGAACATTCTCGAAGAGCGGAATCGGCATCGCGGCAGCCGCCAAGGTGGCGAGCGCGATCCCGACTCGGAGCCGGGTGCTTGGCACCCTTGCCACGCCGAGCTCGATCGCGACGAAAAGGAGGGGGACTGCCGGAAGCAGGCGGCGGGCGAACATGAAATCGCCGCCGACTTCGACGATATAGGCGATGAAGCCGGCGGCTGTAGCGAGGCAGAAGACGCCGTCCGAGCTTCCGGCTTCGAGGCGCTCGGGAAGCTTGCGCGCCGCGACGATCCAGCTGAAGAGCGCAAGCGTCAGGAACCAATTCTTCATCAGGTAGAGGCCGAGGTAGACGAAGCCCTGGGAGAGATAGGGCGCCAGTACGGACTTTGCGTAGAAAGCGGTCGGAAAGATCTCGCCGTAGTAGGCGAGTTTGAAGGGAATCCAGAGTGCCAGCACGATTGCCACGGGCCCGGCGACGGCGGCGGCTTGTTGGAATGCTTCCTTTCCCGGAAGGCGGCCGCGCGGGAGCCAGAAAGAGGCTACGCCGGCAGCCGCGAAGAGCAGCCCATCCGGACGCGTCAAGACGAGGAATCCGAACAGGGTCCCCGCTGTGGCGGAGCGCCGAAGGGTGGGCGCGGGCTGCCGGGTGATCAGCAAGGCCCCGGTTGCCAGTGCGGTGAACAGCATGGTCTCGAGGCCGCCGCTGGACCAGATCTGGAAGTCTTCGGAAACCAGACACAGGCCGGCCGCCAGTGGAAGAAAGGGCCGCCCGGTGCGAGAGGATCGGCACCAGGACCAGTAAGCGAGAAGTGCCGAGAGGGCGGCGTAACAGAAGACACCCAGATAGCGGGCCGTCGCCACGGGAGAGACACCGACCTTGGCCGCGCCGGCCAGCGCCAGTGTCCATAACAAATTGGTGTAGCCTTCGACATATTCGCCAGCGTTGTAGACCAGCCCCAGTCCCTCGACGAGGTGATCCGCGTAGCGAAGGGAGATGAAGCTGTCGTCGCATAGCCATGCGTCGGCGGTGGCGCGGCCCAGGGCCAGGACCGAGAGCAGCATCAACCCCAACACAGCACCCCGAGAGACTCGGCGATCGAGCGCGGACGCGGAGCGGTGCGAAGGCGCGCTGGCCATCGCGGCTAATCTAGCAGGCCCACTTCATCAACCCCGACCGGCCCAGGATCGGCTCAAGGCGCGAATACGCACACATAGCCACAACGACGGCGAGATTTCGCAACGCAGAGATCGGGTCGAAGCTGGATCGCAGGCGAGCGAGGGGTTGTGAGACGGGGTCTAGCCCCGGGATGACCTCAAGCGGAGACGCCGAGCGCGAAACGTCTCCGGTTGCGTTCCACTATGCTGTGCGCAATGGAAGCCTTCGATGGTGCGAACGTGCGTTTCGCGCTGCTCGTCTCCTACCTAGCGAGCTCGGCGTTTCGCGATCGACTTCCCGGTGTGAGTCGACATTGGACAAAGCTGCTCGCCGTGCTCGTTGCTATCGGGCTGCTCAGCTACATCGCCCTGGTCCGGGTGCAATCGTCTTCGGGCGTTGTGCATCTCCACCAGTCCGAGGTCTATCACTACTACATCGGCACCAAATACTTCGCCGAGCTCGGTCACGACGGGCTCTACGAGGCGACGGTAATCGCGGACTTCGAAGACGACCGCTCGGGCCATCGACCGCGGGCGCCGGTTCGAGACCTGAAGGGTGGCAGCCGGGAAACCACGCGGGGGGAGCTGGTTCAGAGACGGGCCCAGATCAAACGACGTTTTCCATCCGCCGAGCGCTGGCGTCAATTCAAAGCGGACATCGCGTTGCTTCGAGGGGTGGACGTACCCGGGTGGAGGTCGACAGAGTTCCAGCGAGACCACGGCTACAACGGCACTCCGCTGACGACCGTCTTGCTCGGAAGTCTGGCTGCGTGGAGCCCTGGGGGCCCGCAGGTTTTCTTGCGTGCGGCCGTCTGGCTGGACGTGCTGCTGATCCTGGCTCTCGGTGGCTGGATCAGCTCCAGGCTGGGCTGGAACGCCGGGCTGTCATTCGGGTTCTTCTGGCTCGTCAACCCGTTCAACGACTACGACTTCACCGGGGGATCCTACCTCCGTTACAACTACTTCATCGCACTCGCGATGGCGATTGTCTTCTACCGTGGGGGTCGCAGGGTGGCGACAGGCATTTGCCTGGCCTTCGCCAGCCTGTTTCGGGTCTTTCCCGTGATGTTTCCGATCGGGCTGATCATCCACGATCTGCTGAGCCCGCAGCGCTGGGCGCGGCTGCGGGACAACGCCTGGCTGTACGGGGCGGGCGCGCTGGCGGCTGCGGCGGTAATCGGGGCGACGTCCTACATCGCAACTCCTGCGCAGACGAATCCCTGGCTCGAACAGCTGGAGATCGTTGCCGCGCGCAATTCGGTTGCAGCTCCCAACACCATCTCATTGCGTTTTCCGTTTCTCTACGGGGATGAACACAACGTCGCGGTCGTGACCGCCAGCGTCCGAAATGGTGAGGAGATCGACTGGCCTGCGGAGACGACCGCAACTTTCGAAGATCGCAAGCCCCTCTACTACGCAGCCCTGGTGGTCTGGCTGATGGCCGCTATGGGGTGTGCGCGACGAATGCGGGGCGCACAGGCATTTGTGCTCGGGATCGTCTTCAGCTTTGGAATGCTGCTCCTCTCTCATTATTACTTCTGCATGCTCTCGCTCCTTTCGCTGATCTTTGCCGAACAGCGGCGCGTGCTCGAAGTACTGGGCCTCGGAATGCTGATCGTCGTCGGGACGGGCTGGCTGGGCCCGGTCGTCGAGATCATCGATTTGCGTTATGCGGTCTACAGCGTCGAGGTGTTGGCGCTGCTCATCGGCGTACTGGCCCTGATCTGGACGGGCGTGGCCGGCAGCCTCAAACGAGAGGCGCCAGTGGCTTCGTCATGAAGCGATGGGGGATGTCGGCTTCGAAGAACACGGCCCCCTCGGCCGCGTAGTCGATCGCCTCGTAGAAGGGAACCGCGCGCGTCTGGGCGTGGAGTATTACGCGCTCGAATCCCTGGGCTCGAGCCTCCGACTCGAGTGCGAACATCAGCTGACGGCCGAAGCCGGCGCGTCGCGCCTCGCGCAGCACCGCTACGCGCTGAGCCTTCGCCTGCTGCCTCGAGGTCAGCAATCTGGCCGTGCCTACCACGCGATCGTTCCAGCGGGCAATGAAGTGCACGCAGCTTGCATCGAGTCCGTCGAACTCCTCTTCTCGAGAGACCTCCTGCTCGTCGACGAAGACCCGTTTCCGGATCTCGAAGCACAGCTCGAGTTCGTCGCTTCTCGCAATGCGGACATCGGCATGCATGGGTACGCCTGGGGTTTCGTCGTGCACCGGGGGCAAGTCTACTGGCTGGTGCCTCTCGATGTCGTTTGGTTTTGAGAGGATCAGCCATCAGCCTCCGATTCCGTCGGTGCAGGAGTGGGATCTTCGGGGTATCGGTGGCATCTTCTATTCGTAGAGCGCCCGTCACCCAGGAGGACCTCGCCGTGACGAGTCCCGTGAGCGCGTCAACGCCTTCCCTTTCGGGCGCGGCTCTGGCACCGCTGCTCCAGACCCTGACCACCGACCCCTATCCGCTCTACCGGACGCTGCGCGCGTCGAATCCAGTGTTGCAGCTGCCTGTCCCGAACCATTCGGGGGCTGGCGTCTGGCTACTGACGCGACATCGCGATGTACATGCCGTACTTCGAGATTCGCGCTTCTCGGTCGAGCGTGAGCGCGCGGATCTGGTCCGAGAGAACCGCCACCTGATTCCCCCCCAGTTGCTCGGTGAAACCGGAGCGCTTCGCTCGATGCTGCTGATGGACCCGCCGGATCACACCCGCGTACGCGGGCTCGTCAACAAGGCCTTTACACCGAGGCGTGTTCAGGCTCTGGAGGTACGGATTCGAGGTCTGGTGGACGAGCTCCTCGCAGCGGCCGATGACGCGGGCGAGATGGACGTGATTCGAGACTTTGCGGTCCCGTTACCCGCTGTGGTGATTGCCGAGCTGCTCGGAGTGCCCGCCGCGGACCATCCGCGCTTCAAGGCCTGGTCGACCGAGCTGATCTCGCTGTTCGACGGCGCTGGGGGCCCCTCGGAGATCGTTCCGAGGGCGCAGAAGGCCCTCGACAACCTGATGGACTACCTCGGAACCATCGTCGCCCAACGCCGGGCAGACCCCGCCGATGACCTGATCAGCGCAATGATTCAGGCACAAGAGCAACGCGATGCGCTGACCGACACGGAGTTGTTGGCGACCAGCAATCTGCTTCTGATCGCCGGGCACGAGACCACGACGAACCTGATTGGCAACGGCCTGCTAGCACTGTTGCGAAACCCAGAGGAGCTCGAGCGTCTGCGCGCGGAACCGGCGCTGCTGCCTCAGGCCGTGGAAGAGCTGTTGCGGTTCGACAGCCCCGTCCAGGCAACCGTGCGGGTGGTGACGGAAGCCCTCGAGATCGATGGCCAGAAGCTCGCACCGGGGGCGCTCGTAATCTGCGGCATCGGTGCTGCGAATCGCGATCCCGAAGTGTTTCCGGATCCGGATCGGCTCGACGTTGGCAGGGCCGACAATCACCATCTCTCTTTCGGCTTCGGGGTTCACTTCTGTTTGGGAGCGCCACTCGCGAGGCTCGAGGCGCAGCTCGCTTTCCAGGCTCTGCTGGGGAAGTATCCGAACCTGAGATTGCGCGACGAGGCCGTCGAATTCCGAACCCACCCGATTCTGCGAGGACTTAGGGCGCTTCCAGTGAGCTGGTAGCTTCGCCGTGTTCTCGGGCTGGGACGAGCCGCTCACGTGAGTGAGTGCGGGGTCTCCGGCGCCAGACTCATATCCAGACGGGTCAACCGTTGCGCGAGCAATTCGAAGGCGCGCAGCTCATCGGGTACGAAGACTTCAG
This sequence comes from uncultured Opitutales bacterium, assembly GCA_964194865.1. GTDB lineage: Bacteria > Myxococcota_A > UBA9160 > UBA9160 > SMWR01 > CAXMOC01. The sequence continues at coordinate 32,759 of CAXMOC010000279.1, read as the reverse complement.
ACAGAATCGAAAACCCGATCCCCGGGGTCAGAGCCGCCAGGGCCGCACCCCGCAGTGCGCCGCGCAACAGGCGGCGGCGGGTGGTGGCGAGACCGCGCGTACCTATGGAGGCGATGGCTGCACAGCCCAGGCCCGCGCCGGCCCAGGTTCGCGTTCCGCGCTGGCGCCGTTGCGTCTCGCTGTACCCCTCCGATAGGAGTTCGACCGCTCGCCGAATCGAGTATCGATCGGGGCTGCGGAGCGTCCGATGAGGGCCGGGCACGATCTCCAGCTCCACCATGACACCGGCGTGATTCGAATAGGAGGCGGGCTTGCTGCCGAGTGTGAGCCGGTCGTCGAAGATGCGCTCCGCGCTGCGCGACACGACCCGCGCATTGGAGCCGTCGCGAGCGAAGACGTAGTCGATTCGTCGGTCGGGCTTGCTGGTGCCACTGCGGTAGGCGTTGTCTGCCATGACGGTCGGCTCGGCAGCGTTCAGTTCGGCTGCGATGTCGCGTAGCTGCGTAAGGCCGGTCAGCACCCGATACGATTCATCTTCTGCTTGCATGTTGAAATCCCCGGCCACGATCAGGGGTTCTTGAAGCTCGTGGACCGCGAGCGACAGTTGCACGATCTGTCCGGCCCGGAGGGTTCGGTATTCGTGGGGAACGGTCTTGCTGTAGCGCGCCTGCAGGTGGGTATTCACCAGGCTGAGGGGGCCGGCCGCTGTACCGAGCCGAACCTGGGCAAAGCCCTTTCCGCCGTAGAAGTCGCCCTGCGAGATCTGCTCGGCCGGGCCGCGAAGTGCATAGCGTTCGAAGCGCACCTGTTCGATTGGAAGCCGCGACAGGATCAGTAGCCCGCTGCCGCCGAACGAAGCGTCGTTGTGCCAGACGTGGTTGAGGTCCGCCCGCCGGCCGCCTGTGATCAGCGCGTCGCGCGCCGCGGAGGTCCACACCTCTTGCAAGGCGATCGCGTCGAGTTCCAGGGTGGGTAGGAGGTTGGCAATCGCGTGCAACCGAGCCGAGACCTGCTCGGCCAGCGGAGTGGGTAGGGCCCACACATTGAGCGTGGCAACCCGAACGCGCACGGACCTCCCGATTGCCGGGGGGCGCTCGCTTGCCCCGCCGGGCTGGAATGAGGGGCGGGTGGCTCTAGTGGGTAGGGCCTTGCAATCTTCTTGCCGTTGCGAGACGGAGAGCTCCGCCGACTCAGAATCGGCGCGGAGGCCGCGAACTCGGCCGCGAACTACACAGGAGCTGCCGGCCCGGCAGCCCGCCTCATCGAGGTAGTTTGCTTCCCATTCGCTTCCGAGGTGGCGCCTAGAATTTCACTCGAAGGGGCGTTGTCAAGCTCCTCCACCGTCCACGTAGATGCGCTGGCCGGTCAGGTAGCCCGCCCGCTCCGAGACCAGGAAGCGCACGGTGTCGGCGATCTCCGCGGGCTGGCAAACGTGCCCGAAGGGCATGGCCGAATCGAGCTTGCGCAGATCGTCGACCCCCTGGGTGGCCTTGACCAGACGCTTTCCCATCTCGGTCTCGACCAGGCCCGGGGCAACGATGTTGACGCGAATGCCGTGAGTGCGCTCTTCCTTGAAGAGTGTGAGCGCCAGGGCCTCCATCGCGGCTTTGCCCATGTTGTAGGGAGCGCCGTAGCCGGCGAAATAGTGCGTGGCGGCGCTCGAAATCATGATGATGTCCCCGCGCGCCTGCTCTCGCATGCTCGGCAGCACCAGCTTCGAGAGGTAGTGCGGCGCGAAAGCGTGGGTTCGGACCACGCGCTCCATCTCAGCGGGGTCCGTGTCTGCCACGCTCTGGCCACGACTGGCTAGCCCGGCGTTGTTGATCAAGATGTCGATGTGCCCGAAGTCAGCCAGCGCTCGTTCGACCATCGATACGTCCTGCTGCCAGTCATCCACGGAGGCCTGATAGGAGGCCGACTTGCGGCCCAATGCCTCGATCTCTTGAACTGTGGCTCGAGCCGATGCTTCGTCCTTCCGGTAGTTGACCGCGACGTCTGCGCCGTCTTCGGCGAGAGCCAATGCGATGGCGCGGCCGATACCTCTGCTCCCCCCGCTGATCAATGCAACCCGTCCCGCCAACGACATGCTTCGTCTCCTCGATAGAGCCGTGATTCTAGCCGACCCCCGAACCCGAGACGCTCCCGGATCGAATTGCGTCGAGGAGGCGCTCGACCCTGTCGAAGTCCGCCAGCTCACTGGGTACGGCTCCCTCGGAGAGCGCCGCGAATCCGCAAGCCGACGGAAGCGCCAGCAGGGCCGCTCCGCCGAGCATTCCGCGCAGCAAGCGGCGACGCGAGAACCGGGGTGAGCGTCGGCCGGCCATGGCCAACCAAGCGCCCAGCAGGCTGGCGCCCACTCCGGTGCGTTGCAGGTTGCGGCGTGACCGGGCCAGCTCTTTTCCCTGCTTCAACCCCTGGGCCGCCAACTCCACCGCCCGAAGATCGGCTGCGGGTAGTGTCCGGGCTCTGCGGAAGTGGCGGATCTCCAGCTCGGCTCGCAGTCCGGCGTGGTCCGAGTAGGTGGCCGGGCGCCCGTCGAGCGACCACTCCTGGTCGAAGACCCGTTCGATCCGTGTGGCGCGCACGCCCGTTCGAACTCCACCCCGCTCGAACACGTAGTCGATCCGCGGCTCTTTTCGGCCCGTGGATTCCACATACGGGCTCGATCCGAGCGCCGTGGGCTGCCGGGCGTCGAGCGCCGCAGCCACGTCGCGCAGTCTAGTCAGACCGATCCAGGCTTCGTAGTCCGGATCTCCCTCGCGCAGGTTGAAATCGCCAACGGCGATCACCGGCCCTGACACTGCACGCACTCGGGCAGCCAGCTGGACCACTTGGCCCATGCGGTGAGCCCGGTACTCGGGATAGGCATGGGTTCGATATTGGGCGTGCAGATGGGTGTTGAACAGGGTGACTGCACCGAGGTCCGTGACCAGCTGGAGCTCGAGAAACCCCTTCTCCCCCCAGTAGTCCATGTGCGCGACGCGCTCGGGGAGTCCTCGCGTGATGTACGGCTCGAACCTCGCCTGTAGCAGCGGAAGTCGAGATATCACGAGCAACCCGCCGCTGGCGGTCGGTTCCGGGCCGCCCCAGGCGTGGAGAAAGCCGGCCTGCTCGCCGGCCGCGGTCAGGATTCGAGCGGCCTCTTCGGTCCAGACCTCTTGAAAAGCAGCGATGTCGCACTGGAGCGCGGGCAGCGCTGCACCGATGGCGCGGAGTCGGGCTGCGACGTCCTGGGCGATTGGCTGGGCGAGACCCCAGACGTTCAGCGTCACCAGGCGAAGGGTCCGTGATGTGATGCTCGGTTGATGAGACTCGGCCAATCGAGGAATATTAACGGGTCCGGATCCTTGCCCCAGGCGGGAGCGGCGGGAACCAACTCAATGGCCGACTGGCTGGCTTCGTTCAGAAAGAAGAGCGCTGGCAGCGATTCCGCGCCGGTTCTGGAGCTCCTCGTGGTCGAGGGCGCGGACGTGGGGCAGCAGTTCACGCTCGACGCAGAGACCGTGGCCATTGCCAGGGGCATACCGAAGAGCGGGCAGCCCGGCGGAATCCTCTTGCGCGATCCAACGGTTTCCGGCCGTCAGGCCCAGATTCGCACGAGCGGCGCTGAAGTCGTCATCGAGCACGATCCCCAGGCCACGAACCCGACTCTGGTGAACGGCGAGCGGGTCAACTCCCAAGCGCTCTCCCCGGGCGATCGCATCCAGATGGGCCGTGTCGTACTCGAGGTTCGGGCACGCGCTGGAGTGGCGCTGGGTGGGTTGAGCGAACACAACGAGAGGACGGCGGCGATCGCCGCCGTCGGTGGGCAGGGGCCGTCCTACGAAACGACAGAGGTGCGACCGCGGGTCGCCCAGGGCTACGCGTTGGAACTGGTGAGCGGCGGCGGCGCGGCGGCGGGGCATCGCTATCCGATCGAGCCGCCCCAGTCGGTGATCGGACGAGATCCGAGCTCTCAGGTGCACATCGATGACAAGGCCGTATCGCGCCGCCACGCCGAGCTGCTTTGGGAGGGCGAACAGATCACGCTTCGACAACTCAGTCAGGTCAATCAGACATTCGTCAACGGCGTGTCCATCGAGGATTCTGTAGTCATCACTCCCGGCGACGAAATTCGCCTGGCCGACCGCGCCTTGCTGAAACTCGTCAGCGAGCTTCCGGCGCCCCCGCCGCTCCCTGTCAAAGAGCCTGCTTCCCCGGATGCCACTCAGACGTCTCTCCAAGTGCGGATGGAGCAGAAGATCCTGCGAGATCGCGAGATCGAGCAGAAGTACTCCGTCACGGGTTCGTTTCTCGACGTGGACGTCGTGGGTTCCTACGGAATGAAGAGCGAATCGAATCGACCCGAGCACATCATCGTCTCGTTCGAGCGCTGGAGGTCGTGGGTCACTGGGATCGTCGAGGAGTTCGGGGGCCTGGTGCTCAACAGCAACGGCGACGAGTTGATGTGCTTTTTCGAATCCACGCACGATTGTGTACGATCTGGGAGTGCCATCCTGAGCCGTCTGGACTCATTCAACGCCGACCAGAACGAGCTGGCGTCTCCCTTCCGGCTTCGCGTGGGGGCACACACGGGATCGTCGTTGGTAGACCGCAATCGGGGTGTGGCGTATAGCGCCGTGCTCGACGTCGCCGGCCACCTCCAGAAGGATGCCGATGTCAACGGGCTCTTGATTTCGGAGCAGACGCTTCAGGCATTGCCCGAGGGGCTGCCCTTCGAGCCGGCTGGACGCCTGGAGCGAGAGGAAATTCCCACCTATCGCTTGAACGGTGTGGTTGCCTAGGCGTTTGCCCGCCCGGACGGAGAGCAACGGCGTCGAGACGCGCCGCGAGCGGCAATCGATCTGCAACAGGCCGCCGTTGTTGATCGAACCCACGCTGGGATCTCACGCGCAGGCGCGCCAGAACAGGGCCGCGATGACCAATCCCACTGCGAAGGCGGCGGCCGGCCCGCGCCAGAAAGACGGGCGACTCTCCTCGCTTCGCGAGAGGGGCGGGTTCGGCTCCGTCGACGGTTCGACATCGGTCTCGAGTGTCGCTTCGTCTGATTCGCCCACGAGGGCCACCTGCACGGTGACGTTGTCCGAGCCGCCGTTCTCGTTGGCAAGATCGACGAGCCGCTGCACCGCACGTCCGGGCTCTTCAACGCCCAGAATCTCCCCGATGGGCTGGTCCTCGACTTCTCCCCACAGACCATCACTGCAGGCCATGAAACGATCACCTGGCTGAATGTCGAGCGCCGCCAGCGCGACCTCCACCTCGGGTGCTACTCCGATCGACCGCAGCAAGACGTTCTTCATCGGGTGGCTCTTCGCTTCGTCCGCCGTGATGCGCTGATGACGGACCTCTTCGGACACCCAGGAGTGGTCGTCGGTCACCTGGTCGAGATGTCCATCCCGCATTCGATAGGCGCGGCTGTCACCGATGTGGGCGATCCACGCCCGGTCGCTGGGTCCAATCAGGATCGCAACGCCGGTGGTTCCCATTCCGTGAAGCTCGGGGTCGGCCGAGCCGACGCTGTGGACTTTTCGATTGGCGGCTCGAAACGCCTGCTGCAGCATCGCGGCCGGGTCATCGAAACCGGCTTTGAAGACCTGGCCGATCGTCTCGAGCGCGAGGCGGCTGGCAGTTTCCCCGCCGGAGTGGCCGCCCATGCCGTCGGCTACCACGAGCAGCCGATAGCCGAAATCGTTGCGAAACTCGCCATAGGTGTCCTGATTGGCCGAGCGCACGCGGCCTACGTCGGTCAGCGATGCCGTCTCGATGTGTCGGGAGCTGATCGGACTCATGGCAATCCGGCCCGACGATAGCGAACGCGCAACGAGACCTGGAAGCCAGCCGGCACCAATCCCCGGTTCGCGCTAGCCCTTGTAGGGCGTGCCCTTGACCTGCTTGGGAATCAGGCCGTCGATTGCCCCGAGCTTCGATCCATCCTGGCTGTTGGCGAACTTCTTGGCCGCCGCTCCCACCTTGTCTGCCATCGCGCCGCTGATGGCCGTGGAGGACGTGATGCTGGCGGGTACGGCGTTGACCGCACCGGCGATCTCGGAAATCGGTACCGCGCTCAGCACCGCCGCCAGGTTCTTGCGGGCCGCGTTGGCGCGCTCGACCATCGCCTGTTGGAACTTGCCACCCTTCTCCTTGGCGTTGGCGATGTTTCGCAGGCTGTACTCCAGATCGACCATCTGTCCGACCACGTACAGGCGACGCCGCTGCTCGTTGGTGGCAGCTCGGTTCGTCGGGCTGTCGGGCGCTCCTGGGGAGGTTGCGAAGCTGTGCCGAACCTCTCCCTGAGACCAAGTGGCCAGCTCGAAGTCCGCGCTGCCGGCCTTGTGATCTCCCTTGTTGACCAGCGGCTCGTTGGGAACGGTGTGGCAGCCGAAACAATTGGTGGCGATCTCGTAGATCATGTCCGAGTGGATCATTCCCTTGGCCTGGGAGGGCTTCAGGCGCGCCGCCCTTGCCGCCGCATCTCCCTTCTTGCCGGTGCCCCATTCGAGTGTGTTACCGCTCGCCGATCCGCCCGCCTTGTTGTGGATCGGGTTCCAGTCCTTGGCCGGCCCGTGGCAGGATTCACACGAAACACCCCAGCTCGCTCGAAGCTTGTCCGCCTTGATGACCGACGTGTAGTGACACTGTCTGCAGTCGCCGGCCCGCTTCATGCTCTTCTGCTGCATGTTGGCGAGGACTTCCTTCGCCCGGGGGGACTGGTGGCGATCCTTGATCGTCGCGTAGTGACGACTGTGCAGCCAGGCGTCGTACTCGAGCGCGTGGCAGGATTGACAGTTGTTCTCGAGCTTCACGGGACCGACGATCTTGGCGGCGTCGGCCTTCTCTTGCGCGTCGCTCTTGTAGGGGTTTGCACCGCCCAGCGCATCACCCGCAAACGCCAGCAAGAAGCACAGCAGGGTCAGGCTCGGTAGTCGCCAGTCCAGCGTCCAGATCGCCTCGGCTCGCTGCATTTCGACGTCCTTTCTTGTTGAGCGGTCTCTGTTGACGGGTTGCGGGTTGGTTGAGGACGATACCACCTCGACACGGCCTGCGTTGGACGCGAGGGGAGGGCAGTGCGCGACGAGATCAGCTCCTAGAACGTATAGCGCCACTCCACCCGGCCGCCCCAGCCTGGCGAACGCTGGTTGCCCACCGCCCCGAACAGGTCGAGCTGCAACAGGATGTGCCGGCCAAAGGCCTGCTGGAAGCGGAGGAGGCTGGCGAGGGTCGCGGTGTCTGCACCGTTGGTGTCCTGGCGCCCGCCGAGCTCCAGGACCAGCTGCCGGCGGGCAGCCGGGCCGTCGAGGATCATCTGGTAGCCGAGCGTGCCGCCGAAGACATCCTGGGCGAAGTTCGCGACCGGCGCCGCATAACGGCCGAGGCCCTGACCGGCGAAGAGCAGGCCGGCACGGCCCATCGGTCCGCCGGTTCCTGGCGTCCGCGCGGCCGGCGTGTAGTCGTTGATGCCGACGAACATCGTCAGGTAGAGCCAGTTGCGGGTGTGGGGCGGCGTCCAGCCGATCTCCCCGAACAGCACGACACCGGTGTCCACGGCCGACGTCGGTCCCGCCCCGTCGCCGATGCGATCGGCATCCTCGTCAGTGGCGACCGACGCGACCGCGCGAAACGCCGTCGACAGGTGACCGACGCGCTGCACGAAGCTCAGGCCGGCGTAGAAGCCGTCCTCGTTGTCCTGCTTGCTTCTTTCCCCAATCCCGCTCGATCTGGGAACCCGGGTACTCGAAGAGTCGTGGGCGTAGATGAAGTCGAGGTTGATCGTGCTCCAAGGCGTGTCGACTGCGAAGAACAGTCCGAACAGGTCGAGGTTGTTGACTTCGACGTTGTCGCCGCGGTTGATCTCGTTCCAGGCGTAGAGGAAGGACACCTGCAGATTCGATGTACCGGGCAAACGGATGCTGTTCTTCGTGACTCCGACCACGTCCATGGTGTCGAAGACGAGGATGCCCTCCTGGTAGAAGAGGGCCTGACGGCCGACCGTGAACGAGATGTCGAGCGGGTATTGGTCCTCGCGATCGAGGTGAGGGAAGATCTCACCAATGTCGCCCTCGAAGAAGAGCGCGATCAGATCGGCGTTGAACTCCTTCTTGAAGTCTCCGTGTTCGGGGTTGAAGTAGTAGCCCGTAAAGCGGCCCGTCGTCGGGCTGGGTCCTGTGAACCCCTCGTCAAAGGGGCGGAACGAGACGGTCACGCGTTCGGTGCCCGAGAGGATCAGGTTGCCGAACACGTCGAGGCGGTTCGCCCACTCGCTGAAGCTCGCGTTGGGCCGCCCCGTGTCGAACAGCTGCACGGCGGTGCGATGGGTGCCGAACAGCAGGAATGAGGGCGTCCAGGTGGCTCCAGTCGGCAGCACGAACCCCTTCGAGATCGGGCCCGTGCCGACGAAGTCGTTTCCGAGCTCGAGCCGTGCAGGGCGATCCGGAATGAAGTCCGGCGTGAGACGGCCGGGCTCCTTGTCAGAGATGCGGCTGTCGTGGAAGTCCCAGCCGAACCAGCTCAGGATTCCGCCCTTGTCCTCCCCCTCCTCGGCACCTGCTGGCGCTGCGAGGAGCGCCGCCAACAACGCGGCCACTAGCGGACGAAACTGTCGAAGCGTCCAGCGATCGAATCGAAGCTTGATTGCGCCCTGCATGTCGAGACTTCCTGTGTCGTGGGGGGAGCAGTCAGTGATTGATTTCACCTGGGGATCCCTTCTTCCCTGGACTCAGTTGCCCAGATCGACTTCGCGCTCCCAGACGATCTGGTGGCCAGCGACGACGGCCTCTGCGACCTCTCGGGGTGTCATTCCATAGTCGTAGCCGAGGAATCCGACCTCGTGGACCAGATTGGGCGGGATCATCGCCGCTTTGAGCTGGATGATCGCCTTGTAGGGCGCGTTGCCCGTCAACTCGTTGGCCTTGATCCGATACTTCGCCCAGCGGTGCCCGTTGGGCTCGATGCCGATCCGGTGCTTGCGAGCGCCGAAATGGCGGCCCAGCAAAGCGCTGGAGCGAAACTCGGGCTGCAGGAAGCGCGCAGCGCCGGGCGATCGCGGAACGGCGATGACCTGTTCCTGCTCGGGGCCTCGCACCATCGTGGTCACGAACTTGCCCTGGAGGTTGAAGAGCTGGGTATCCAGCGGCAGCTCGTGGTTGTGGACGTATACCGAGTGCAGATCGCGAACGTCGCCATTGGGATCTAGGTCGCCCGAAACGAAGACCTGCTTACCAGCGGAGTCGAGCACCCGAACGTGCAGCCAGACGACGCGCTCGCCGTCGAACCCGGTTGGCACGTTGTGGCCCGGCTGGCCGCTCTTGACCTCGACCTTGAAATTGAGGTCGGACTTCCCACCACCGAACATCGCCGAGACGCTCTTCCAGATCCCTGGCAGAAAGAGAAAGCCCGGCGCGGCCCAGGCTGCCTCCTGGGGGGTCATGGGCTCGATCTCGCCAAGCACGTATCCGTTGCGAAGCAGCTCGAGCTGCAGCCCGCGCATCTCCTCGAGCAGTGTGAGGTTGTCGTCGATGATCACTCGCGCGTCGTAGCGGTCATCCGGCGATTCCCAGCGCTCGGGGAATTCTCCGTCTGCGGCCTCTGACTCCTCGAAATCGTCCGTGCCCCAGCCGGCCTTCCAGTCGAACTGGAGCCACTCGTCGATCGTCGCCATACCCTCAGCGGTGGGGTCGTCCTTTTCGAACTCTTCCTTGATGGCCTCGATGTTGAGCGGAAACAGCCCGGGATGGACCACGCTGTGGTCGGGCCCGACGAACCTGTGGTTGGTGAGCTTTCGGTCGGCCGTCGCTCGGCCCCCCACCCTGGCCGCGGGGCCGAACGCGTAGTTCTTGCGTTCGAACTCCGGGTCGTTGCGATCGATCGCGATTTTCCCTTGCTCGACGCCCATGTGGCAGTCCTGGCACGAGATACCCGCCTTGGCGGCGGGCGAGTTCTTCCACTCGCTGAACGCGTCCTCCAGCCGGAAGCCGTTGAGCTCGACCACGTCGTGGCAGCCTCCGCAGAAGCCACCGGTGGTGAGCTGGAAGAACTGCTCGGTCTGGGCGTGGACCTTGCGCCCCGCTTTGTTCGGGTCGGTCACGAGGCCTCCTGCCTCGATGGCGGCGTCGAGCTCGGTGTTGTTTCCAGTCGGTCCGTAGATGGTGCTGGTGACGGGTCCGGTTTCGAGAAAGAAGCGGCCGGAGATCTTGCTGTACTCGCGGTTGAGGCGGTGGCACACCACGCAGCTGATACCCTCGCGAGAAGTCGGGTGCCGGTCCGCCTGCGCGGTGAAGGTCGGCTCTCCCAGATTCATGCCGACCTGGTTGTGGCAGCGGATGCAGAAGTCGCCGAGCGTGCCATTCGTCAGGGTCGCGATCGCGCCCTGCATCGTGTTGAAGACCGGACTCAACTGTGCGTAAGCGTGCTGCGAGACCGACCACTGTCGGTACTGCGTCGGATGGCACCCGCCGCAGGCGGTCGCGGATGGGTAGAGGTCCGAAGCAGCCAGGTACGCTTGTATGTGTGCTTCGTCGGGGTCGGCGACGGTGTCCGCGGTCTCTTCGTCGCTCGCCGCCGCGGGGAGCGCCAGTGCGATGGCGATCGCCGTAGTCCAGACGAGCGTAGTTCCTGTGAGCGACCCGCGAATTCTCGACATGGTTGCTTACCTGCCCTGGTGGTTTGCCCATGATGTTTTCTTGCGGGGGATGTTGGAACCTTACGCCCGCCCCGCGGCTCTGTCTAGAAGAATACGGTGTGCAATAAGGACTTGGGGCCGCTCTTTCCGGATGGGTCGGTGCCGGGCCGAAACTTGAATTTCAGGTTTGTTCGCGGGATGTGTCGCGGATCGCCACATGCGGCAAAAACCCCGCAGTCAGGATTCATCTTCCTTCGGCTGGTTTGGGGATTCGATATCCGATTGCACACCCATCAGTACGGCGGGATGAACGTGGTAGTTGTGGCAGTTGAGGCAGTTGTCACTGGCCCGGCGCGGCTGGTGACAGCTACGACAGGTGTCTTTGTCGAGTGGCTCGAAATTGCTGGAGTAGACGTGCGGATCCCGGTTGGAGGCCTCGAAGCCCTGCGCGTAGCGCTCTGCGCTATGCGCCCAGGTGAATTGCTCCGGCGGCGACTCCTCGCTGGCCACACCCTCGGGTTCTTCGCTGTCATCCGTCCCGTCCTCCGTCGGTGATGGCTCGGCCTCCAGCGTTGAGTCATCGGCGGCGGCAGTCGCCTCGGCAGGTTCCGCCTCAGCGGTAGCCGCCGCGGGCTCGGCCTCAGCGGTCGCAGCGGCGGGCTCGCTTTCTCCCATCGAATGACATCCCACGCAGGTGCGAAGCCCGGGTTGGATCAGATGCGGCCGATGCAGGTATCGAGTAAAACCGCGTTTTCTCAGATCGCGACGCTTCTGGCTCCAGTTTACCGCGCGGATCTCGTCGGTGATGTCCACGCTATGACACTTCGTGCAGCTTCCGTCGGCGCTCGGGCTGGCGAGAGACTCGAGCGCGTACTCGATTGCGGCCGGTGTCGCGTGCTCGGAGGGATGAGCCGCCGCGTCGAGCCAGCTCGTCATCAGTGAATCCGAATGTCCTCTAGGCCGATAGCGGATGGCCATCAGGTCCGAATCCAGGCTCCACCCCCAGCTTGGCTCGGGAGCCTCGCCTTCGGCGACCGGGATGAGCTTCGTGGGAATCAGGTCGAGTGAATAGCCGGAACCCGGTGGCCCGACTGCCCGGGCTCGGCGCTGAGCGTGGATCTCGCGCGAGAGATCTGGAAACCACGAGCGGACGGCCTGGGCCGCTAGGTCGAAATCGAAGTTCGCCGAAAGCCGCGAGAGCTCGTCCTCGTCCATCGTCCGGCGGAGTCCGCTGTCGAGATGTTCCTTGAGGGCAGCCTGCCCCGTTTCCGACAGCTCGAAGAGGAGCTCTTTGGTGGCCCAGATCAGCTGCCCGATGGCGCGTGCCTCGTCCGGGTCCTCGCCGAGGAACGCGAAGACGAGATTCTCCGGCTCCCCGGGCAGTGCGTCGAACGCTGCCGCGTTGGCGGGATCCGACGCCAGCATGACTCGTAGGTAGGGCGCCAACTCGGCATCCTGGTCCAGGTTCGCGAGCTCGGGCCATTGGCCGAGCTCGACGCCAGCCGCGTCCAGCGCATCCGTGTCGACACCCGGCAGCTGGAGGAAGGCAATGCCCTCGTCCACGTCCACGTCTGTCTGGTGGCATGCGCTGCAATCCTGCTCGAAGCCACTGACCAACATTACCTGCCCATGGCGGTCCGGCTGGTGACAGCCGCGACAGGCGAATTCGGTGCCCTCCTGCGGGAAGTGATCTTTGCCGTGGGTGGCGTGGTTGAAGTGAATGCGGGTGCGTCGGAGGTATGGGTAGCGGGTGAAGTCCGGGTGACCGCGACCGAAGCTCGAGAACTTGCGTTCGTGGCAGATCTGGCACTGGGCAACCGTCATCGTCTTGAGGTTGGCTTCGCGTCCTCGATGTTCTTGATGACAAGTCGAACACGCCAGCGAGCCGTCGGGTCCTACTGCGGGTCCTGGTCCGAGGGACGCGAGCGCCAGTAGCGCGGGACTTCGGGTCTTCGAATCTCTCGCGATCGCGGCCTCGGTAACGCTCGCCAGGTCGCCCGGATCAACGCTGTGGGGCTGCATTCCCGCCGAACCCAGATCGTGGCAGTCCAGGCAGAGCCGGCTCTCGCTGGGCCCGGTGGCGCTCGCGAACGCAGCGGCGAACCAGCGCGAAGGTTCGCGGGCGCCCGCACTGTGACAGCTCGCGCACTCGTTCTCGATGGGTCCGTGATGGATGCCAATCGGTCCGGGAGCGACGAACTGGCGTCCGTTGCTTCCGGAGACTCCAATCGCCACGAGCGCGACGGTGACGGCCGCCGCCCACCGGGAGATCCGGCCGCGTTGGCTCCTCAGGCTGCGGACCGGCTGGCAGCGCTGAATCGGGTGGCAGCAAGTTCCGCCGGGGAGAGGGCCCTCCGGACAAGCGCCACCCTGGAGGCTCGCACGGGTGCACTCCCAGCGATCCCCGCGCCGCAGGGGCGCGCATTCGTGGGTGACCACGCAGGCTCCGCCGGCATTGGGCCCCCTCGGACAGGGCCTCCCCAATGCCGCCCAGCCGCAGACCCAATCACGATCGGGGCGTTCGTAGACACTCTCGTCGAAACCACGTTGCTGGAGATCTCGGCTCAACGCAGTCCCCCGTGGAATCCGTAGACCAGCAGGACGTGCGCGACGATCACCAGCAGAAATGCGTAGGTCAACGGCAGATGGAAGAAGAGCCAACCCTTCAGTGCGACTCCCTGAGCCCAGCGATAGTCGAGGTCCTCCTTCAGGCACATCCGTTCGTGGATCTCCTCGAGAATCTCGCGCTCCCGATCATTTGCGTAGCGACGGAGCGCCCAGAGCTCGCGCTCCAGATCCTGGAAGGGGCCCGCCGAATCAATCCAATGGGCGAGGAGATTGCGGGGCTTGGAGAAGAAGTCTGCCAGCCGAGCGGTGTAGAACTCTCCGATCGTGGCGGTCTGCACCTCTCGGGCAGACTGAAGCACGAGGTCTTCCACCTCGTGGTGCAGCGCGACGCGCAGGGCTGGGATCCGCTCGAACAGGATCGCTTCGCCGCGGGAGCTCAAGCGGTGGGGGAGCAGTCGCGTGAGAACGAGGCCAGCCAGCCCACTGCCCGCCACCAGCGCGAACAATCCGGCCAGCGCCCACTCTAGGGTGCCGGTGGGCCAACTGAAGTCGATGTGGGCCAGGAAGACCAGGATCGAAAACAATCCGGCGTAGCTGTGAAACTCCATCCAGCGGGTGGCGTTTCCCAGAGGCAGGAAGGGCAGCTTCTTGCGCAGGTTGAACAGGGCGAGCGCCAGGATCACGCCCAGCAGCAGCCAGCCCGACCAGAAATCGGTCGATCTCAACGACGCGTCGACAATCTTCAGAGCACCCCAGCCGACGATGGAGAGGACCAGCAGAATCGTGAAACCAAGTCGTCGGCGTCTGGCGAACCTGTTCAACGTTCCAGCAGCTCCTGCAGATCTGTGATCTCTCGCATATCGACGCGCTTGAGAGCGTCGTGGGGACAGGCGTTCTGACACGCCGGCCCGACCATCTGGTCGACGCAGAGGTCGCACTTCGTGGCCTTGAGGATCGGGGTCAGGGTGTCGCGATCGAGCAGCGGCGTCCCGCTGGGATCGGCCACCTCGACCATCCGGATGTTGTCGTAGGGGCAGTTGTTCGCGCAGGCCTGGCAACCGATGCAGGTGCGATCGTTGATCGCAACTTGACCCTCGAGGGAGACGCGATGAATCGCCCCGGTCGGGCAGCCGATCATGCAGACCGGATCGATGCAGTGCATGCAGGCGTTCGCGATCATGAGGCGACCCACGCGTTGGCCGTGCCGGATGAAGCGCGGGTTGCCATCGTGGGTTGCGGCGCACGCTCTGACGCAGTCGTCACAGCCGGTGCAGCGCTCGAGATCGATCAGCATGGTGGCGCTACCGTTGATGATGCGCCCCTCGACGAGCTGCTCGATGTAGTCCGTGCGGATCTCGCTGCCGTCGTCAGCCCCCGTTGGTTCGGTCACGGGCCGCGGTAGGTGCTCCGCCGGGAGTGAAGGCAGCACCAGCTCCTCGACGATATGCGTCGGGATCAACAAGACGTCGACGTAGCCCATGGCCCGAAGAGACCATTGGTAGGGCACGGGTTCCTCGTGGCCGGCGTTGTAGATCAACTCTTCGAGCCCGAAGATTTCGCCCCGACCGAGATAGCTCAGGGTCCGATGGCCGTTGCCGAAGCGGCGGCTCACCCGGGCGAAGCCGCTGCGGATCAGGATCAACCCGTTCGGGTAGTGGCCCTCCTCGGCGATGATCGGCTCGCTGCGAATTGGATCGGCGCCGCCTTCGCTTCCACGCAGCGTCCAATCCCGGCGGCCGTGGCTTTCGAAGGTGGTCTCCTGGGCGATTCGCTGGCGCTCGCCGTCTCCGAGGTGTTGGAAGATTGGCGTGAGTCGAATCTGGCCGCCCAGAGCGCGGTCGCGGTAGAGGTTGTCGATGTGATGGCGCAGCTCGAGCGCGCGGCGGCTGATGTCGCGCAAACCCTGCCAGCGAATCTCGAGCAGCTCGACTGGCGATTCTGCGAAGGTCGTGGCGTTCCTGGGGGTTCGTCCGAGAGCGGCCGCCTCGCCGAAGAACTCTCCCTGCTCGATGAGGGCGGTTCCGTACTGATCGAGAACGGCGGGTACGTCCTGGAGGAACAGCCCCTCGTTTTGAACCCGGGCGTCGGCCTCACTCGCCTCGTAGTCGCGAGCTTCCGGGGCTCGCGTGTTCGACCACAGCTGGGAGAGCGCCTCGAACAACCCCCGCTTTTCGTGCCGAGCGCTGCCCTGAATTTCCTTCGAGAGCGCCTCCGGGGAGCCTCCCACGACGACTCGAACCGCGCCCGAGAGAACGAAGAAGGCCGAGGTTCCGTAATCGCCCGCGCGGAATACGACGTCGCCGGCCATGTAGCGCATGACTCTCGTGTCGTTACGCAGAATTTCGCGCAGCGGTGTGCTGGAGGGAAACGCCGCTTCATCGATTCGGCTGAAGGGCGGAAACGAAAGGATCCATTCGATCTCCCGATCCGTGAGCGGAAGCTCGCCGAAGGGCTCGTCCCAGCGGTTCGGCCGCGACAGCTCTACCGCAAACGACACCGATCGCTCCGTCGCCCGTGGGTTGCTGCGGTCTCCTCGCCGTGCCTTCGGTCAGGCATCCAGAACCAGGTCTGACTTGGGGACCGAGATGCAGGTCAGGCAGGTGCCGGCGTCCGGCTCCGCGCCGGGGTCGGCCAGATAGTTGACGTCTCCGGATTGGATCGCAGTTACGCAGGTTCCGCAGCTGCCGGCACGGCACCCCGAGTCGATCACCACGTCGTTCTGGTCAGCGAAATCCAGCAGCGAACCCGCGGCCGGGTCCCAGTGCAGCTCTTTGTCCGATCGGGCGAAGCGAACCATCAGACTGCTTTCCGCGCCGGCCCCGACTTCCTCGGCTCGAGGTGTCTTCTTGACGCTGGCCGAGCCGAACGATTCGAAATGCACGTCCGAGTCCGGAACGCCCCACTCGCGCAGATCGTGGGTCACCGCGTTCATGAGCGGGGGTGGCCCGCAGATGTAGTACTCGAAGTTGCTCGAGGGCAGCTCGCGGCGAAACAGGTCCACGCTCACGAATTCGGCGTGGTAGCGACAATGCGGATCCTGCGGCAGCTCGTCCTGCGGGACGCCGCTGTAGCAGATGTGAAGGTGGAGCTCCTGCGGATAGCGCCTCGCGAGATCCGACAGGTGATCCCTCATGATGTGTTCGCCTGGATCGCGGACGCCGTAGAAAAAATGGACCTCGCGGTCGAAGTCGCGCGTCGCCAGCGTGTTGAGCATGGACAGCATCGGTGTAATGCCGACCCCGCCTCCGATCAGGACCACGGGGCGGTTCTTCGAGAGGTCCAGTGTGAAGTCGCCTGCCGGCGCCCGTACATCGATCAAGTGATCGACAGACATCTGGTGGAAGAATGATGAGCCCTTGCCAGGCGGTAGTTCGGGTTGATCCCGGGGCGGCGGGATCTGCTTGATCGTGACGCGAAAATAGCTGGGGTCAGCGCGATCCGAGAGCGAGTAGCAGCGGATGAGCGGCCGGTTCTCGTCTGGGATCTTCAGTGAGAAGGTGAGGTACTGCCCCGGTCGAAACGAGGGAATCGGCTTGCCGTCGTGGGCTTCGAGATAGAACGAGGCGATGCCGCCACCTTCATCCTCTTTCCTCGCGACGCGGAACTTGCGGAAGCCCGCCCAGGAGGTGCTCTCCCGGCCCCGGTCGATCCTGCGCACGCGCGCAGTCATGAGCTGCTCTTCGAAGCTCTCGATCGACCCCGCGTAGATCTCTTGCTGATAGTAGTAGCGGCGAATGCCAGCGAGCACCGCCAGCCCGACCTCGCCCAGCGCCACCAGCAGAACGGCGAAACTCGTCCACTGCATCAACGCAGGCCAGGAGGAGAACTCCATTGCCACCCCCTTTGCAACGACTCTCCAGACGAAATTCTACTCGCAGGCCACCGAAAACCCCAGCGGAAAATCCCTGTGCTCCCTGGGCGTAGGGCAGCCAGTATCGCCGTTGCCGGCTTTCAGCCGCGGGGCAAGATGCTGGAGATCACCCAGCGGCCGCCCGCCCGGGGAATTACCGTGGCCGTCATGAGAGCCGCCTTCTTCGGGAGCCGGGCTCGACTCTCGCTGCGGATGGTCTGATCGAAGTCGATATAGACCGTCTCGTTCTCGACGGTGACGCTCTTGATCTCGACGTCGACAGAGAGATTCTCTACGTCCTCGAAGAAGCCTGCCATCGACTGGCGCTGGTTTCGATTCATCAACCAAACACGAGCGAGCCTACCCACATCCCGCGCCTCGTAGGCCGCCTCGTACTCCTTCAGAGCATCGAGTCCCGCTCGCTCGGCCGCCGCGCCGGCGGCTGCTGGCGTGACCTGAGGGTCTTCGACCGGGGCGGGCGTCTTCACGGCTGCAACGACGGCCGGCTTCGCGGTGGGCTTGGGCTTCGTTGCCGGCGCCGGGGTGGGTTTCGGCTTGGGGGGCGGCTTCGGCTTCGGGGTTGCGACGGGATCGACCTGAATTCGAACCGAGCGGCTGGCCGCGGCGCCGGCCGGGTCGACGGCCCGGGCGACCAGCTTGTAGGCGCCCGCTCGCGCGGCCTGGAAGCGGTAGCTCGATCCCTTCGCGACCGACTTACCATCGAGGCTGAATGAAGTTTGCGCTGTGTCCCCGTCGGGGTCCGTCACCTGGGCGCGGAACTCCTGCTGGTCGCCCACCTTGAGGGTCAACTGACGCGAGCCGGGGGTGAGCGCCAGCGTCGGCCTTCGATTCGCCAGCGAGAGCACCCAGTCCTGGCGCAGGCGGCCCTTGTGGCCATCGCGGACCTCCACGCTGATTCTTGCGTCCCGAGTTCCCCGATGGCTGTAGCTGGGAGAGTTGCTTCCGGCCTTCTTGCCGTCGACCTTCCAGCTGAACCGAAGCTCGTCTTCAGAATTTGGATCGGCGGCTTCGACTGAAAAGGTGACCTCATCGTTGCGAAAGGCTCGAACAGCCGTCTCGGCGGGTTGCCGGGAAACGAGATACGGCGGCTGTGGTCGGTTGGCTTCGAAGTCGTCTGCCGCCCGCGCAGCCTCTGCGAAGCGTTCGGCCGCATTCTCGAAGCTCTGCAACGCGGCGCCGGCGTCGTGCTCGCGAAGCGCCAACTCGCCGAGCCTGAGGGATTCAGTCCCCGCTTCGCAGGGTCCAAGGGGCGGCCCGCTGAGCTGTGCACAGTTTCGATCGCCCAGGAAGGCTGTGGCCGCGGCGCGTGCTTTGGTCTCGGAGCCGCGGGCCAGCTCGAGGACTTGGCGGCCCTCGCGTTGTGCCTCGGTGTAGAGCTTGCTGGCCTGCCTGAACTCCCGCTCGGCCTCGTCGTAGCGTCGCGCCTCGAAGGCCCGCTTGGCTTTCATGCGCGCATCGTCGGCTCGTTCCAGCCTCTCGGTGGCGGAGCGCTGTGCGCCCTCGGCGATGGCCGCCGCGCGTAGGGCCTCGGAAGCATCGGCGGCAGCCACAGCAGCCTCGGACTTCTGGCGGTCTGTGATCCAATTGTCGATCAGCTTGGTGGCGTTGGCGTACTCCTCTCGCGCCTCGTCCCATCGTTGGTCTTCGAAAAGAGAGCCGGCGTCCGCGAAGGTGTTGTCCACCAGCTTGGAATCGGACAACCCCGCGCTGCTGGCCCGCTGCAATGCCTCGCGCGCCAGGTCCCGGGCGTGGGCGGCGGGAGCGATCCGGCCCGCCACATCGAAGGCCTCCCGCGCTTCGCCGAAGGCTCGGCGAGCCTCGAGAAACTCCTCGCGCTCTAGCGCGGCCTCGCCCTCTCGCTGCGCGATTCTGCCCTCGTTCATCGGCTCGAGGTACGCGGGCGCCTCGGACGGTACGCGGCTCGCGTCGGCGGCGGCGGCCGCGGCCGCATTCTGGGCCCGCTCGGCGAGCTTTGGCCACTCGGCGCGGAGATCGCGCTCGAGCAACGCCGCGCGCGCCCCCACCGTGCCGCTGGTGGCGAGGCGCGCCAGCTGGGCTTCGGCTCCCGGACACGGCAGGGTGCCAGTCTCGGGAGCGGCCAGGCTGGGGAGCAGTCCGTCCAGCTCGGCGAATCGCTGGGGGCGAAGCTCGCGCGCCGCTGGAATCGCCAGCTCTTCGAAACGCATCTTCGCGTTGCCAGCCGCCGCGTCGGTGCGTCGCTGGAGGTCTCCGTCCAGGAGCTGTTGACAGGCGCTCTGGTAGTACTTGCCGGCATCCTCGAGTAGCTCGATGCCGATCTCGAAGCGACCCGCTTCGAGCTTGGTCCGACCCTGATGGACCACGACCCGGGCCCGGGAAATGGCGTTGTCGCGAATGGATTCGATGAGCCCTGCGGGCGGCGGCGGGTTGAAGGCGGCTACCTGATCGACCGCCTCGACGGCCGTTCGCTCGAGCAAAGCGACGGATTCCAGCGCCTGGTCGGCGTTCGAGCGCCCCATCGCGTTGCTCGCGTACCAGTAGATCACGATCGCCAGGACGATCCCGCCGAGCAGTCCGGCGACCAGGGCTCGCGGAATCTGGATCCCGTCGCCTTCCTTGCGTTCGGCTTTCTGGAGCGCTTCGACCAGCGCCTCACGCATTTCCCGGGCGGTCGCATAGCGGTCCTCGGCCTTGAAGCGGCAGGCGCGCAGCAACACCTGCCTGACAGGGTTGGGAACCTCATCTGGGAACTGCAGGGGTAGCTCTGCACCGGCGCGGCTGCTCATGGCTCCCAGGTAGAACAGGATCGACTGGCCGGAGCTCGAGTCGATGTCGTCGACGGATTCGTAGACCGAGTGACCGGTGAGCGTCTGATAGAGGGTGAGGCCCACCGAGAAGACGTCGCTGGCCGGTCCGACGCGATGGCCGCGAGCCTGCTCGGGCGACATGTACCGCACCGTGCCGATCGCCATCATGGTCTTGGTGAGTTCGGAGGCTTGGTCCTCGACCCGTGCAATGCCGAGGTCGGCCAGCACTGCGCGTCCGTCGCTGTGCAGCAGGATGTTGGCGGGCTTGATGTCGCGGTGGACGATGTGCCTATCGTGAAGCCTGGCCAGACCAGCGAGAACTTCGAGGAAGATCGGTGCCGCCTCCTCGAGCGGCAGGGCGCCCCTCTCCGACAACGTTGCGCCCTCGACGAGGGTCATCGTATAGAAGTTGGACTCGGTCTCCTCGTCCTGGCCGAAATCGAAGATCGTGACGAGGTTGGGGTGATCGATTCCGGCGAGTAGGTGCGCCTCGGATTCGAAGCGCTGGAATTGCTCTCCCGCGCCGGCTTCGGGTTTGAGCATCTTGAGGGCGAGGCGTCGGCCCCCAAAGGTGGGATCCTCCACCTCGAACACCCAGGCCATGCCGCCTTCCGCGATGAATCGCCGGACCCGATAGCGCCCGATCTGTCTCAGCTCACGCGGGTTCAAGCTCGGCCTCGACCTGCAAGCCCTGCGGTCTCATTGGCAGCGACCCCCGGATTGGCCTGGGGGAGTGTATCTGCGAACGCCAATCGATTGCACGGCAGCCCGAAGAAGGCTCGCGATCCTGGACACCGGCGCTCCGGGGGGGGCGTAACCACCGGCCTCCGCGAGATGCTTGCGCCGGGTGGCTAGAAGAACGTGTATTCGACGCCGAGAGATGGGATCACGTCGGCACGCAGGCCCTGGTGGTTGACCCGGATCACCGCTGCGGTCGAGACCACCAGGTTCTTCCAGGGGTTGAACTTGAGGCCCGGCGCTACCGCCATCTGGGTGTCGCCGATGCCGTCGTGGTACAGGTCCTCGTTACCGACGAAGTCGACGCTGGCCGCCACCCGCTCGTGCAGCTTGGCGTCCGCGCCCACCATCCAGCGGAACTGGTGATTCTCCTTGCCTCCGGTGCGGAGCTGCATCGTCAGGTTTGCGTGGGGAGAGAACCAGCCGAACGCCTTCGAGGCGATCAGGTTCAAGCCCCACATGTACTCCCCAGTGCCGCGGAAGTTGTCTTCGTCACCGGTCGGAAAGGAGATGTCGAGCCGTCCCGCCATGTCGATGTAGGAGGTCTCCAGGAACCGGTACTTGCCGCGAATCATCAGGTCGCCCACGCCCGCGGAATCTCCGCTGTTCGAGAACTTCTGCTTGAACTGAAGCGCGGTCAAGGTAGTAGAGACGGCCGTTCCCGGATCCATCTCGTCTCCCAGCGCCGTGCCTGCCACATCGGCGGAAAGCAGGAGGATCGCCGCCGTCTGGCAGACGGGATCGCTCGGAGGACAGGTGTCGAAGAAGGGGTCCATGAAGATGTCTTGGAAAGCCTGCGCGCTGAAGTCGAAGGTCATGAAACTGATCTGGGCGTCCATGTCCACGGTGAGGATGGGAAGCAGGATGCCGACGTCGAAGTTGTCCGTGACGCCGTAAGCTCCGTAGAGATTGATCAGCTCGACGGTCAGGTCGATGTCTGCGCTGATGTCCGGGTCCGACACGAAGCTGGTCGTATAGTCGCCGACGGGACCGTCGGCGATGCCGAAGCCGCCGTCCGGAAAGGCGAGGCTGCAGAAGTCGAAGTCCTGGCGCGTGCAATCGGTGACCGGAGGCATGCTGACGTCGTCGTCTGGGAGCGTGTAGCTCTCCGAGTTCGAACCGATACCGAAGAGGATGAAGGCCAATGAATCATTGTCACCGAAGGGGCTTGCGGGGCCGGGCGTGTTATCGACCAAGTTGGGTGGCGAGAACGTCTCTCCAACGACCAGAAAGGGCTGGGTGGGGATGGGGAAGTCGCCCAGATCGGTACCCTCGAACTCGTCGAAGTCGATGTGCGACCAGCTCACGCCGAAATTGAATCGGTCCTTGCCCATCGTCTGAGCGCGATCCGCGAAAATCGGTCCGAGGCCCTGTTTGGAGGGAACGAAGACGTTCTTCTCCTCGTCGAACTCGTAGGTGAAAGCGGCCACCGCCGAGCCCACGGGCAGGTTTTGAAAATCCTGAAAGGCGCTGCTGGAGATCGAGCCGAGATCCGGCTGAGTGGCGAAGGTACCGAAGGCGGGTCCTGTGTCGGTTCGGGTTCCGCCGCCGGTGTCGGGTCGAAGCGTCGAAGCAAGGCCGGAGGGCGAAACGATGGCGGCCGGAACCAGGTCCGGCAGGATGTCGACGAGATCTCCTCCCTGTGCCGAGCTCGAGCCCAGTATTGCGAAGAGGCCTGCCAGCGCAGTGATCCGCACAGTACTACCCATGAATACTCCCTCGCCGACCGTTGAGTCGATCGGATCGTTTACTACTAATTGATGGTGCAACCGGGGGATGTGATGCGTAGATTGATTCTTGGGCTGGCGAAGGTCAAGGAAATCCGTGCGCCAACGGTGTTTTTCCATTCCTCGTGTCGGCGGCGACGTGATTTTTCCACGGCCTTGGACGGGGCGGCGCGATCGTGCCTTTGGTAGCGTTCCCGCAACCTCCCATTAGAGATCTAGCGAGATCTAGCGAGATCTAGCCGGTGCGGCGGCACAGATTCGCTACCGAAGTTGCGCCGAAGCCAGTAAACTCTCGCCGCGGAACGGTTTTGTCGCCCTTCGAGTTGGCGAAAAGGGGGCGGGATTGGGATTGTTGGACTGGCTGCGCGGGCGGCTTGGCGGCCGCTCGACTGCGGCAGCCCCCGCGGAAATCAAGCGCGCGCTGAGCCCGCCGATCCGCCGCAATCGCGACGAGCCGACCACGTTCATCGCTCCGCCGCCGCCCCCCGAGCCCACCGAGGCCGTAGCGGCCTCGGGCAGCACGGAACCGGTGGAATCGGGAGCGGACGCCACGGTGCCAGTCGATCCCGCGGACGAGCTCGATGTTACGACCACGGTTCCGGTCGAAGAACCGGTATTCGAGGACGCCGCCGCCCCCGACCCGGCCGCGGACCCGGTCGATCTCGATACGACCTTCGTGTTGCCAACCCCCAGCGAGCCCAAAGCGGCCGCGGACCCGGACGCCACACTCCATCTGGAGGTGCCACGGCGAGTGGTCGCCACCCTCGAAGCGGTTCGGGGCGAGCTGGTGGGGGAGAAGTACGAGCTCCGGGAAGGTGAGAACCTGCTGGGGCGATCGCCCGAATCCGATGTGGTGCTGCCCAGTATGTGGATTTCCCGCGCTCACGCGAAGGTCGTCTGCGAGGGCGATCAGATCCAGGTCTTGGCGCTCAGCGACAAGATCACCACGGTCGACAACGAGCCGGCCTCTGAGGGGGTCGACGCCCCCGACGGCTGCGAGATCCAGCTCGGCGGTACACGCTTCCGCCTCGAGGTCGAGAAGTGAGTCTGCGAAGCGTCGGCGCTGGGGTGGCGTAGATGGTCAGCTCGGCAACCCTGATTGCAGTCCTCGTTCTGATCGCGGCGCTCGCAGTGGTGCTGCTGGGGCTGCGCGAGCGGGCAAAGAGTCGCGTGTCGCCGGGTCGCATCGTATTCATCAAAGGGCCGCGTGAGGGTGACGAGGTAGCGCTGAGCGCGGGCCGCATCCGCATCGGTGCCCTCGACGACAACGATCTGGTGATTCCCTCGAGGCAGGTCTCCCGCTACCACGCCGAACTCCGCGTTCGCGCTGGGCGCGTGCACCTCTGGGATCTTCATGCGCGGAACCTGACCTACGTCAACGGAGAGACCGTCCAGACCCGCGAGCTCGAATCAGGCGACGTCATCACGATCGGCGACGCCGAGCTGCGCTACGAGCGCTAAGAATTCCCGCCAAGACTGTACGATGCGCGCTAGGTACGACTGGCGTTGGTTTGTACGCGCATGAAAGGTCTCTCGATGAGGGCGTAGAGGACGCACGCCAGCAGATACGCAACGGCGAGCGTGAGCAGGAAGAGTTCATTCCCCAGGCCGACGCCAAGCTCGAGCAGCTTGTCTCTCACGATGATGTGCAGCAGATAAAGACTGTAGGACGTGATGCCAAGGGCTCGCAGCGTCAGCGACGACAAGATGCGGTGGATCAATCGGGATCGACACACCATAGTGACATAGATCAACAGACCGCAGAGCAGTCCGAAGGCTCCCTTGTAGTAGAGGCCCATCTTCGGATGCAGGGAAGCGAAGATCGGCCCGACGAGGGGTAGGTCGTTCAGAAGCGTGACGTGATAGTACCGCGCGCTGAGAAAGAGCAGCGCCAGGATCGCGAGCCCGAGCCAACCCAACAATCGATTGATGACGGGTCGTGCGGTGAACCGCGTGAGCGTCGGTGAGTGGAACGCGTAAGCGAACGCCATGCCCGTGGCGAAGATGCCCAGGTAGAAGCGCAGCTCCTTGCCATTACCATCGAGGGCAAAGACCGAAGCGTCGAGGTAGCTGTTGCACAGCCAGGCGAGGGCTCCGAAGCCGACGGCCGTGGCAATCGCGCGTCTGCGAAACAACAGCGGATACGCTGCGGCAAGGAGCGGCAACAGACAATAGAAGAGCACCTCCTGGGGAACGGTCCAAAAGATGCCATCACCTCGCAGGAAGAGTAGATGGCGCCAGAGAAACTCCAGCCCGGCGTCGCGTTGGTAGAAGAAGGAAAAGCCAATCACCGCGTAGTAGAGGGGCACGATGCGTCGAACGCGTCGGGATGCGTAGTGGCCCAGGCGGGCCCGATCCCAGCTGCCATCGGGACGGCTGGCGAACGGAAGTGTGAGCAGAAACGCGCTGAGGCCGAAGAAGAGAAAGACACCCAGACCGCCCTGACCTTGGAGCTGCAGGCCGCCGCAGTGGCTCGCGATGACGAGCAGGACCGCGAGGCCCCGGACGCCGTCCAGCGCATCGAGGTTGGGGCCCTGGCTTGGGCGTTTGGCCACGACGTCGCGAAGCGCCGGGATGGGCAGCCCGCGAAGTAGCTGCTCGAAACGAGTTTTCACCGGCGAGCGAGTCATGGAGTACCGACCCGAGCTGGGTCGCCGCCAGCCTATTGGGTTTGTTTCGGCTTGCCAAGCCAGCGGGGCAGGGCGGTGCGCCGGAGCGCGCTGCGTTTTCGCGCAGACCTAGAAGCGGATTTCGAAGCCGAGGCCAGGGGTCTTCTTCTTTACCAGGGGCCCCTGGATGCTGAAGATGAGCTTCTTTTTGGAGCTGGTGGTGAAGCTCTTGCTGTACTCGAAGCCGTGTCCCTTCTTGATGTGGAGTTGGTGCAGCCAGCCCTCGCTGGCCTCGGGCTTCTCGGGTGGCGTCATGGCGCTGGCACTGATTTTCGGCTTCGACTCTTGCATGGGCTCTACATCATCTGCGATCGCCGACCCAGCCAAGACCAGCAATGCAACGGCCACCGGAATGATCAGCCGAAGATCCAATCTCCCATCCTGATGCATCGCGCCATACCTCCTCTCCCCCCCTTTTTCGAGTCGCGCAAACGATGTTGGTGCAATTGGCGTGCCATCAATGGCCGCAACCTCTCTGCTGCTAACGCTGCGTACTTGAGTTGGGTTCTGCTTCTTCCGCACGGCGGCAAGCGTCACGTGGGAAGCGAATTACACAGTGCAGCGGAACGAACGGCGGCGGTCTTGCCTCGCAACTGCACATTCTGAGAATCCTCGCTGCCCGCGTGCTGCCAGTGCGAGATCTTCCGGTGACCTGATCCGGCGTCGGCGGTTACCACTTCGAAACCGCGATCCCGCGTTGCGGCGCACAGGAGCGGCCTTGCCGTCCGGGGCGAATTGCCGCTGGCGAGGTTCTCGCAGCCCGCTAGACGCGCCCCCTCAGACGTGTTCTAATGCGGGCCGTGGAGGAGCGAGCGAGGCGCATCGTCGAGAGTGCTGTGGAGCTGGCCGAGAAGGGTGGCTTCGAGGCGGTGCGCCTGCGCGATGTCGCGTCGCATGCCGGTGTCGCGCTGGGCACGCTCTATCGGCGGTTTCGCAGCAAGGAGGATCTGCTGCTTGCTGCCCTCGAACTCGAAATGGCCGAGCTCGATCGAAGGGTGGCCGAAGAGCTCTCGCAAGAGGGTACAACGCTCGCTCGGATCACTTCGTTCTTTCAGCTCGCCACTCGGTCACTCTGCCGGCGCCCCCAACTCACTCGAGCGCTGCTCCGTGCGGTGGCGAGCGGCGATGAGAATCTCACCCCGAGAGTCACGGCCTTTCACAGCCAAATGCAGGTATGGATCACCGACGCGCTGTGCGGCAAGGATGTGACGCGCTCGGAGGCGATCCCGAGCGAGCAGGATCTCGCAGTGGCATACACACTTCAGCTGGTGTGGTTCGCTTCTCTCGTCGGCTGGTCTGGCGGGCTACACGGGCAGGCGGGAGTCATCGCGCATACTCGGACTGCGGCCGAGTTGATGCTGCGCGAGGTGGGCGAGAGCGCGGCGAGCAGAGGGTCGGCGAACGGCTAAGCGGCGGGTTCGCGGGCCATTTCCTCGCCGAGTCGAGTCAGGGCGACAGCCGCGGATCCCAGTGTGAGCTCTAGTTGTTTCGCCCACAGGTAGTATCGATGGAGTGGGTAGTCGACATCGATGCCGATACCCCCGTGCAGGTGTTGGCACGCGTAGCCGACGCGGTGCCCTCCGTCGGCCGCCCAGAACTTGGCGATCGCGACGCTGCCGTCGTCGGGCAGACTCTCGTGAAGCCGCCAGGCAGCGTGAAGCGCTGTTAAGCGCATGGCTTCGACGTCGATATAGGCGTCTCCTGCGCGGATGTGAACCGCCTGGAAGCTTCCGATGGGCCGACCGAATTGCTGGCGCGATCCAGCGTATTCGGCGGTCATCTCGAGGGCACGCTCTGACACTCCAAGCTGTAGCATGCAGTACGCGATGGTGGCGCGATCGGCGATCCAGCGGCTGATCGCTGTCCCCAATGAGAGGTCGCCCAACAAGTCGTCGCCGTCGACCCACGCGTTCGCGAGCTCGACCTGGGAGTGCCTCTCGCGATTGGTCGTCAGCTGAGGTTGG
The DNA here is from genome assembly GCA_964194865.1 of uncultured Opitutales bacterium. GTDB lineage: Bacteria > Myxococcota_A > UBA9160 > UBA9160 > SMWR01 > CAXMOC01. The sequence goes on along the minus strand of CAXMOC010000279.1, from coordinate 5,821 downwards.
AGTTCTACTCCGCTAGCGCTTGGGTCGAGCAGAAATACCCCGAGTTCGGTGTCCGAAACTCGGGCGGGCACCAGAATTCGTTCTGCCAGGTGAGCCGCTGGGACGCAGATCTTGCAGCCGTCGAGGCGCCAACCGTCCCCATCGCGTCGGGCCGCGGTTCGCGGTCGGGCCGGGTCATCGCTGCCGGCTTCGATCAGGCCGGCGGTCAAGATCACTTCACCGCGGGTGAGGCCCGGCAGCCAGCGCTGTTTCTGGGCGTCGCTACCGAATTCCGAGATGGCGAGGCCGCCCAGTCCTAGGCTGGCGACGATCGGCACGGGTGCGACGGTGCGACCGATCTCCTGCAGCAGGACGCACAGGGATAGAAAACCCATCTCGCTGCCGCCGAAGGTTTCTTCGATGGCCACGCCCAGCAGGTTCGAGCGCCCCAGCTCTGCGTAGAGCTCGGCGTCGATTCCCGTCTCGCTGGACTCGATTTCTCGCAGTCGCTCGTGGGTTGCCAGATCCTCGAGGATCTTTCGCGCGAGCTGACGAATTTCCTGTTGCTCTTCGGTGTAGGACCAGTCCATCTCTCTCTCGAATCGCTCGGAGTCAGCTCTTGTAGTGGGGCATCCCGAGGCCCGCCATCGCGATGATGTCGCGCTGGACCTCGTTCGTACCCCCGCCGAAGGTCAGGATCAGGCAGTTGCGGTACATCATCTCGATTCGGCCACGTAGCACGGAGCCAGGTGTATCGCCCTGCAGCGTTCCCTGGGGGCCGAAGATCTCCAACAGCGCTCGGTAGGCCTCGACATAGAATTCGCTGCCGAAAACCTTCACCGCCGAAGCATCGGCCATTTGAAGGTTCCCGAACTGAAGTGACCAGGCCATCTTCCAGTTCATCATCCGGAGCGCGTCGAGCTTGGCGTGGACCCGGGCGAGGTTGGTCTGCACCCAGGGCTGGTCGATGACGCGCCGTCCGTCGGCCAGCTTGGTTTCGCACGCCCAGCGGCGTGCACCGTCGAGCATGACCTGGACCGGCCCCACATTCACCAACGACACCCGCTCGTGATTCAGCTGCCCGGTGATCAACCCCCAGCCGTTGTTCTCTCCGCCAATCAGGTTCGTAGCGGGAACGCGCACATCCTCGTAAAAGGTGGCGTTGGTTCGAACACCACCGATCGTGTCGATCGGCGTGATCTTGAAGCCGGGGGCGTCCGTGGGCACGAGCAGAATCGAGATTCCCGCGTGCTTCTTCACCGTTGGATCGGTGCGGGCGGCCAGCCAGATGTAGTCTGCGAAGTTCGCCAGGCTGGTCCACATCTTGGCGCCGTTGATCACGTAGTCGTCGCCGTCACGAACCGCCCGGGTCTTCAGGGAGGCCAGATCCGTACCCGCTTCAGCTTCCGAGTAGCCGATCGCGAACTGGCACTCACCCTTGAGAATTCGGGGTAGGAACCGCTCGCGCTGCTCGTCCGTGCCAAAGCGCATGAGCGTTGGACCCACGGTGTTGAGGGTCAAGAATGGCAACGAGAAGCCAGCGCTCTGTACCTCCTCCGAGAAGATGTACTGCTCTACTGGGCCGCGGCCCTGGCCACCGTACTCCTCGGGCCACCCCACACCGAGCAATCCATCCGCTCCCATCTGCTTGAGAATCCTCGTGTAGGTGGGCCCACCCCCTTCGCTCCCGCGCATGTCTTCGAGGGCTTCCGGCGTCACGAGTCGCGCAAAGTAGTCGCGCAGCTCGCTCTGAAACGCCTTCTGCTCGGGTGTGAAGTCGAGATACATCGGCCTCTCCGTGTCCCGGGGCTGGTACGAATCGTGAAACGTGTTCTAGTCTCCCGATTATGCGGTCGGGTGCGCCCATTGTAAACCAGCAACCCGGTCGCCGACCGGGCCCCTCCGATCTCCCGCCGTGTTTCTTCGTGGCTGGCCGGCGGGCTGGCTGGTCGTCTGGCCGGTGCGTTTGTAAGGTATTCCCATTCGCTGTGGACGGTCGCCGGAGGGCGCCTCGACCAGTGTTCTGCGACGACTAGCGGCGAGGAGAAATCATGAAGATCGTGATCGACTACGACCTGTGTGAAGCCAACGCGGTGTGCATGGACGTGTGTCCCGAATGCTTTCGCGTAGAGGAAGACGACACGCTCACGGTCCTCGTCGAGAGTCCGCCCGACAACCTGCGCAAGAAAGTCGAGGAGGCCGTGCGCCTCTGTCCTCGCCAGGCCATCGCACTCGAGGGCTGATTGTTTGGGCCGTCCGCGACCGGGCGGCGCGTCAGATGGCCCGCTCGCGCTCTTCCCAATAGGGATCTCTCAGCTTTCGCTTGTAGAGCTTGCCATTCGGGTCGCGAGGCATCTCCGCGATGAAGTCGATCGAGCGGGGAGTCTTGTAGCGAGCCAGCCGGTCTTGGCAGAAGTCGAGGATGTCATCTCGTAGAGAGTCGTCGGCCCCGACCCCGGCTGCGGGCTCGATGACCGCCTTGACCTCTTCTCCCCAATCGTCGTTGGGAATGCCGAACGCCGCCGCATCTCCGACCTTGGGATGGCTCAGGAGCACGCTCTCGATCTCGGCTGGGTAGATGTTGACGCCACCGGAAATGATCATGTCGGACTTCCGGTCGCAGAGGAAGAGGTAACCCTCCTCGTTGAGATAGCCGATGTCGCCGACGGTGAAGAACCCCTCCGTGCGATTCGCTTCGGTCTTCTCGCTGTCGCCCTTGTACTCGAAGTCCGCCTGCCCGAGCTTCATGTAGACCGTTCCGTGTTCTTCGGTTGGAAGATCCCGGCCATCGTCGTCCAGGATCCGGATCTCGGAGTTCGCCCAGGCTCGGCCGACCGTCCCTGGATAGCGCGCCCACTCTTCGGGGGTGACCAGGGTACCGCCCCCTTCCGTCGCGGCGTAGTACTCGTAGATCGAGTTTCCCCACCAATCGAACATGCGGCGCTTGATGTCCACGGGGCAAGGCGCTGCAGCGTGCACGATGTAGCGGAGCGACGAGACATCGTAACGGCTGCGCAATTCCTCGGGGAGTCCGAGCAGCCGGTGAAACTGGGTCGGTACCATATGACTCGTCGTGACCCGATACTCCGCGATCAGTTCCAGCATGTTCTCGGGCGTCCACTTGTCCATCAAGACCACGGGGTGACCCATGTGCATGGATGCCGTTGCGAACACCAGTACTGCGGTGTGATAGAGGGGCGAACCGCATATGTGTATATTGTTGTCTTCGGGCTGTGCTCCGAACATGCCGAGAAAACCGGTCGTCAAGGTGGCCATGGTGTCGGGGTCGATGGGGGCGAGGCCACGTCGAACTCCCTTGGGTCGGCCTGTCGTGCCCGAGGTGTAGTTCATGACCTGCCCGGCGAAACGCTGCTTGGGCTGGGCGTCGGACTGCCCCACCTTGAGCTCTGTGAACGAGCGGAAGCCCGGCACCCGCCCCACGGAAAAGAGGCCTTCCGGGGCCAGGCCCAGCTCCTCGGCGGCGCCCACACAGGCGTCCGCGAAACGCTCGGCACCGATAAATGCCTTGGCTTCGCAGTCGCCGACGATGTATGCGATTTCGGGCGCCGTCAGGTGGTGGTTGATGGGAGTGAGATACCAGCCGGCCTGGGCGACGGCAAGATAGAGCTCGAGCATCTCTACGCCGTTGGGGAGTACCGCGGCGACGCAATCTCCGCGCTGTAGTCCGAGCGCACGCAGCCCGTGCACCAACTGATTGCAGCCCGCGAGCAGCTCGCCGCGTTTCCATTCACGGCCGTCGGGCGCGGCCAGTGCGAGTCGATCTGGCTCGAGAGAGGCGAGGTTCCAGAAACCCAACTGGGACAAGGGGACTCCTTGAGGGCTTAGCGCGGCTGATCGCCCACGATCCACATCGAGAAATACTGAGAGCCGCCCCCGTAGGCGTGGCCGAGCGCCTTGCGCGCGCCCTCCACCTGATGTTCGCCTGCCAGTCCGCGCACCTGGTTGGCCGCCTCGGCAAAGCGCAGCATGCCCGAGGCGCCGATCGGATTCGAAGAGAGCACGCCGCCGGACATGTTGACCGGGAAGTCGCCACCGATCTCGGTGGCTCCCTCGTAAGTCATCTTCCAGCCGGTCCCTTCGGGCGCAATGCCGAGATTTTCCATCCACATGGGCTCGAACCAGCTGAAGGGCACGTAGATCTCGGCGCAATCGATCTCCCGTCGGGGATCATCGATCCCGGCCTTTCGGTAGAGCTCGGCCGCGCAGTCTCGCCCCGCTTGCGGATTGACTTGATCGCGGCCCGAGAACATCGTGGGTTCCGTACGCATCGCCGTGGCGTGCACCCAGGCGGCAGGTTGGGGAGCGCGTTTCGCGTGAGTTTCACTGGTCAGCACCATCGCGCAGGCGCCGTCTGAGGAAGGGCAGGTCTCGAGGTAGCGGATGGGGTCCCAGAGCATGGGTGACTGTGCGACCTGGTCGAAGTCGATGTCGGGAAACTTGAGGTGTGCGTAGGGGTTCTTCAGTGCGTTCTTGCGGTCTTTGAGCGCAACGCGAATTCCCGTGTCTTCGGGCGCCCCGGAGCGGCGAATGTAGGCGCGGATCAGGGGGGAGAAGTAGCCGCCCGCTCCGGCGACCATTCCCTGTTGAAAGGGAACCTTGATCGAGAGCGCCCACATGGCATTGCTCTCGCTTTGTTTCTCGTAGGCGACGGTGAGCACCCGCTCGTGAATCCCCGCCTGCACGAGACTGGCGGCGACGAGTGCCGTCGAGCCGCCAACGCTGCCCGCGGTATGGACCCGCACCATCGGCTTGCCCGCGCAGCCCAGCGACTCGGCGAGAAAGAGCTCCGGCATCATGACGCCCTCGAACATGTCGGGAGCCTTGCCCACGACCACGGCGTCGATGTCGCTCCAGCCCAGTCCCGCGTCCTCGAGCGCCCGCAGTGCGGCCTCTCGAATCAGACCAAACTGGGAAACGTCGATTCGTTTGGCTTCGTGTTGCGTCTGGCCCACGCCGGTGATCGCGCAATGCTCTGCCATCATCGGCCCTCCAACACGCACACGAGGTTTTGTTGTAGGCAGGGGCCCTGGGTGGCGTGAGCGAGCGCGCGGTGGGCGCGACCGGCGGCCACCTGCATGGCCGCTTCTCCGATTCGCGCGAGTCCTGCCACCATGATCGGGTTCGCGGCGAGCGCCCCGCCGGACGGATTGACTCGCACGTCGTCCCCCAGGCCAATCGCGTCCCTCAAGATCAGCTCCTGGTGGGTGAAGGGAGCGTGAAGCTCGGCGATGTCGAGGGCGGCAGCCGTCGCACCGGCCTTCTTGGCCGCGAGCTGGGTCGAAGGCGATCGCCACAGCTCGCGCCCGCCGAGCTGGTGGGTATCGAGGCGGTGATCGATCCCGCGGATCCAGACCGGGTTGTCGGTGACCTTGCGCGCCAGGTCGTCCGCCGCGATTACGATGGCCGCGGCGCCGTCGCTGATCGGGGGGCAATCGTGCATACGGAGCGGCGAGGCGATGTACGGCTCCTGCAGGAGCTTCTCGACGTCGAAGTCTCCGGCGAGCTGGGCGCAGGGGTTGTCCTTGGCGTCGCGTCGCGAGCGGACTGCCACCTCGGCCATCGCTCGCTCGTCGTAGGCGCTGTGGTCGAGCAGGGCACGTGCCTGGAGAGCGGCGAGGCTGATGGAGTCTGGGCCGAGGGGGGCCACGGTGTAAGGATCCAGCTGAAGGGTCAACACCTGGCGGATCTGACCCATCGACGAGCGTCCGAAGGAAAATGCGAGCGCGCTATCGCAGGCGCCGGTCTGGATCTTCACCCAGGCTTCGTAGAGCGCCCAGGCGCCATCCATCTCCACGTGCGATTCCGAAATCGGAGGCCAGGC
>CAXMOC010000278.1:0-25665 GCA_964194865.1 uncultured Opitutales bacterium | reverse complement strand
TGCCCAACAACGACCAGACCGATTCGGACGACGATGGTCTCGGTAACTCCTGCGATCCGACCCCCGTTCCGGAGCCCGCGCAGATCCTGATGCTCGCTGTCGGCATGATGGGCCTGGGCGGGTTGCAGCGCCGCCGTCGCGGGAAGGTCCGGCACGCCTAGAAACAAGAAACCCCGCCAGCTGAAGCTGGCGGGGTTGCGGCAAAGTGATGCAGGGTTCTAGACGGTTGCCACGTTCTCCGCGGCCGGGCCCTTCTGACCCTGGACTACATCGAATTCCACCTTCTGGCCCTCGGGCAGGGTCTTGAAGCCCTCGCCCTGGATCGCAGAATGATGACAAAAGACATCCTTCTCACCGTCGTCTCGGGTGATGAAGCCAAATCCCTTTTCGTCGTTGAACCATTTGACTGTTCCGGTCGTACGCAATTTGTTGTTCCTTACAGATCTTCGATTCGTCGGCGCCTCAGTTGCTCGCCAGACTACTGTTCATGGAAGACTGCCCCGGTCGGGTGGTATCCTTTTCCACCCAGGGAAAGTCCGGCGGGAGCATAAGCCTGCCGTCCACGGTTCGCTACTTCTTTCGGCCGAGCCGCCTGAGGTGCCCCGAGACCCGTCCCTCTGCCATCTCAACCTGTCGCGGCGGCTCGCAATTGTTCGATCACAGCTTGTGGGGCCCGCACCGTGAGCCGGGTTCCATCATCCTCATGGGTCTCGCTCAGGACCCGCGCGCGTTCGTGGATCAGGTGGAGCAGCCGCGGCGTTCGGTAGGGCACGAATAGGCTCGCCTCGACCATCGCTCGCTCCAGCCAGACTACGATGCGCCCGCGCAGAGCCGCGACATCGTCGCGATCGAACGCCGACACAACGATGCCCTCGCCGTCCTCGCCGTATCGGGCAGCCAACTCTTCGCGTTGCTCGGCGCCGAGCCGATCGGCCTGGTTGAGCACCAGCAGCTCGGGCTGCTCGCCGATACCGAGCTCGGACAGGACTCGGCGGGTCACCGCCAGCCGCTCCAGGTACAACGGGTCGGCCGCATCGACGACGTGCAGCAGCAGGTCCGCCTCGCGCGCCTCGGCCAGAGTGGAGCGAAACGAGGCGACCAGATCGTGGGGCAGACGGTCGACGAACCCGACCGTGTCCGAGATCAGCACCCGCGGCACGGTCTGCGGATCGAGCACCCGCACGGTGGTGTCGAGGGTCGCGAACAGGCGGTCGTCTACGAGCACGTCGGCGCCCGTCAACGCTCGCATCAGGGTCGACTTGCCGGCGTTGGTGTAGCCCACCAGCGACACCGTGCATGTCGCACCCCGACGGTCGCGGCGGCCGGCGGCCTCGCGTTCGAGGCTCACGAGTTCGCGCTCCAGCTCGGCGATGCGATCGCGAACCCGCCTGCGGTCGAGTTCCAGTGCAGACTCGCCAGCACCGCCACGGATTCCGATTCCGCCCTGCTGGCGGTCGCGGGTACCCCCAGTGGCGCGCAACCTCGGCGACAGGTACTTGAGTGACGCGATCTCGACTTGAACGCGCGCCTCGCGTGAGCGGGCGTGGCGCTGGAAGATGTGCAGGATCACCGTCGATCGGTCGAGCACCTGAGCACCAACGGCTCCTTCCAGGTTGCGCAGCTGGGTCGGAGTCAGATCGTGGTCGAACACCACCACCTCGGCGCGCTCGTCGGCGCCGTCGCTGTTGTCGTCGGCTTCGAGCTCGGCTGGCGTGTATGGCTCTTCCAGCTCGTTCGATGGGTCCAGATCGTTGAGCTCATCGAATGCCTCGGGTTCGTTCACATCGGGGTCGCCGTCGCGTCGCCGTCGCCAGGCGGGGACGGGCGAAGGAACCGCCCCGGCCCCGCCGGTCCAGCGGGCGAGCTGGCGCAACTTACCGGCGCCGAGGACCGTGGCGGCCGCGGTCGAAGGGCGCCGCTGGGTGATGCGAGCCACCGGGTCGAGCCCGAGCGTCTGGCACAGGCGGGCCAGCTCGTCGAGCGAGCCCGTCACCTGTTGCTCGGTGAGTCCAGGCAGTTGAATGCCGACCAGTACGACGCGCAGCCGAGCGCCATCCGGAATAGAAAGAGAGGGCAACATCACGAACCTCGAAAGCCGAAAAAGGGAACGGTGGCCGGGGCAGGAAGCCGGCCAAAACGAGCGAGCGGCTCGTTTCTTGATCTAGAGGAAGGTGATGGTCAGGAACATCGTCGTTTCAATCATGGGCGTTCACGTTGCGAACAGCGCGGCACAGCTCGTCAAGTGACGCAACCGGGAGTCTAACACGCTTTTCGCCCCGCTGGAACCAGCGGCGGCCGCTGGGGGTCAGTGGCAGCTAATCTGTGTCCCGTGGAAGACGCAGAAGAGCTCACTGCGCTCGAGATCCAAATGCTTCGCACCGCGCTCGGGCAGCTCAAGCTCGACCTCGGCTCCCAGCTGGAGACGAGCGCTGGCGCGGCGAAGCCCGTCCAACTCGATCAGACTGCGGTGGGAAGATTGTCCCGCATGGACTCGATGCAGAACCAGGCGATAGTTCAGGCGGCACGCCAGGCCACGTTGATCCGGCTCGCACAGTGCAACCACGCCTTGCAAGCGATCGAGCGAGGTGAGTACGGCCCGTGCCGAATCTGCGAAGAACCGATCGGTGTCAAGCGCCTGAACGCGAAGCCGGAAGCACCGTTTTGCCTGGCTTGTCAGCAGAGTGCGGATCGGCGTTAGGCGCCAGGCGTGGATCGCCGCCACAGGGCGAACCACAGCGCGAGCAGCGTGTAGAGCTGCAGCGAAAAGAGGCTGAACGAGTGGAGCGGTGTTCCGCTCGGGCTGCTGAGACCGCTGGGAAGCGCAGCATCGAAGATCGAGAGCGTTGGCAGCGACAGGATCGCGATCGCCAGAATCAGGGCACTTCCTCGCCAGATCAGCCGGCGCCGCGGATCGGGCCCGGGCTCTCCGAGCCATAGCATCAGCAGGGGCAGCGGGAGCAACAAAAAGGAGTGTTCCCAGGTGACTGGGCTCACGAGCAGCATCGCCAACACCACCAGCGAGAATGCGCGCGTCATCTCCCCAGGGCCCCGGGCGCGCCAGACGGCTACGGCCGAGAGCGCTGTCACCGCGACGCCCGAGGCAGCGGTCGCCAGCAGCGCACCGAGGGGGCTCTCGGCCAGCGGGGCGGCCAGCACGTAGTGGCCGCTGGCGCTGAGCAGGCGGTACCAGAAGCCGGCGAGGGACGCGTTGTTGGCCGCTGCCCTCCACGCGCTCGTGTGCGGCATCACTTCGCTGGCGTAGGTGGCGAATACGTCCCAGCCTGCGAAGCCCGCTGTGGCCGCTGCGAGCAGAACGAAGCAACCCACCGCGTAACCAAGGACTGCGTAGCGTCTGCGGAACAGGAAATACAGAGCCAGGTACGCGGGGAACAACTTGATGGCAGACGCCGCGCCCAGCGCCGCTCCGGCGATCCAGGCAAGCCCCCTGCGGTCCGCATACCAGGCGCCGGTGATCAAGAAGAGCAGCAGCAAGCTGAGCTGGCCGTGCACGATCTGAACCGCCAGCGGATAACCGGCGAGCAGCAGCACCCCCACCGGCACCCAGTCCCAGGCAGTGGTGCGCAGTTCCAGGCCCCGGGCGATCAGCCAGAAGCTGAGAACCATGAGGCCCAACGAGATCAGATTCCAGACCATGAAGGCATCGGGGTAGTCCAGCCGAGCGAGCGGCAAGCCCAAGAGGAGAGAGGGAGGCGGATGCACATTGACCGTGCCGGTCCAACCCGTGACGTCCTTCGGAAAGCCCAGGTACCGGTGCGCACTGTCGGGCACCGGCTCGTAGGCTGGATGACCCTCCAGCACGTTGCGCGCCGATGACCACTCTTGATAGAAGTCGTGCAGCTGCAGGGGCTCTGGGCGCAGGCGGTCGATGGCGGTCGGCAGCATGTTGACACCAACCAGTGCAGCCAGAAGGGCCCATCGAACGCGGCGCGCGAACGACCAGGCTCCGAACGGAGATTCCACCGCCACAGCGGAAGAGTAGCTGGGGGGCGGCTGAGGTAGGCTCTGGGCGCTCGCTCGATTTGGAGCGGCCCCAGAAACCGCGTTTCACGGTCTGGTCGCCGACCGGTCGATGAGTGATGGCGAGCTCAGCTTGAGAAGGAGAAGTTTCTGCCGGCCAGCAGGCGACGCAAGTGGCCTTGGATCCTCTCGGGGTCGGTGCTCTTTCTCTTCACCAGTCTGATCGCGATCTACCTGGTGGGCCGAGCGGTGGATCCGATCACGGGCCAGATCTCCCCGAGCCTCCAAGCGACGGCGGCAATCGAAGCCCCCCCGGCGCTGCTCGAGGATTTCAATCTCCTGCTGATCACGATGGACACGACGCGCGCCGACCATCTGCGCGCCTACGGCCACCAGGGGGTGAACACACCGACCATCGACGCCCTCGCCCAGCGGGGGGTCTTGTTTTCCAAGGCCATCACGCCCGTGCCGGCGACGCTGCCGGCCCACAGCTCGATTCACACGGGCCAGTATCCCTTCCACCACGGCGTGCGGGCCAACGGTACCTTTCGCCTGGAGGAGAAAGCCCAAACCCTGGCCGAGACGCTGCGAAGCGCCGGCTACCAGACTGGCGCGGCGGTCTCGGCCTTCGTGCTCGATGGCCGCTTCGGTTTGCCCCAGGGCTTCGACGATTACAACGACGACCTGACCAAGGGCGTGAAGCACTCCCCCCACATGTTTCGTGAACGGCCAGCGGAATTCACCAACGAGGTGGCCTTCGAATGGCTCGATGCCCATGGGCGCGAGGGCAAGTTCTTCTATTGGGTGCACTATTTCGACCCCCACGCCGCCTACCTGCCGCCCGAACCATTTCGTTCTCGGTACCGGCACGATCTCTACTCGGGCGAGATCGCCTACACGGACGCCCAAATTGGCAAGCTGCTCGAGAAGCTCGAGATGCTCGGCCTCAGCGGACGGACGCTGGTGGTGCTGACGGCGGATCACGGAGAGGGGCTCGGTGAGCACGGCGAGATGACCCACGCGCTGCTCGTGTACGACACCACCCTGCACGTGCCGATGATCTACAGCGCTCCGCCACCGTTTCCCCAGGGCAAGGTGGCCATGACGCAAGCATCGCTGGTCGACGTGATGCCCACTGTTCTGGATCTGCTGGGTGTGGCCGCGCCCGAAGATCTCGACGGCACTAGCTTGCGCGAGGCCGCGGCCGGCCCGCGGTCCCTCTATCTCGAGAACCTCTCCACCCAGATCCTCCACGGTTGGGCACCGCTACTGGGTGTGCGCCGCGATGACTACAAGTTCATCCAGGCCCCGGTTCCCGAACTCTACGACCTGGAGCGCGATCCGAAGGAGCTGGTGAACCAGTACGAACAGCTACCCGTGTTGGCCGCTGAGCTGCAGGCCAAGTTGCGAGAGTTCGTCGGCGACGACCCCTACATGGGAGTTGCCGCCCAGCAGAACCTGCCAATGGATGCCGAGACCGAAGCGTTGCTGGCTTCGCTCGGCTACGTGTTCACCGCCAAGGATGAGACCCCGGCGGCGCCCGATTCCTATCACCTCAACCCCAAGGACATGGTCGTTCACTGGGAGAAGATCCAGTTGGCCGTCCACCAGCATCTGAAGGGCGAAGTGGCCGAATCGATTCGGGCCCTCGAGGAGGCGTTGGACGAGGTGCCCGAAGATCGCTGGGCGCGCCAGGTGCTGGCGAGTGCCTACCAGACCTACGGCGAATACGAGAAAGCCTACGAGCTGCTCGCCAGCATCGAGGTGCGCCAGCCTGACGACGCCGCCACCCTGAGCGCGGTGGGAGCGCTCCTGCTGATGCTCAACCGGGTGGACGAAGCCGAGGTCAAGCTGCGCCGCGCACTGGAGCTCGATCCGAAGTCGGGCTCGGCGAGGCTGGGCCTGGCGCGCATCGCCGTGCGCCAGCGCGACGAAGACACCGCGCTGGCGCTGATGAACGAGACAATCGAGGTCGACCCGGGCACCAGCGGGCCCGCCGCCTACCACGCCATTGGCCGGTTGCAGCTGCGCCGGCGCGAGCTGGAGCTCGCCCGCAAGGCTTTCCAGGCGGCGCTCAAGATCGATCGCATGAACGGTTCCGCCTATGACGGGCTGGCCAGCGTGTTGATCGAAGAGGGCAAGCCTAAAGAGGCGATTCCGTTTTTGTATGCATCGCTGCGCTTTCGACCCGCCCAGCCCCAGACCCTCACCACCCTGGCCCAGGTGCTGCGCGATAGCGGGGATCTCGAGCGAGCCATCAAGCTGTGCAAGAAGGCGCTCGTGATGAGCCCGAAGCTCGCCACCGCGTACAACACGCTGGGTCGCATTTACCGCAAGCAGGGCGACGACGACAAGGCGATCGAGATGTACCAGCAAGCGATGGATTACGCGCCCCGTTTCGAGGTACCGCACGTCAACTACGCCCAGCTTCTGCTGGCCGCTGGGCGCGAGGAGGAGGCGCTGCAGCAGTTTCGGATCGCGGCGCGCTTGAACCCCTACAACTACATCGCCCTGGCCAACCTGGGCGTGAAGGCTTACAAGGACCAAGATCTGCAGACCGCGGTCGTGTTCTTCGATCGGGCGATTCGGGTTCACGCCGAGTACGCGATGGGGCACAAATATCTGGGCTTGGTGCGCGCCCAGTTGGACCAACCGGACGCCTCGGCTCGCCATCTGGAGCGGAGCCTCGAGCTGGACGATCGTCAGCCTGAGGCCGAAAAGATGCAGTTCTTGCTGGAGGAGATGAAGAAGCGCGCGGCCGCCACGGGTTGAGGCGGAGTCGCGGGCGCTATGTCACGCTCGCGGTTCGCATCACTCCGGTGCGGGTTCGGGCTCGGCGTCGGCGGCAGGAGCTGCTGCCGCTTGCTTGCCGGGCATTCGCCCCCTGACGTTGAGGGGGCGGTTCTGGCGCAGCTTTGCGCGCTGCTCGTCGGTGAGTACGGCGATCACGTCTCGCTCCGTCGGCAGGGTTTCCCGCAGCTCGCGCAGCTCCAGACGAACTGCATCGGCCTCGGCTTGATCCCCCGCGCTTCGGGAGGCTCGACGTTTTTGGCTGAGGTCGCGGAGCTCCTCGCCATATTCGGCGCGCCAGGCCCGCTGCTCCTCTCGAATCGCTTTGATGCGCTGCGTCTGCTCCTCGCTGAGACCCAGGTTCGCATAGCGGTCCTTGCGCATCTCGGCGACGCGCCGCTTCTGCTGCCCGAGTTGCATACGCGGTTCGTTTTTGGCGGGCCCGGAAGCTGCTCCTGCGGCACGTTTTGCGCGGGGGATCAGCAGACCGCGGCCCTGTTCCGGGGACGGCGGGTAGGCGGCCTTGGCACCCGGCCTCGCGGCCGGAGATGAGCTGGTGGCCGGGTCGGTCGATTCCCCCTGATCTGTGCACGCCGCGCCGACGAGCAGCGCTAGCGTTGCCAAGGCAATCCGCCGTTTTTCCGATCTTGCGAAACTCATGATTGCTTCCGAGCGCTTGGTCATGAGGGTCTAGCTTCGTTCTTCCGGCGCCGCGAAGCAAGTGAAGTATCGGCGCCGGGGATGGACCCGGTCTCGGCGCGCATGAGCGCTGGCTACTGCGCGTATCCGAGTGCCTCGAGTTGCTTTCGCTCGGCCGGCGACCAGTCGTTGGATGATTCTTCGCCTGATTGCGGAGTTGATTCGCTCGGCGGAAGCACGCGCTGTAAGGGTTTCAGCTCGGCGTACCAACGCGCTCGCTCGAGCAGCCTTCGTCGGTCGGCGAGGCGCGATCGCGGCTCGAGAGGTTTCTGGTCCAGCTTGTCGGCCATCGCGAACATCTCGCTGGCGCCCGTCTGCCGGTTGAGGATCAGCTTCAGCAGCTGCTCCTGGGAATGGATCGCCAGCCAGGGGCCTTCCTCGGCGTAAGCCTCGGGCACGGGTTTGGTCAGCATCCCCCCGCGAAACTCTGCCGGTCGATCGATCCCGGCCAGTGCGAGCAGTGTGGGTGCCAGGTCGATGTGATGGGTCAGCTGGTCGATGCGCCGCCCAGGGTTGGCGAGGCCGGGGCCCGCCAACACCAACGGTACCTGGACGAGCTCTCCGTAGACTGTGGTGCCGTGACCCAGGCCGCCGTGGTCCATGAACTCTTCACCGTGGTCCGATGTCACTGCGATCCAGGTCCGATCGCGCAACCCGAGCTCGCCGAGCGCTCCTAGGAGCTGGCCGATCTGGTGGTCGACGAAGGCGATTTCGCCGTCGTAGAGCGCGATACTCGCCTGTAGATCGGCAGGTTCCACGGTTGCGCGGCCGTTCTTGTGGAGCGCGCGTCCGTTGGGGGGGCGGGGGAAGCGTTCGCCAAACTCTCCCGGAGGCTGATAGGGCGCGTGAACGTCGAAGTAGTGCAGATACATGAAGAAAGGCTGGCTGCTGGGCTCGCGTTGGCGCAACCACGCGACGGCGGCCGTGGTCAGCTCGTCGCCGGGACCGTGTCTGTAAACGAAGGCGTCGTAGCCCTGGGCGAAGCCGTTCTTTCGCTGCAGGAACGGGTTGCCCATGAAGCCCGCCGTGGCATAGCCCGCCGCGGCAAACACTTCCGGTAGGAACAGGAACGCTTCCGGGTAGCGGGGACGGTTGCGGGCGAAGTGGCCGATCCCCAGATGGAGAAAGCCGTGCTCTGCGGGATGCCGAGACAGCATCAGCGACAATGTCGAGGGAACGGTCTGCGACGAGCTCGCCAGATGGTTCTCGAACAGCCAGCCCTGCGTCGCTAACGCGTCGATCTCGTCTGAGGTCGATTGCGGATAGCCGTACGCGTGGAGGTGGTCGGCACGTAACGTGTCGACCAGCACGAGGAGCACGTTGGGACGGGGCTCGGAGCCGTCGGCGTCAGGTTGGGCTGCAGGCACGGTTGGAGCCAGCGCCAGCGAGCAGGCCGCGAGCCAGACTGTGATCGAGATTCGGATGGCGGGCAACATGAGGAAGGATACCGCAGCGACTCGGTTACCCTTGCCTCGGTGTCTTTCGCAGCCACAAGTGGAGCAGGGGGAGCCCCGGCGCGGCGGGTTGAACGGGTGCGACTGCTGTTGTCGGTGTTGTTGTTGCTGCCGCTAGCCGGGGTCGGCTGCAGCGAGCTGCCAGCGCAATCCGAGCATTCTCGACCCAACATCTTGCTGCTCTCCATTGACACCCTGCGGGCGGATCATCTCGGCTGTTATGGCTACGCGCGCAAGACTTCGCCCAACCTGGATCGTTTTGCGGCCCAATCGGTTCGCTACCAGAACGCCTTTGCGCCGGCGCCCTGGACGCTGCCTTCGCACGTGGCGATGCTGAGCGGCTGGCACCCCTACGATGCGGGCATTCGAAAGTCTCGGGATTCGATTTCGCCCGAAGTGCGCTTGGTCAGCGAGTGGTTGCAGGAGGCCGGCTATCGCACGGCTGCGTTCGTGGATTCAGCCCCGGTCGGCTATGTGGGCGCCCGGCGTGGGTTCGGACGGGGCTTCGAGAGCTATGCGCACGCGCCTCATCGTGGACAGGGCGGGGCGCGGTACATCCACGACATGGCGGCCACCGTGGATGCCACGGTGGGGTGGCTGCGCGCGGAGGAGTTCGAGGCGAATCGGCCCTTCTTCTTGTTCTTGCACACGAAGTCCGTGCATTCTACACCGAGCGGTCCCACGTTCTTTACCCAGAGCGATGCGCCCTACGACAAACCCGAGGCATATCGAACCCGATTCCTGCCGGGCGGTCGCATGCAGTTCCGCTGGGGTGAACCCCCGCAGTCGGGCTCAGCGCATTTGCTGCTGCTCAACGGGCTGATCGCCAAGGGAGTGTTCAATGCCGGGAAGTTTCCCCCGAAGCAACTGGAGGAGCTGATCGGACTGTACGACGCCGGTATCTACTACACCGACGAGCACTTCGGGCGGCTGCTCGACGGGCTCCGGGAGCAGGGCCTGGAGCAGAACACCGTCGTGCTGGTGACCTCGGACCACGGTGAGGCGTTTCTGGATCACCGATTCTTCTTGCACAAAGAGCTTCGCCCCGCACTGCTTCGGGTGCCGCTGATGATTCGCGATCCGCGTCGCTTCGAACCGGGAGTGGTCGAGCAGCGGGTCGAGCTGGCGGATGTAGCACCGACGATTCTCGAGCTGGCCGGCATCGCGCCGCCGGAGGCCATGAGCGGCCGTGTGCTGCCTGGTCCGGATGCTGGGGCTCAGGCGAATGCAGGCGTCGATGCGCGGGAGCCACGGACCCTGTTCAGCTACTACCGGTACACGGAGGCAGAGTCGCACGACGCCTACGCGCTCGATGACGGGCAGTTCAAATTGATTGTTCGGGAAGAGCGAAAGCCGCAGTCTGGATCGGTGGTGGAGCTCTACGACTCCCGGGCCGACCCCGGGGAACGAACCCCGCTTGCGGGCGAGGAGCTACGCCGTGAGGCCTTGCTCGCCCAGCTCGCACGCCGGCTCGAAGCCCCCGGTGCGACTCCGTCCGAGCCGATCGAGCTTTCGGACGACGAACGGCAGCGGCTGCGTGCCCTCGGGTACCTCGAGTAGGCGCGTGGGAAACCTCCGAGCCTGGGTCGGGCCGCTTGTGATCGGCGCATTGGCGTTGCTCCTGCGTGCGGGCGCGATCTCCCGCTTCTGGATCAATCGGGACGAGGGGATCTATTACAAGATCGCGCACGCTCCCGAGGCGACGGCGGGCCTGCACATCGCACTCAACGCCCACCCGCCGCTTTTCTATTACCTGCTGCGAAGTGCCGCGCTTTTCGGCGAAGAAATTGTCTGGCTTCGTGTTCCCTCGCTCGTCTTCGGCTGCCTGGCCGTCGTCGCGATCTATCGGCTGGGGCTGCGGCTGGGCGGGACTGCGGGCGCGGTGGCGGCGGGACTGCTGATGGCGCTCTCGCCCGGCGCGATCGTGGCTTCGCAGGTAGCGCGCCCCTACACGCTGCAGCTGTGCGCGCTGATCGTCGCTGTGTTGGGGCTGTTCGCTTACCTGGAGCCTGGCGAGCCGTCCGAGTCTGGGGATGCGCGGGAGCGGGGGCGCTGGTCGAGCCTGTTGCCGCTGGGTGTCTACGCTGGGTCGATGTTTCTGGCCATCTTCGTGCACTACGGCTCGATGTGCCTGCTGGCAGGGCTCTTGCTTTCGCTACCAGCGCTCGCTGCAGGTCGGCGCATCACACGTGCACAGCTTGTTGGGCTTCTGCTGGCCAGTCTGCCAGCGGTGGTGGGAGCGATCGCGCTCTACGTCAGCCACATCGAGCCGCAGCTGATGCACAGCGACGTGCGGAGTCATGCGCGGGGCTCCTGGCTGGCGAGCCAGTTCGTTCATTCGCCGCTCGGCGTCTGGAATGCGTTGCTCGGGCTGCTCGAGCTGATTTTCGGCTCGCGTTGGGGTGGTGTTGGCTTCGTCATCTGGGTCGCATCCTTGCTGTGGTGCGGTGTCTCCAAGCGCCGGCGACCGGGCGTGTTGCTGGCCCTTACGGGAGCGACCCTGCTGGTGGCGATCGGGCTCTCTGCGCTGGAGCTCTATCCGCTGGGTGGCACTCGGCACAGCCTGCACCTGACGCCACTGGTGCTGGCTGCCATGGCCGGCGGAGTGGGTTCGTTGTCGGCGCTGCGACGGGGCGGCGTCGGAATGGCTGTCCCAGCGCTGGGTGTACTGCTGCTTCTGGGTGCGCTGCTACTCGGCTCGGCACGGTTGAACAGCTGGCTGGGAATTCCAGTTGGAATCCCCCGGCCGGTACGCGAGCTCCACATCGAGGTGGAGGAGGTCGAGACCCTGCGCGAGTCGCTCGAAGCTGTACTCGACAGTCCCGGGATCTTGTTGCTCGATGGAACTACGGCTGACGTACTCGCGCCGTTGCTTCAGGACGTGCGGCGCAACTCGGTCAGGCGGTCAGCCGAGCTCTCGACGTTTCGATGGCGGCAGCGCGAGGTTGCCGTTGTCGGCTGGCGAAGCATCGAAGCTCGGCCCGAGCGGCGCGGTGCTCCGAATCACCTGCTGGGGGTGCTTGCCGAGCTAGGAGTGTTGGACCCGGAGGTGTTGGAGCGGACGGACATTCGAGCGCTCGCGGCCGCTCGGTTTCCGTTGCGCAGAAGTCTGGTGCCGAGTCTTCGCGCATTGGCGCCGGATTATCCGGGCCCAGGCGGTCGAGCCGAGGCGATCGTTCAGGATCTGTTCGAGAGCCCCAGCTTCGATTTCTTCCGGCTCGATGCGGCGGCATACCTTTGGGCGGTGCAGAAGTCCGAGGCGGTTGAGCCGAGTCAGACGGGTCCGCGCTAAGGGCTGAGCTGCACTACGGGTGCGATTCGCGGGTGCCTACGGGCTCGAATTCAGCGGTTGTGCAGCTCTGCAGCGGCGTGCGAGCGCGCGAGCCGAGGGGAAGTCCACGGGGAATCGGGATGCCCTGGCGTGGCTTCCGAAGCGAGTTGCGTAGCTGGGGAGCTTTCTGGAGTCGTTTCAGGCCTCAGCCTGCTGGCATAGAGCCTGCAATCAATACCGGCTCATCGTTGGCCAGAACCTTGGCCAGAAAGCTGGCAAGGCCAGCGGAAGAGCTGAAATCGGGCTGGGTATGACGACTGGATATCTGTTGATGATCGCGGTAGCCATGACGGCTGCCATCGGGTGCGGGTTGTTCGTGATCGCTGCCCGAGACCCCGAGCGCTATCGGGCGCGTTATCTGGGGCCGACCCTCATTACCTCGCTAGCTACCTACCTCGCCAGCGGCGTTTGGTGGGCGTCTGCCAGTACCATGCGGCGAACGTTGGCACCCTACCTACTGAGGGCGCTCGATCGAACCGCCGAAGGGGTGACAGAGGGAGCGCATGGAATCGTCAGTGCCGCGCCGACCGCGTTGTTGGTCGAGGATGTAGCTCGCGTGATGGACCCAGCGATCATGGTGGCGGCCGCCAGCGGTCTCATCGGACTGTTCGCCTGGTGGCTTCCCGAGTTGCTGGAATGGCTCGGACGCGAACGGCGCAGAGTGTCGCGGCTCTAGTCCGCTATACGGGCAGTATTTTTCTAAAACGCCGTTATGAATTCTCGCTAGTCGGTCAACGGAGCACCGTCGGTGTGTCGGCGCGGTGACTTTCGTCACAGACTTGCCGGGCTCGCCCCTGCGAAATTGCAACTGCAATTCATCCAAACCGACTGTACGCTCCCGTGTGCGATCCAGATTGGAGTCGCCAATGGAACGAACAGTTACGTAAGGGGGGGGAACTCCAATGCTACGAATCATCACTCGGGTGCTGGCCATCAGCGCCATCTTGACTCTTGCATTCGCAACCGCCGGCTGGGCCGGTGACGACGACGCTGCTGCTGACAGCGCTGATGCGGCAGTCGATGCCGCTCCGCCCGCCGACAAGGCGGAAGCGGATGCCGACGCGGCCGACGCCGCGGATGCAGATCAGGGCGACGACGCTGCAGCAGACTGAGTCCAAGGGCTGCAGACCGGCAACGCCGTCGCGGAGGAATCAGCTGCGACGGCGTTGTCGTCTGGAAGTTGTCAGTAGTCGGGGTTGTTGACGAAGTCGCCGAGTGGCGTCATGAACGTGGCTTCGGCCGGCTCGTAGACGAAGAACGTCCACGACTCCTCGATCGTGTCTGTCGCTGCTATCGCTGCCGGCAGGAACAGGGCAAAGCCGAAGATCGTCCAGCCCAAGGTCAAAGGCCGCAACACCAGCAGATCGAAGGTCTTGGCTGCTGCCATCGCGAAGGAATCGTCGAAGTCCCTTTCTGGCTCTGCTGGCTCGGCTTCTGGTTCGGCTGGCTCGATTTCTGGCTCTGCTTGCTCGGCCGGCTCGTTGGTCGGGCCTGCCTCGTAGGTCTCGGCTTCGTCGTCCGCGCCGAGATCGTCCGCCCACACGGGGCCCGGAGCCAGCAAGGGCAGGGCGACGAGTAGTGCCACGAAGGCGGCCAGCGCTTCACGGAATCTTCGCTCGAGCATTCAGATCACTCCCAGTCCAGTCTCGATTGCACTGCCGATCGGCGTCCTGAGCCTACCACCCGTGGGCGGTGCGCGCCGTCGTCTTGGCTGGCACTCGGTGGAGGCTCTGAGGCGGTGGCTGTTCTAAGGTTGGGAGCCTTGGGGTTGCGAACCTCAGAGGATGGAGAAGCCAGGGCCAATGGAACGAGCAGCGGTGATCACGGGCGGCACTGGAGCGCTCGGCCAGGCAGTGGTCGAGTGTCTGATCGATCGCGGAGTGGCATGCCACGTCACCTGGAAGTTCGAAAGCGAGCTGGCCGAATTCGCTCACGCAGACGCCGTCAAGCTGCACGAAGTCGATTGCGCGGACGAAACTGCGGTTGCCGAGTTCTACGCCGGGCTGGATCGAGTCGATGCCTCCGTCCACGTAGTGGGTGGATTTGCCATGGCGCCCATCGACGAAACCAGCCGCGCCGATTTCGTGAGCCTATTCGAGCTCAATGCCGTCACGGCGTTCCTGTGCTGCCGCGAAGCCGTGCGCAAGATGCGCTCGCACGGCGGCGGGCAGATCGTCAATGTCGCAGCTCGCCCGGCCGTGCAGCCTACGGGGGGAATGATTGCGTACACGACGGCGAAAGCCGCGGTTGCATCCATCACCCAATGTCTGGCGGACGAAGTCAAGGACGACGGCATCTGCGTCAACGCGATTCTGCCGTCCGTCCTGGATACGCCAGCCAATCGCAGCGCCATGCCGAGTGCGGACTTTGAATGCTGGCCCAAGGTTGCCGAGGTGGCGCGCGCCATCGCGTTTCTCGCCAGCCCGGAGAGCCGGCTCACCTCGGGCGCGCTCGTTCCTGTTTATGGGCGTGCGTAGGTTCATTGGGGCGTGCCTAGGTTCCTTGGGCGGGGTTGACCGTTGAGCGGGATCCGGGTGATCGGAATCCTGGTGCTCACGGCGGTCGCACTCGTCTACGCCGGCACTGCAGGGCACGAATTCGTCGCTTACGACGATGATCGGTACGTCTACGCCAACCCCATCGTCACGGGTGGCATGAGCGCCGAGGGCATCGGGCGCGCCTTCAACCAGTCGAGCTTCGGGGCCTGGTACCCCGCCACCGCGCTCTCCCACATGCTTGTCTGGGAGGCGTTCGGAGACGATCCAGCGTGGCACCATCTGCTGAACGTTGCGCTTCATGCGGCCAACTGCTTGTTGGTGCTCGTCCTCTTCCAGCGGCTCACGGGTGAACGAATCCTCGCTGCCACCGTTGCGCTGTTGTTCGCCGTCCACCCGCTCCACGTCGAATCGGTTGCCTGGGTCACCGAGCGCAAGGGCGTGCTTTCCAGCTTCTTCGGTCTGCTCGCCATCCTGACCTATGTGCGCTTCGCCCGACGCGCCGTGTTCGAATCCAGCACGCGTACGGCGTGGACGTACGCTCTAATGTTCGTTCTCTTCGCCCTCTGCGCGATGGCCAAGACCGCGTTGGTCACTCTGCCGTTCCTGTTGCTGGTGCTCGACTATTGGCCGCTCGAACGAACGCGCGCGCCAAGCGAGCGAGCACCCCGGGCGTTGCGTCTCGTGTTGGAAAAGCTGCCGCTGCTGTGTGTGTCTTTGATCTTCTCCCTCGCGACCCTCTCGGCACACCAGGTCGGCGGAGCCGTAGCCAAACCCACGGACATCCCGCTGCTCTGGCGAGTCCTCGACATCCCCATCAATTATCTGGCCTATCTCGGCAAGGCAATCTGGCCGACTGGGCTCGCGTGCTTCTATCCGCACCCGGCCCTGGTCGGACCCGCAGGGGCGGCAGGGGGCATGGAGCCCGAGGCGGTCGAACAGGTTCGGCAGCACGCGATCGGCGCGGCACTCGCCTTCGCCGTGTTGACAGCCATCAGCTGGGCTGCCTTCGTCGGGAGGCGCAAGCGCCCATGGCTGCTCGTTGGCTGGCTCTGGTACCTCGGCATGTTGGTTCCGGTCTCCGGGATCGTGCAGGTCAGCTTCGCGGCCACCGCCGATCGCTTTGTTTACTTCCCCATGATCGGCATCTATCTCATCGTTGCGGGCGCTGGGTTGGAGCTCGCTCGACTCCTTCCATCGTTACAGCGAGTGCTCGCTCTCGCAGCCGTTGCGGCGCTACTTGGACTGGGTTTTCTTGCATGGCAGCAAGTCGCAGTGTGGCGGGACAGCGAAAGTCTATTTCGCCATGCACTCGCCGAAACCGATCGGAACGCCTTCGCCCACAGCAACCTCGGTGTCGTACTCTTTCAGGCTGGAGAAGCCACCGGGGCCGAGCGCCAATTCCGCGCCGCCATCGCCATCGACTCTTCGTTACCGCAGTATCACCACAACCTCGGCTTTGCCCTGGCCGTTCAGGGGCGCCTGAGGCCCGCAGTGGACTCGTATCGGCGGGCGCTCCGGATCGTTCCCAGGGACTTTGATGGCAACTACCAGCTGGGAAATGCGCTTCTTCAGCTCGGAGACTACGAGGGAGCGATTCGACACTACCAGCGCGCCCTTCAAGCCAGGCCTCGGCACGCTGAGGTGCTGAGCAATCTCGGCCAGGCGCGCAGCCGCCTCCATTCTACTCAGCGTCCATAGGCGATACTCAGCGTCCATAGGCGAGGTCATCCCTCGACGGCAACGCCTTCGCGTGGATTCGGAGATTCCGCGAACTCGGACACATCGCCCGAGCAGTACACTGCAAGAGGGGCCTTTCCCGCGCGGACACCCAACTCGAAGCGCAATTTGCCAGGTGCCTCGCCATCGCAGCGGACGATGCCGCTGTGAACACCGCGAAGGTGGTGCCACGCGCAGAGCGTAGTGCGGTTGGTCAGCGCGTCGGATCCTCCGGCGGACCGAAAGCGGATGTGATGATCGTGCAGGTTGCGATAAGACGTGCACCCCGGCGCGGTACAGCGCCAGCCGTCACGGGCAAATACGCGGTGCGCGCGTTTTGTACCCAGTTCGAGCGCGCCCCAGATGTCGAGAGCGTGATCGATCATTGCCTCGAATGCCTCGCCTTCGCTGGGCAGACGGCCCGACCGCTGTTCCAGATGCCGCCTCATCGAACACAGCACGGCTCGAAACAGGCGCGCCACCGAAGACGGCGCGCTGAAAAAGGGGCGGGCGGTCTCTTCCAGACGCCTGGGTTGCGCACGCATTTGCCGGTTCGCGGGCGCGATGCCGACAGGTGGCTGAAGGTGCGTCGTGTCTCGGTCTTCATCGCGAGGCGGAGCGGCGGGCTGCGGTTGGAGGGCCGGCGAGGGCTGCGGGTCGTGCGCTGACACAGCGCTCTCCACGTCTTCCTGGAGCCGTCTAACCGTCACCTGCTTCGCCCATCCGACCCATTCCGCGTGTGGGGCCTCGGCGATGCGAGCGATTGGGAGCAGTGCGAGAACCTTCACCCAAGAGAGGCTTCCCGCACGGTACGATCCGATGAGCTCAGGGGAGCGGCCGGCGATGCGCTCGATTCGCAACAGTGCGCGCACCCTGCGAGGCGACATCGCGAGTCGTTCCCGAGCGTAGTGATCCAGTGTCGCGTAGCCCCAACGGCGGTACCTCCGGCGGCGTGCGATGGCGTGCAATAGGGGACCGAGTTCTGCTTCCAGCACTTGCTCCCGCCTGATTGCCTGTCGCAGCCTACGATCGAGTTCGAATGCATCTGCCTTTTCGAGAGCTTCCAATAGGGAGCAAAGGGCACTAGAGGAGGGAAAGGCGCTGGCGAGTCCGCCGACGGCCGCGGCGGATCGCTCCAGCGTCTGCTCTCGCTGCCGACGACGGCGAACGCCGAGCGCGCGGGTGGCCTCGAGTGGCTCGTCGCCGTCAAAACTGAAATGGGAATCGATTGGCAGTGCAGAGGCCACCTCTGCTGCGACGGCTTCGGCGCTGGCCCAGGTTGCCATGCGCTCTCCCGCGACTCGGTTGGCTAGCTGGCGCACACGGTTCCATTTGCAGCGGGCTTGGGGCGTGCAGCGAAGGACGATTCCTTCGCACAGCTCGCTGCTCCCGTCGTCTCCCGCAGGCTCAGCGGCTCCTGCGCCCATGCTCCCGAGGTCGACCTGCCGCACCTCTCGCTCGAGGGCTCGCGAACTCAGCTGCTTGGCGCGCTCGATCCAGCGCTCCTCATCAGCGACGGTCGCCACACGCGCCAGCAATCGCACGGATGTCCAGGGGAGCTCTCCGCGCAGCATGGCCCCGCTGAGCAGAGGAAGTTCCGCGAGCGCCCGGTCAACATACGCCCAGTCTTGAACCGTTCGCGCCGATACCCCCAGGCGCTCGACCGCGTAGTCACCCAGCCGGGCGTACCCAAGACGCTCCCACCCTTTGGTGGCGACTAGCCTGGCGGCCAAAGCTGCAAGCGCGCGACGCAACGGGGGCTGCCCGCGTGCCAGGGCGGCCGCTCGCTCGTCGAGACGTACCGAGGGGCTATCGCGAGATCGTTCAACTAGAGGAGCGCGGGAAGTGGCCGCGCCGCGGGGTAGCGGGCGGGGGTGTACGAGCGGAGAGGCACGAATCGGGCTGGCCATGCTGATTTGGCTGACTTGGCGCGGATTGCGCGAGCCGCACGAACCTCGTGGGACCGGGTTCGGAGCTCAATGAGTATGGCGAATAAAGAACGAAAGTCAAGGGGAAGAATTCGATTCGGCGGCGCGGCGCTCAATCGTCGGGGATCAACGACTCCAGATCGTGTAACGCCAAGCGATACCGGAGCGTGCTGCGAGCCAGCCCGAGCCGACGGGCAGCCCGCGAGACGTTGCCCCCGACCGCGGCCAACTCGGCTTCGAACAATGCTCGCTCCTCTTCGCTTCCTCGCGGCGGGAAGTCGTCGGGCGACCGCGGCCTGGGCGGTCTGCCACGCGGCTGTTCGCCCAGAAGATCGTCAATCGACACCTCGTCGGCGAGGCCGGCGTGATACCGGATCATCAGCCGTTCGAGCACGTTCATGAGTTCACGCACGTTGCCGGGCCAGTCGTGTGCGGCGAGGCGTTCGTAGAACGAATCGGGAACCGGAGGCGCAGTCACCATCAGCTGCTTGGCGAGGGTGCCCAGGCCAACCTGTACCAGGAGGGGCAGATCCTCGAGGCGCTCGCGCAGGGGTGGCATTCGGATGTGAAACACGTTCAGGCGGTACAGCAGGTCTCGCCGAAAGCGACCCGAGCGAACCTCGAAGTTCAGATCGCGATTGGTGGCCGTGACTACCCGCGCGGACATCAGCCGCGTCTTGGTTCCGCCCACCCGCTCGTAGACCCGATCCTGTAACACCCGCAGCAGTTTCGATTGCAGGGCGGGGCTCAGCTCGCCAACTTCATCCAGGAAGATGGTTCCGCCCTCGGCCACTTCGAAGCGTCCCGGGCGAGAGGTTGCCGCCCCGGTGAATGCACCGCGCTCGTGGCCGAAGAGCTCGCTTTCGATCAGCGATCCAGACAGGGCGGAGCAGTCCACGTGCACGAGCGGATGGTCGCGACGCTTCGACTGAGCGTGCAAGGTGCGGACCGCAAGACCTTTGCCGGTGCCGGTCTCACCCGTGAAGAGCACGGTGGAGGCCAGCGGCGCCACCGCCGAAAGTTTCTGGCGAACCTCCGTCATTGCGGCGCCCCGCCCAACGAGCTCGTGATCGCTCTCGGCGTCAGTGGGGCTGGAGGCGCGTGCGGCGGCCCGGGCGACGACATCTGTCGGCGACGCCGGAAGCTCGATGACATCCTTGACCCCGGCGTCCATGAGACGAACCGTCTGGGCGACCGTGACGCTGGCGCTCAGCATGACGATCGGGGCGCCGTGTGCCGTCTTCAGGAGAAGCGGGAGGCTTCTCAGGAGGTCGTCTCCGGAAGCCGACTGGTAGACACACAGGGCGGCCCCGGATGTCTGGGACAGCGCCGCTTCGCGGTCGCAGCTCACAAGCTCGAGATCTTGATCGACCGACCATCGCGAAAACGCATCGCGATAGGGGCTCGTGACATCCACCAGAATCAGCTTCGGCGCAGACTGGATTCGCATCGCTTCCCAATCCGATCAAACACCATTCCGTGATCCGCTGTCAAGGAGTGGGATTGGCCAAAAGTGGCGAACGCCGCCCTTGGGGTCGTGATAGGTTTCGTTCGGCTCGGGCGAGGTCCCATGCGCGGCGCAGACATCGAAGTATCCGATCTGAAGCTCACCTACCGAGTTGGGTCGAACGACATCCATGCGCTCAATGGGCTCGACCTCGAGGTGCCGGCCGGCCAGTTCCTCGTCGCGCGAGGGCCGTCGGGAAGCGGAAAGTCATCCCTGCTCGAGACCATGGCCGGCCTGCGCACTGCCGATGCAGGGCGCGTCGCCATTGGCAACACCGATGTGACCGCGCTCCGCGAAAGCGAGGCCGATGTCTTCCGTCGCGAGAACATCGGGCTGATCTTCCAGTTCTTCAATTTGATTCCCAGCCTCAGCGTTTCGATGAACGTCGCGCTTCCTCTGCTGCTAGGGGGTCAGCGCCTACGCCAGGTTCGCGATCAGATCGACCACTGGATCGAAGCGGTGGAGCTCCAGAAGCGGACGGAGCACGCGATCACAGAGCTGTCGGGCGGGGAGATGCAACGCGTCGCGATCGCTCGCGCCCTGATCGTCGAACCGAAGGTGATTCTGGCGGATGAGCCCACGGGCAACCTCGATGTGCGCGGTTCCCACCGTGTCTTCCGTCTCATGAAGGACCAGGCTGAGAAGCTCGGCATTACTACGATCATGATGACCCACGATGTCGAGGCAGTTGGCTACGCCGATCGGGTGATCAGCATCGCAGACGGGCGAGTTGCGAAGGACTTCGGTGTCGCCCCGGCTCCCGGTGCCCTCGATGATCT
The DNA here is from genome assembly GCA_964194865.1 of uncultured Opitutales bacterium. GTDB lineage: Bacteria > Myxococcota_A > UBA9160 > UBA9160 > SMWR01 > CAXMOC01. Next base: position 4,985 of record CAXMOC010000278.1, on the reverse strand, counting down.
TTGAGCGGCTGCTAGGAGAAGCATCGTCGCTTCCCTTCCCACTACTGGTCTCACTTCGTTCACAGCTTCTTCATCGACGAGCGGCGACAGGGCTGACGGTGCTCGCGTTGGCATCGAGCGTGAGCCTCGCGACCGCCATCGAGATGACGACCCGAAGCCTCGCCGAGCCACTCGAGGTTACGACTCGATCACTCATGGGCTCGGCACAAATCAGCGTTCACGCCGGTGAAATCGGTGTCGACGAGGCGCTGATCGAGGTCATTCGCGCAATTCCCGGTGTTCGTACGGCGTCTCCAATCATCAGCAGGACGTTTCGCGAACTGGGCGGAGCCAACGAGAACGCGCCGGTTCGGGTCGTGGCGATCGATCTACTGGCTCAGACCGGTGTTCGGGCGTTCTCCGTGTCACGAGGTGGTCTGACGGTCCGTGACCCGCTCGCGTTGCTCGCGAGCAACAACGCGATCGTACTCTCCAAGCGGCTCGCGCAGCGCCTGGGGACGAGTGAGGGGGGCACGCTGCCGCTGCGTTCGGAGGCCGGCGCCGTTCGCGACTTCGTTATCCGCGGGACGCTCGAGGGACCACTGTCTGACGCGTTCGGCGGGCAGGTTGCGCTGATGGACGTCTTCGGGCTTCAGGACCTGATCAGCTTCGGCAGGCGCGTAGATCGAATCGACATCGCGATCGACCCCGACGCCGATGTAGACGCGATGATCGACCGCGTCGCAGGGCAGGTTGGCGAGTTGATTACGGTCGAGCGGTCGCAACTGCATCGAGTTGGCATCGACTCCGTGTTGGAAACGCTGAACTTCGGTCTCTGGAGCATGGCCGCCATCGGGATCGTCCTTTCCCTGGCCCTGAGCTACGCGGTCAGCTCATTGGCCGTCGAGCGACGAATCGAGGAAATCGCGCTCCTTCGCGTAGCCGGAATGGAGGGTCGAAGTGTCACGGCCATGATTCTGATCGATACTGCGCTCATCGCCGCGTTCGCGACGGTAGCTGGGTTCGTCCTCGCCGTTTTGGTCGCAGATCCCCTGATCGAGACCTTCTCTCGTATTTCCGCTTTTCTCCAAGTCGTCGAGATCCCGTCGGTGAGCGTCGAAACATCCACGGTCGCAGCGGCGTTCGCGGTTGGTGCGGTGGCCCTGGTGGCTGCGGCGGCACCCGCGTATCGCGCCGGTCACCTCAAGCCTCTCGAGCTACTCCACGAACATCAGGCACCTCCGAGGGCGGCGGGCGTCAATCCGCGCCTTGCGGCGATGGGATTGGTTGCAGTCGCGGTCTTTCTGGTTGCCTGGAGGCTCGGGCCGTTGCCGGCCGGCCTTCGGGTCTTGCTGGTAATCGTTTCTACGATCGTGGCCGTCGCCGCCGGGGTGCCCCAGCTGCTGCTCCGAGCTCAGCGCATGATCGTGTTCATCCTCTCCGAAATGTTTCCCAAGATCGGTCACCTTCTCGGGGTGAGCATCTTGGAACGCCCGGTGGAGGTGGGTGCCACGCTGACGATCTGGGCAGCGATCGCAGCTTCTCTCATTGCGATCCTCAGCGTGGTTGACGGGATCGTCGGTTCGGTGGACGACGCCGTGAACGGAATCTATCGCTCCGCAGTGTTCGCCCATGCACAGTCCTATATGGCTCCACGAGAGCGGGAGCCAATCTCGCTGGAGAATATCGAGATCATTCGAACGACACCGGGCGTTCTAGCCGTGGACGAGAATTTTGTAAGCACAGTGATGTTTCGCGGCGAGCCGGTGAAACTCGAGACCATGCGAACGAGAGCGGTTTTCGATCACGCAGACGCAGGTAGTGTGCTCTCCGACGATCCCCAGCAGACGATCGACGCGCTGTTGCGAGGCGAGTTGGTGATGAACTGGGCCTTCTCACGTCACTTCGGCATAAAGGTCGGTGACAGGGTCGTCCTTGCCACGCCGGGGGGGGCAGGCTCGTTTCGGGTCGGCGGGTTCTCTAAAGCGTTCGGTGGGCCGACGGGTGTTCTATCGTTGGACTCGGACGAGTTCCAAAAGTGGTTTGAGCCGTTGGGCGCGCTACAGGTCGTCTTCTGGACCACTGAACCGCGCCAAGATGTTGTGGATGAGGTGGCTCGGCGAGTCTCGACGCAGGCTTTGTTTCTTCGCCACGGCGAGAACCTCCCATCTCTGGAGCGGTTGATTGGAACCTATCGCGACCTCCTGGTGGTACCGTGTTTGCTGGTCGGGATGATTGGTGTCGTTTCACTGGCCAGCTTGTTGTCGGGAAACGTGGTGTCGCGAGCCCGATACCTGGCAATTCTGCGTGCAGCCGGCGCTACTCGTGCCCATCGTGTTTCTCTCGTGGTGGCGAGCGGTCTGATTCTGGGCGGAATCGGCACCGCTTGTGGTCTGGCAATCGGCATACCCTGGTCTCAGGTACTAACGGACCTGATCGCCGAGATGCTCGGCTACCGAGTTGCGTTCCGCCTCGATCTAGCCGGAACGGGCGCCATCGTGCTCGCAGCGATCGGACTGTCGATCCTCTCGAGTCTTATCGCTGCCCGGCCGGCCATGCATCCACATACGCCGGGGAGGCTGTCGTTGCGCGACTAGAGGCAGGGACCGAAGCAGAGCAGCAGCCCCGGGATGAAGACATATGCCACGCACCATAGGAGCGCCATCACGAGCATTCTAGCAAAAAACGGGACTTAGCTTGCGACTGTCCCATCCGCTCGATCGCGGTCATGATGCACGCTCTGTGCGAAGCGTCGGAAGGGCGAAACACTACCCCTAGTTTTGATCGCTATGGGCCGTGCGAATCACAAGGAGCCGAGAAGGCCAAGCCATGATTCAGCTTGTACTCGCTAGAAGCGGCAAATTCGATCATTGCCAGTCTGATACCTTGGGTCACGATCGCCGGGGATCGGTAACAACAAGGCTTCATTGGATGGCGTCCACCTTTGGCCCCGAGGCCTGGCGCGCGGGAAAGCATCTCTGAGAGAAAATGTGGCTGGTTGGAAGATGAGATCAAGAACTCCCAGCTCCCCTCTGACAGCACGCGGGCCGGCCTACCAGAACCGGCAACGCCGGCTGATCGCGATCTTCGGCATCACCGCGCTCTCCCTCCTACTTCTAACCACAGTAGCGAGCGCTGGTGATCTCATTGCGGAGGACGCACGGGGCTTGTCCGCTGAGGACGTGAAGCACCGAGTCAGCCATCGCTTGGACGGGTACCACTTCACGGCGCGCGTGAGGTTCGAGATCAAGAAGGCTGGATACGAAGAACGCCGCGAGCTTGATGTGTGGCGGGATGACCAAGGGAGTGTCCGTGAGCGTCTGATGGCGCTGTTTCAAGAGCCCGCCTATCTACGGGGCCTAGCTCTGCTGTATATCGAGGGTGGTCGATCCCCGAACTCTTACTTCGTCTACCAGCCGTCGAGCCAGCGAGTGAGACGGGTGCCCGAATCTGCCGTCAGCCAGAACATCTACGGGGTGGATCTCGAGTACATGGGTTTTGGAGTCGCGGAGCTCCAGCCCGTTGAAGTCGTGTCCATGGAAATCGAGAGGCTCGACGGGCGCGAGGTGTATCGGCTGACGGAGCGGGCCATCGATTCGGATCAGCAGCGTTTCGATGAGCGACGGATCTGGGTCGACCCGGAGACCTTCGTTCCGGTTCGAACGGAACACCTTCGGAAGGGCAAGACCACGTTGATCGCCAGCACCCTCGTATTGAAGGAAGTGGGGGGTGTACCTACCCCGGTCGAGACCGTCTATCAGCGCCCTCAGGATGGTGTCGAAGCGCATATGACGGTCGTGAGTGTCGACTACGAGGCACCGATCCCAGAGGTGTTCTTCTCGACTCTCCAGCTCACGAAGGGTCGCTGACTCAACAACGGCGAAATTCAAACAGCGTTTCGGCGCCACTTCGCGGGTGCCCCAAAACCCTAGATAATCAAATCACTTATGGCTGCTTCTTGCGGAACCAAGATCCCCGGCAATAGAGTATGAACTCCCAAGTCATACGAGGGGTATTCCACACACATGGCGACCATGCTAATTCCGGACTCCGAAGTAGCGGAAGAGCCCTTCGATCGGCTCCACCCCGACCGGGTGGTAGACCCCGCCCGCATCAAGGCACTGCTGAGCGAGGCGCGGACGCTGGGGATCCCGCTTCATCGCGGGATGAACCGGAAGATCGATCCGGAGACGGCGTGGATCGAGCGCATCGATGGCGGCCAGATCTCCATTCGAACGAAGAACTTCGAGTTCGACAACCGGCGCCAGATCTTCCTTCACTTCCAGCTCGCTGGGCAGCCGCACTTCTTCTCGGCGGATCTGGTCGATCAGGAAGCGGATGGCAAGGCTCGCCTCGGAGTGCCCAGCGTGGTGTACCTCGCCGAGCGTCGGGACCACCAACGCCGGCGTCCCGAAAGGCATGACTGCAGCCGGGTCGCGCTGAGTTCGCGCGGCCAGGAGCTGGCCGAGGGGGAGGTTGAAGACCTTTGTGCCGAGGGCCTTGGTGTCGTCGTTCCCGATGAGGTAGCGCGACAACTCGAAGACCGTGTTGAGGTTCGCTTGGTGAATGGCAGCCGGGCGGGTGCTCGTCTGCACGGAGAAGTTCGTCGGCTGTCGAAGGTGCCACAACGCGATGGTTGGACGCGGATCGGCCTCGGATTGAGTGCCACGCAACCCGGAGAGCGGGTCGAGCGGGAAAGCGCGGCGGCGGTCGGGTACACGGCGAAGTCTGGTTCCGCCCAGCGCCGGTGGAAGGTGCTCTCCGCCGCAGTTCAAGTTGCCGCGAACCGTGTGCGGGAGAACGTCTTCCGGGCGCGGCTGGCTCTGCCGGAGATTCGCGTCATTGAATACGCGAATGATCGCGGTGAGCAAATCCGTGGAATCGTCGATTCCTGGGGCGAAACCCGAGGAGCAACGGCCGTTATCATGCCGCCCGCGTGGGGTCGGACCAAGGAAACCTTGATGCCGCTTGCTGCGTGCATCGTCGCGGGATTCCGCGCCGCCGGT
>CAXMOC010000277.1:0-7640 GCA_964194865.1 uncultured Opitutales bacterium | reverse complement strand
ATCGGCATGTTCGGCGTGGCCAGCGATCAGGTGCGCGGCACCGGCTTCCTGCACGACGGCTCGGTCGATACCCTCAAGACCTTCGTGAGCGCGGGCGTGTTCGAGTTGGACAATCAGGAGGAGGACGACCTCGAGCAGTTCCTGCTGGCCTTCCCGACCGACATCGCGCCGATCGTCGGCCAGCAGGTCACGATCGGGCCCGGCAACTTCGGGGTGGCCGACGTGAACAGCCGCATCACGCTGATCGACACGAGGGCCGGTGTCGCCTTCGAGTCGGAGGTGCTCGGAGGCGCGGTCACTGAGTGCGACGTGATCGTGAAGACCGCCGAGGGAGGCGTCGAGAAGGGCTACTACAGCCAGTTCGGCGGGACCTACACGCCGGACGACAATGGGCCCAACATCAGCGAGGCGACGCTTCGCGCCAAGGCCGATCCGGCCGGTGACGGCCAGACCCTCACCTACACGGCGGTCCCGCCGGGATCGGGCGAGCGAATGGGCATCGACCGGGACGATGACGGCCTGGGCAACGGCGTCGAGACCAATACCGGCACGTTCGTGGACCCGGACGACACCGGCACGAATCCGACCCTCGCGGACACGGACGGCGACGGCTTCGACGACGGCTTCGAGGTCTCCCAGGGAACGGATCCCACCGATCCGCTCGACCACCCTGCGACGGGCGTCCCGACGATGGGACTGATCGGCCACGGCTTGCTGGTCAGCTTGATGGCCGGTCTGTCGCTCCGTGCGGTTCGCCGGCGCCGCACTGTCTGCTAAACGGTCGTTGCCGCGTTTCTAGAGTGCTGGTGAGGCCTCGCCGATCTCGATCACGTAGCGTCGGAGGCGCAGGGGGATCTTCTCGGCCGTCGTGACCTCGATCATGTAGCGGCCGGGTCGGAGCCACTCCGTCTCGAGCTCCAGGCGTAGGCCGCTTCCGCTTCCGGCCGCGGGCACTGCCGTCGTCTCGATCCGGCGCCCGTCGATCGACACGACCCGCACGGACAGCGGCTCGCTGCCACGCGCCTCGTCGGACAGCGCCAGCCCGAGCGCCAGCACCTCGCCATCGGGGAGCGACGCCGCGTCGATCGAGATCCGCCCGCTCTCGGCGATGCGGAGCGCCGGCGCCCGCGGACCGGACGGGGCGCCCCGCTCCTCGGACGGCGCGATCGCGGCTCCGCGCCCCGGGTCCGGTGGGGCAGGCTGTTCGGCCTGGGTGCGTGCCAGGCGGGTCGCATCGGCCGGCTGCTGGCGTCCCCCGGCCCACAGCCATGCAATTCCAGCCAGCAAGGCGAGGCACAGCACCAGAACGATCGCGGCGCGTGGCGGTGCACGTCGCACGGCGGAGCGTCTCCGCTGCCGGGCGAGCTCCGCCGCGCAGTTGTCACACCCCTCGCAGTGCTGCAGAAACTCCCGGCAAGCCTCGGAGCTGGGATCCAGCAGCAGGTCCTCGATCGGCGTCCGATGGGCTCGGGTGCAGATGGAACTCACAGGCTTCTCCCGGCGGCGCCGCTTCGGGTCGTTGTGGGGCGCACGGACGTCGGCCAGTCCGGGGGCGAGCGTATCACGCGGTGGCCCTCGAGGGCCGGGCGACGAACGGCCTCGTTGGGGCGGCGGCCCGTCCGCTCTACCAATCCGCTCCACCAATCCCGCCTCCCGTTGCTGGCCCCGAGCCAGCGTTTGATAGACTCGGCGCTGCGCCTGAGAGCGCAATCTGGTGCGAAGCAGCGAGGAGGTTTGCGATGAAACGCTTCATCCAACACGAAGAGCTGGCTCGAGACAGCCGCTTCATTCGGCAGCCCAACGCCGTAGCGACCGTGCTGGCGACCCTGCCCGACGAAGTCGAGCGGGTCGTCGAGGTCTTCGAGTCTCTCGATCCGATGATCGCTCTCTCGGTCCAGGGGACCGCGGCCGAGCCGCTCTACGAAGAGTACGGCCCGGCGTTCGGCCTGGTGACCCTCAACGAGCCGCTCGACGCCAAGGCGGAGGGCCTGGCCGCCCGCATGCGGCTGGTGCTGCGGATGCACGGCATCTTCGTCGGAGAGCTTCAGGCGCTGGAGGGCGCCGGACGTTCGCTCTGGGACTTTCCCGACGCGCCGTGGGAATTCAAGATGAACATGGCGCGCCAGTGCTGGGACGAGGCTCGGCACGTTCAGATCTACGAGAAGCTGCTCAAGCATGTAGAAGGCGAGATCGGGATGTTCCCGGAGGCGACCTTCCTGTTCGAGTGCGCGTGCGCGGACGACCCGGCGCAGCGGGTGGCTGGAGTCAACCGAGCGCTGGAGGGCCTCGCCTGCGACGTCTTCCGGGACATGATCAAGTACGCGGAGGAGATCGGTGACGAGGTGATGCGCCAGTCGATCGACTACGTGTTGGCCGACGAACTCACCCACGTCCGATTCGGCAGTGAATGGGTCAAGGAGTTCACCCGAGGCGACCCCGAGCGATTCAAAGCAGCCCGGGATTTCCAGCGAGAGGTCGACAAGCAGTTCAGCTTCGGGGGCGCCCGCTCGGCACGGGAGGATGCGGCAATCCCGATCGCCTGGGAGGACCGGAAGGAAGCGGGATTTACCGACGCAGAGCTGAACGAGCTGGCGCAGCTTTCCGGCGACGGCCCCTCGCGCGAGACCTTGAGGCGCGCAGCGGAGATCCTTGGCGAGCGTCACCGCGCCAAACGGCAGGCCGAGGCGGAGGCACGGGCATGAGCGAACCGAGGATGTACCCGGGTATGTCGCCAGAAGAGAGGACCGTATTCGAACCGTACTCGGCTTTCGAAATTCCGGCGGACCTGCGCGAGCTGCACGGCCGCTACGACGTGACGGCCACGGGCCTGCGGGTGCGGAACTTCCGCTACGCGGAAGAGTGGATGATGATGACAATGGGCGGCTGGCTCGCGACGATTCCCGAGCTTCCGGTGAAGACGGGGTTGGGGAAGATCGTCTGGGAAACTGCGCAGGCGGCCGATGTGCTCGGCGCTCGGCTGCCCGAGCTGCGCTGTGGACGCCGTGCCGCGACGGCCTCGGAACCGGCCAACCAGGCCTTTGCCGACTTCATTCAGGAAGTCTCGGAGCCGGAGAACCCAGACCTCACGATCGAGAAGCTGGCTGGGATCTTCGACGTGTTGAAGCCGCACCTGATCGAGGTCTACGAGAAGACCGCGCGCGAGACGGACCAGATCGCCGATGCTCCGACGATCGAGCTGCTCGAAGACATCGTCCGCAAGGCACGCCGCCACGTCGAGTGGGGCAGCGAGGTTCTGGACCGGCTCTGCGACACCGACGTCAAGGCCGAACGCCGCCGCGTGCGAGCCAGCGCGCTGCGACAGCAGCTCGAGGTCTGCGGTGGTGTGACCGGTGAGCTTGCCAGCGCGCGGGCGTGAGCGAGGTCAGCGAGCTAGCCGAGCGCGCCTGGGCGGGAGAGCTCGGCAAGCTCAACCTCCACCCGGGAAGTGTGCTGGTTGGGCTCGAGGAGTTCGAGACCGGCATGGCGTTCATGTCGGCCTTTTCCAACGTTGCCGTTCTGGAAACCGAGGAAGGGCTGGTGTTCATCGACACCAGCAGCCCCTTTCACGCCAAAAAGCTGCACGAGTGCGTGCGAGCCTGGTCCGCACAGCCCCTTCACACGGCCATCTACACCCACGGACACATCGACCACGTCTTCGGCGTGGCGGCCTTCGAAGCGGAGCGTGAAGCCCCGGTGCGCGTCATTGCGCATCAGGCCTGTCCCGAGCGATTCGACCGCTACCGGCTCACCCACGGCTACAACGCTGTCATCAACATGCGCCAGTTCGGCTTTCCCGAGCCCCGGTTCCCGAAGGATTTCCGTTATCCCGACGAGACGATGGGGAACCAGCGCATCCTCGAGGTGGGCGGAGAGCGGATCGAGCTGTATCACGATCGCGGCGAGACCGACGATCACATCTGGGCGTGGTTGCCCGCCCGCAAGACGATCTACACCGGCGACCTCTTCATCTGGGCCGCGCCGAACTGTGGAAACCCACAGAAAGTGCAGCGCTACCCCCGCGAGTGGGCGTTGGCGCTGCGAAAGATGGAACGGCTCGACGCCGAGCGGCTGTTCCCCGGCCACGGTCCGCCGATCATCGGCGCGCCGCGCGTCCAACGAGCGTTGTCCGAGTCTGCCGAACTGCTCGAAATCCTGGTGGAACAGACGCTGGCGCTGATGAACGAGGGAGCGCGGCTGAACGACATCCTACACGCCGTGAAGATTCCCGAGCATCTGCTGGTGCGTCCCTATCTGCGACCGATCTACGACGATCCGCTCTTCATCGTGCGCAATCTGTGGCGGCTCTACGGGGGCTGGTACGACGGTGATCCCGCCCATCTGAAACCCGCCCGTGACCGCGACCTCGCGGAAGCCGTCGCGGATCTCTGCGGCGGATCCCACGCTCTTGCCGACCGAGCGCAGGAGTTGGGCCAACGTGGAGAGCTGGCGGTGGCCTGTCAGTTGGTGGAGTTTGCCTGGCGGTCCGATCCTGCGGATGCCGGAATCGGTGCGATTCGCTCCGCCCTCTATCGCCAGCGGGCCGAGGCGGAATCCAGCTTGATGGCGAAGGGCATTTTCGGGGCGGCCGCACGCGACAGCGAGCCAGCCGACGCCTGAGCTTCGCCAACCCTCGAGCGATGGACGAGGTTCGGGCTCCAACCTCAATCGCGAACGGCTCTCTGCTTGATCGGAGCAGCGCGCAGCCTTACTCCGCGAGGGAGCCGGCGTCCGCTTCGGCGGCTGCCAACAGGGCATCGATCTCCTCCTGGCGGTCGGACAACAGTTCGACGAGACGGAGTTGAGCCCGACAGCGCTCGAGATTCTGCCCGGCGTGGCGAGTTCGGAAATAGACGTCTCCCAATAGATGATCGGTGAGAAAGCGAATGCCATTCTCGAGCGCCATCGCGGCGCCAGCCAGCGGTAGCACGCGAAGCTCGGCTGGCGTGAGCAGCGCTCCCGCTCCCGCCAGATAGCCTCGGACGGCCCCGCGCAGCCAGCTGGGATCGATCGACATGGCATCCGGCCGCACCTCGTCCTCGTTGGCCCGGCCACTGACGCTGCGTATCAGCTCGCCGAAATCGCTCATCACGTGGCCGCTCATGACGGTATCGAGGTCGATGACGCAGAGGCCCTCTTCCGTCTTCAGATCGAGCAGCACGTTGTTGATCTTGCAATCGTTGTGGACGACTCGAGTGGGCAGCTCGTCTGCACCCGCCGCGCGAAGCTGGCCGCTGAGCTGATCGAACCAGTGGGCCGATCGCTCGATCTCCGAGACGGCGCTCCCCGCGTTGCCGAGGGTGTCGTCGCGCAAGGCCACTTCCAGCACCGCGTGGCGGTGCTCTAGGTCGTGGAACCGGGGAATCGTGACGACCAGCTCGGCTGCATCGAAATCCGCCATCCGAGCTGCGAAGGATCCGAAGGCTTTCGCGATCTGATACGCCTGCTGCTCGTTTTCGACCCGGTCGACGCTGTGGGTGCCCTCTTGAAAGGCGAAGCATCGCCAGAAATTTCCGGCGAGATCCACCCAATGACTCGCCCCATCGCGGGCATTGATCACGGCCGGGTAGCGGCGATCGGCATCAGAGGCTCCTTCGATGATCAGCGCTTCACGCTGATGGGCGCAGATTTTTGCCAAGTTGTCCATCAGCGCTACGGGGTCTCGAAATATCTCGCGATTGATCTTTTGAAAGATGTATCGAGAATTCTGGTGGCCATCGCGGAAGCGGACGAGGCAGGTGTCATGGATGTGTCCGCTGCCATACGACACCGCTTCGATGAAGCGGCCCGGTATCTCGAATTGCCCAGCCACGGATTCCATGCCGACGCAGCATACCGGCTGGGGCGGGTAGCGCGATCGCCGCGAACCGGTCGTGGGCGCTGGAGTCCCGTCCAGTTCCGCAGCAGTGATTCGCACTCGCTCAGGAGAAACGCTGGGGGACGCGCCGTCGTGGCCTACACTGCGACCTGCAGCGCTATCTCAGCGGGGACAGTGATGGCGATCTCGACGCCCGGAACGGATCGAATCCGAACGAGTGCGCGGTCGGAGCCGGGCGGCGCCAGCGCCAACGCCAGCGGAATGGTCGCGTGACTCACCGCGCGCGGCCCGCATTTTTCGCAACAGCGGCGTTCGCCAGCCTGTGCTCGAGGGGGCGATTCCAGTGACGCTGGGGGCTCGCGAACCCGAAGACCTGACCCAGCCCTTCACTTGCCCCGAGTGCGGCCAAAGCGGTCCGCGCGAGCGCTACGTGCAGGTCGCTTACAGCTGTCCAGATTGCAACCTCTCTGTTGCGCACGTGGATCTGGCCCCCACGGGAGTCGTGAGAGAGATCTTTGGCTGGCTCCTGACCCCGGGCGAGGTACTGATCGATCGCTATCGGGTCAAGAACCTGCTTGGGAGGGGGGGCTTCGCGGCAACCTATGGGGTGGAGGACATGCGGCTTTCCGACCGCCGTTGCGCGCTCAAGGAGGTTCCACGACTGCTGTTCGACGACGGCGAGAGCGAGATCCTCAGCCGACTCCATCATCGCGGTATTCCCAACATCCGCGACCGTTTCGAAGAGCGAGACATGGTGTACCTCGTCCTCGAGTTCGGCGGGAGTCGCTCGCTGAACGCTGAGCGCATCGAGCGGGGAGGCCGGATTCCGGCCGAGACCGTGGTTCCCTGGATACGCCAGCTCTGTGACGTGCTTCGCTATCTGCACGAGCAGGACCCCCCGATCGTTCACCGCGATCTAAAGCCAGCCAACGTGTTGTTGAATGAGAATGGGCAGATCAACCTGATCGATTTCGGCATTGCCAAGGAGACGGGCACCGACGCGCAGACGCGCACCATCGCGCGTTCGGCGACCCACGGATTCAGTCCACCCGAGCAGGTATTGGGAACCGGGACGGACCAACGCTCGGATGTCTACGCGCTCGGGGCCACGCTCTACGTGCTGCTGACGGGGCAGAAGCCGCCACCGGCGCACCAACGGGTGGCCGGAGCCGAACTGACGCACCCGATGGCCCTCGTGCCGAATCTCCCCCCCGCACTGGACGCCCTCATCATGCGAGCGGTGGAGCTCAACATCAATCAACGCATGCAATCGATCGCCGAATTCGATGACGGATTGGCGGCCATGGAACGAGGTGGGCCGGCGCCGGCTGCTCTGAATTCGGCGGGCGCCGGCGCTTCAAGCACGCGCGGCGGGGCGCTGCCGATCGAGGGGCGGACGCTGATGGTCGAGGGTGATGCGGCCGCCGTCTACACCCCTGACGCGTCCCGCGCCCAGCGCTCGCGGATGGTCTGGTGGGTCGCACTCATCGGTGTACTCGCGGTTGCCGGTGCAGCCTGGTGGACGACTCGCGAGCCAATCGCCGGGGAGTCGATCGCCGGCTCGGAGCTAGAGGCGGAAGTGGATCACTCCACGGTGGCGATCGGTGGCGCTGCCACTCCGAAGTTGGCCGAACGCTCTCCTTCTGGGAGCGCTGAAACGTCCGCCGCTGAGTTGACCGAGATTGGCGAGCAACCGGTGCCGGAAGTGTCCGAGCCCGTGGAGCTGGGAGATCGGGCTCAGCGGCCGACCTCGGATTTGCCTTGGCGAACGCCAGAAGAGGCGGCTGCCGCGTTGGGAGCGCAGCCGGAACCGCCCAACGAGGGC
>CAXMOC010000276.1:0-4639 GCA_964194865.1 uncultured Opitutales bacterium | reverse complement strand
GCCGAGGTGGTGATCGTGTGCGGCCGCGGCAACAACGGCGGTGATGGCCTGGTGGCGGCGCGTCATCTGCACCAGCAGGGCGTGGCGGTGCGCGTACTCCTGGTGGGTTCCGAGGGCGAGCTCAGCGAGGCGGCGGCCAGCAACTTCGAGCGGGCTCGGCGGGTGGGCGTGCCCGTGGCCGATGACTCGTGGCGGGCTCCGGCGCAAGGAGTGATTGTCGACGCCATCTTTGGAACCGGCCTGTCGCGGCCGGTCGAAGGGCTGGCGGCGGAGCGGATCGAACAGATCGCGACCAGCCGCGCGAGCGCCGGCGGCCGCGTGCGAGTGGTTGCGGTGGACCTGCCGTCGGGCTTGTGCGCCGACACCGGGGCCTCCCTGGGTTGCTGCGTCGAAGCCGATGTCACGGTCGCGCTCGGCCTGCCCAAGCTGGGCCTCGCGCTGGAACCGGGCCGCAGCGCCGCAGGCCAGATCTGGGTAGCGCGTATCGGAATTGGCGACACTGCTCCGGCCGCGGAGCCGCGGACCACGCTGTGGACCGAAGCCGGGGCCGTCGCCCAGCTGCCGGCCCGCCCGTCGGCGGGACACAAGGGCAGCTTCGGTCATGCGCTGATCGTGGCGGGATCCGAGGGCAAGACGGGAGCCGCGGCGCTGGCGGCCCTGGGGGCCGGCCGCGCGGGTGCGGGGCTGATTACGCTCGCGTGCCCGGCGGGGCTCAACGACATCCTCGAGATCAAATGCACCGAGGCAATGACGGTGCCCGTGGCGGATACCCAGGAGCGCGGTTTCGCTGCGAGCGCTGCCGAGGCGGTGATCGCGTTGGCGGCGACGCGGGGAGCCGTCGGGCTTGGACCGGGCGTTGGACGAAGCAAAGAGACCCAGGCGCTGTTGGTGTCGCTCGCGAAGCGCCTCGACGTTCCCTTGGTGATCGACGCCGACGGCTTGTTTCCCTTTGCTGACGAGCCCGCGCTGCTGCGAGATCGCAGTGCGCCGACCATCGTCACGCCCCATCCTGGTGAAGCGGCCCACCTGCTGGGAACCGAAGCGGATTCGGTGAATCGCGATCGACTCGCTGCTGCGCGCCAGCTGGCCGAGCAACTCGGTTCCGTCGTCTTGTTGAAGGGGGCCGCCACGGTGATCGCGGCTCCGGATGGTCGTGTCGTGATCAATCCCACCGGCGGCCCCGCCCTGGCCACGGGGGGCACCGGAGATGTCCTGCTCGGGATGGTGACCGGCCTATTGGTCCAGGGTTTGGGAGCGCTCGAGGCGGCCGCACTGGGCGCCTTCGTTCATGGGGCGGCTGCCGATCGGGTGGCCGCGCGCTGTGGTGCCTCGGGGCTGTTGGCGAGTGAGCTGGCCAACGAAGTGCCGGCAACCATCGCTCAGCTGTCCACTGCGCCGAAGGATCGAGGCACCCTCTCGGTTGGCCTTGCAGTTCGATTCCCCCAGCCCTGATGCCACCCGCGCCGCGGCAGCGTTGCTGGCTCGCGCGTTGCCCGAGAGCAGTTTCGTGGTGGTCCTGACCGGGCCCCTCGGCGCGGGGAAGACCGTGTTTGCCAAGGGTCTGGCGAGCGGTCTGGGCGTCGATCCCAATTCAGTCCACAGCCCGACCTTTGGAATCTGCAGTGAGTACGACACCCCTGATGGGCGTCGTCTGGCGCACGTGGATGGCTACCGGCTGAAGAACGAGGTGGAGCTGGAGGACGCTGGTTTCCTGGACTGGCTGGATTCGGGGACGCTGGTGGTGATCGAGTGGGGGGACCGCTTTCCCGCAGCGCTGCCGCTGGACCGGCTGGAGATTGCGCTGGATCGCTCGCCGCAGGCCCCCACCCGTAGACGCCTAAACGCGGTAGCCTCCGGGCCCGCGGCCGCCGAGGTGCTGGAGGGTTGGCGCGCGCTCTTGACGCAAGCCGGCGAGCGACTCGAATCGGCGGACGAGTCAGCGGACGAGCCGGCGGACGGATAGGGCTGTGGCAATCATCGTTCAAAAGTATGGCGGCACCAGCCTGGGAGACCCGGAGCGGATTCGGAACGTCGCCCGACGCGTGGTGACCACGGTGAAAGCGGGCCACCAACTGGCAGTAGTCGTCTCCGCGATGGGCGGCGAGACCGACACCCTGGTGGCCCTGGCCGAGGATCTCGGCGGCAGCTTGCCGCCCGAGCGCGAATACGATGTGTTGCTGGCGGCGGGAGAGCAAAAGACGATCGCCCTGCTGGCCATGGCCATCTCCCGGCTCGGTCAACCGGCGCGTTCATTCGATGCCCGGCAAGCGGGTATCCGAACCGACGGCGTCCACCTGCGCGCTCGCATTGCCAGTGTCGATTCCCAGACCATCTCGCGAGCGCTCGACGCCGGGGTGGTCGCGGTGATCGCCGGCTTCCAGGGGATCGACGAAGCGAGCGATCTGACGACCCTGGGAAGGGGCGGCTCCGACACCACGGCGGTGGCGATTGCGGCTTCGCTCTCCGCCTCGGTCTGCGAGATCTACACCGACGTGGACGGCATCCTCACCGCGGACCCTAGGCTGGTGCCCGGTGCGCACAAGCTCGATCGCATCTCGTACGACGAGATGATCGAGCTGTCGAGTCTGGGGGCGAGAGTGCTCCAGACGCGATCGGCCCGGTTTGCGATGCGCTATGCCGTACCGCTGCACGTACGCTCGTCGTTTCACGGAGGGGAGGGGACCTGGGTGGTCCGCGAGGAGGAGGTGATGGAGCGCCTGGTCGTTTCCGGTGTGACGTACAATCGCGATGAGGCGAAGATCCGCGTGCGCGGGGTCAGGGATCAGCCCGGCCTGGCGGCGCTGATCTTCACGCCGCTCTCCGATGCGGGAATCATGGTCGACATGATCATCCAGAACCTTTCCCAGGACGGATCGACCGACGTGACCTTTACCGTGGAGAAGTCGAGCTATGTGCGCGCTCTCGAGATGGCACAGGAGGTCGGACAGCAGATCGGAGCGACGGAGGTCGAAGGCGACGACGCCATCGGGAAGGTTTCGATCGTCGGACTCGGCATGAAGGACCACGCCGGCGTAGCATCCAAGATGTTTCGGGCGTTGGCGGACGAGGGCATCAACATCCAATTGATCGCCACCAGCGAGATCAAGGTCTCGGTGGTGATCGAAGAGAAGTACACGGAGCTCGCGGTCCGCACACTTCACGAAGCCTTCGTGGACGCGGGGGCTGCTGCGCCGACCCCCGAGCACTGATCCGAGCGGTCCCCCAGGAGCGGCTCGTCCATGGAGCAGCACAAGGCTTCGGCCGGACTCCTGCTGAGCTGCGGACTCTTCGCGTTGGCGCTGCCCGCGACGCGACCCGAGCCGCGGCCCTGTGAGCATCCGAGCGAAGTCGCGGTCGTCGAGGGCTACACCACTGCAGTTCGCTGCGTCGCCGATCCAGCGGACGTGCTGACGCTGCGGGGCCCCGCTCGCCAGCTGTTCGGGCTTCCCATCGACTTGAATTGCGCCCGCGCCGCTACACTCGAGAGCTTTCCGGGCATTGGGCCGGTACGGGCTCGCGCCATCATCGAGGAGCGCCAGATTCGACGCTTCGAGCGGGTGGACGACCTGACGCGGGTACACGGGATCGGCCCGAAAACGCTCGCGAGGCTGCGGCCGGCCGTCTCCGTGACGCCGCTCCCGCTGACCGAGGCCGGCATGTCCACTTCAGTAGAATCCGCGGGATGCCGTTCGGACGGCATCCGAGGGGGCCGCGACGCCTCGGAGGAGCGCAGGTGAAGCGGCGAGACACCATCGAGCGCGCCCGCGGATTTCTGCGGGAAGGCTTGTGGGCCAACGAACCCGCCTCGCGCTGGATCGTCGCCCGCGCGGTGGGCTTGCTGCAGTTCGCGGTGTTGGCGGCCGAGGGCTTCGTTCGCGATCGGCTGCTGCTGCAGGCCAGCTCCCTGAGCTACTTCACGGTGATCTCGTTGATTCCGGTGTTCGCGATCCTGATCGGGATTGCAGCGGCGATTGGAGTCGACAGCGGCTTTGCCGACAAGATCGTTGCAGAGATCGCTGCGGGAGCTCCCGGCGCCCAGCAGGGCATCCTCGAGCAGATTCGCGGCGCGGACTTCAAGGCGCTCGGAGGGATCGGAGCCGCGATCGTATTCGTCACCACCGTATTCGGAATCGGCAACGTCGAGCGGGCCTTCAACTCGATCTGGGGCGTCCAGAAACCGCGGAGCTGGGGGCGGCGATTTCCCGACTACCTGGCCATCCTGGTGCTGGTTCCCTTGATGGCCGCCGCGCTGTCCGTCGCCACCGGCCTCAAGAGCGAGTGGCTGATGCAGCAGCTGAGCCAGTTCGAGACCTTCGAGCTGCTCTACGAAATTGGCCTGCGACAACTGCCCTGGCTGATGCTCTCTCTGGCCTTCGCGTTGATGTTCTGGTTTCTGCCGAACACGACGGTGCGGTTGACGTCGGCTCTGCTGGGTGGCGCAATTTCCGGGGTGCTGGTGCTGCTCGCCCAGGATGTCTACATCAGCTACAGCGTGGGTGTCGCCAGGGCCGATGCGCTGTTCGGAGCCTTCGCCCAGCTGCCGCTGCTGTTCCTGTGGATCTACATCTTCTGGGCCATCGTGCTCTTCGGTGCAGAGCTGGCGTTCGCCCATCAGAACCTGGCCTCCTATCGGCGCGAG